>NZ_CP095732.1:962500-1282857 GCF_020447305.1 Abyssibius alkaniclasticus | reverse complement strand
GCGCAGGCTGGCGCGCGCCATCATGCGTGACGATCCGGGCTAGGCCATGTTGAATTTCAACACTCTGCTTTTCGTCAGCCTTGCCTATGTCGCCCTGCTTTTTGCGGTTGCTTTCTGGGCGGAGCGGCGCGCGGCGCGCGGCCATTTTTCCTGGCTTCGCTCGCCCATAGTCTACACGCTGTCCATTTCGGTCTATTGCACGGCCTGGACGTTTTATGGCGCCGTTGGCTCGGCGGCGCGCAACGGGCTGGAATATGTGGCCATCTACCTTGGGCCGACACTGGTGTTCATCGGCTGGTGGTGGCTGCTGCGCAAGATACTGCGCATTGGCCGGGCGCAGCGCATCACCTCGATCGCCGATATGATCTCCTCGCGCTATGGCAAAAGCCCAACGCTGGCCGTGGTGGTTACTTTTCTGGCGGTGGTCGGCTCTACCCCTTATATCGCGCTGCAATTGCAATCGATTACCCTGTCATTCTCGGTTTTTGATACCGGCGAAAGCGGCTTTGGCAGTGCGAATGCCACGGCCTTCTGGATTGCGGTTGGCCTTGCGGTATTCACCATTCTGTTCGGCACCCGCAATGTGGATGTGAACGAACGCCACCACGGCGTTGTGACCGCCATCGCGCTGGAAGCGGTGGTAAAGCTGTTTGCACTGCTCGCGGTAGGCATTTTTGTGGTTTGGGGCGTGGCCAATGGCCCGGCTGACATATTTTCGCGCGCGGCACCCAACCTGCTGCACCCCGAAAACATCTTTTCGCCGCGCTGGGCGACGCTGGTGTTCCTGTCGGCCACGGCCATCATCTGCCTGCCGCGCATGTTTCAGGTGACAGTGGTCGAAAATGCCGATGAGCGCCACCTTGCCGTGGCAAGCTGGGCCTTTCCCTTCTACCTTTTCTTGATAAGCCTGTTCGTGCTGCCCATCGCCATTGCGGGCGGGGCAATACTGCCCGAAGGCTCCAACCCCGATCTGTTCGTGTTGTCGGTGCCTTTGGCCGAAGGGCAGAACATGCTTGCACTTTTTGCCTTTCTTGGCGGGTTTTCCTCGGCCACCTCTATGGTGATCGTGGCGGCGATTGCGCTGTCAACGATGATGTCAAACCATATTGTCATGCCGCTTTGGCTGCGCGCCAGCACGGGGCTTTTGCAAACCTCGGGCGATGTGAAGCAGGTGCTTTTGGTCAGTCGCCGTATCAGCATCGGGGTGGTGCTGCTGCTTGGCTATCTCTATTTCCGGCTGACGGGCGGTTCGACCGCGCTGGCCGCCATCGGGCTTGTTTCCTTTGCCGGCATCGCGCAGGTCATGCCCGCGCTGATCGGCGGGCTGTTCTGGCGCGGGGCCACGCGCAAGGGCGCGCTGGTGGGCATGATCGGCGGCTTCATCATCTGGGCCTATACGCTGTTTCTGCCCAGCTTTGACGGTGGTTTCATCCTGAGCGCGCAAACGCTGGCCAATGGCCCGTTCGGTTGGGAAATGCTGCGCCCGCAAACCCTGTTCGGTCTGGATTTTGGCGATGATCTGGTGCATTCGATGTTCTGGGCGATGACGGTGAATACCGGGCTGTTCATTGCCGTATCGCTTGGCAGCACGCCCACCCCGCTGGAGCGGCTGCAATCCACCCAGTTTGTCGATGTGTTTCGCCTGAACGAAGGCTCGGGCGGCTACCTGATTGCGCGTTCAGCCACGGCGGAAGACCTTTACACGCTCGCCCAGCGCATTCTGGGGGCCGATGCGGCCCATGCGCTGTTCACCCGCGTTGCCCGCGCGCAAGGCCGCAGCAGCGGCCTGCCCGAGGCGACCGATGACTTTGTGCAGGTGCTGGAGCGCGAGCTTTCCGGTTCGGTCGGCGGGGCATCGGCCCATGCGATGGTCAGCCAGATCGCCGGGGGCGGTATGGTGTCGGTCGATGAGCTGATGAAAATTGCCGATGAAACCGCGCAGATCATGGAATATTCGCAGCAGGTCGAGGCGCAGTCGCGCGAGTTGGCGGAAACCGCGCAGCAATTGCGCCAGGCCAATGCCAAGCTGACCGAGCTTGGCGCGCAAAAAGACGCGTTTCTCAGCCAGGTCAGCCATGAGCTGCGCACACCGATGACCTCGATCCGCTCGTTTTCCGAAATTCTGCGTGAAACCAAAGACCTGTCAGATGAAAAGGCCCAGCGTTTTGCCGGGATCATCCGCGACGAAAGCGAGCGGCTGACGCGGATTCTGGATGAAATCCTTGACCTGTCGCATCTGGAAAGCGGGCGCGTGAACTGGGTTTTGCAAGATGTGCCCCTGCAAGCGGTCATCGACCGCGCCCTGAACAGCGCCGAGGCACTGATCAGCGCCGCTGGCGTGCGCATCGTGCAAAAAATGCCCGAAACGCCGCTTGTCGTTCATGCCGATTTTGACAGGCTGGCGCAGGTGTTCATCAACCTCATTACCAATGCCGTGAAATATGGCATATCAAACGCGCCCGAAATCATCATTCATGCGCGCAGGGTTGGCAAGCTTGCGCTGATCGGCGTCATCGATAACGGCCCCGGAATCGCCCCGCACGAACATATGCGCGTGTTTGAAAAATTTTCGCGCCTCAGCTCGGAAACCCTGGCCGGAAGCGCCGGGCTTGGCTTGCCGATCAGCCGCGAGATCATGCGCAATCTGCATGGCGATCTGACGCTGGAAGACAATGCCCCCGGTGCGGTGTTTCGCGTAAGCCTGCCGCTTGCAGACTATGCGCCGCGATAGATATCAAGGATCAGCCGCGCGGTCATCAAATCCAGATGCGCGCCACCGCCGTTCTTGAACAGGGTAATGTCTTGCGCCGAGTGCCGCCCGGCCCGGCCCGTGGCCAGATCAGGCAATTCGCCCAGAATCTGCGCTTCGGTTATCGCGCCGCTGGCAAGCGGGATCATCAATTCGCCGATATGACCAACGGTCGTTGCCCGGCTGTCGACAAAAATTTTGGCGCGCTGCAGGGCTGTATCATTGGCTTCGCGCATATCGGCGGTAAAGGCGCCGATCAGGTCGATATGCTGGCCGGGATGCAGCCATTCGCCCCATAGAACGGGCTCTTTGGCCATTGTCGCCGTGGCAATGATATCGGCGCGCGCCACGGCGCGCGGCAAATCTGTGGCCAGGCGCGCGCCCTTGGCATTGGCCAGCGCCTCGGCCTGGGCAGGTTTGCGCGCCCAGACCATGACATCCAGTTCCGGCCAGTGGCTGCGATAGGCGTCGATGACAGACTCCGCCACGCGCCCCGCGCCGATGACCAAAAGCCGCGCTGCATCAGCCCGCGCCAAAAGCCGCGCGCCCGCCAGACTGTCGGCCGCCGTTTTCCATTTGGTGACCAGATCGCTGTCGATCACCGCCTCGATCTGGCCGGTCGCATCGTCAAAAACCAGCATTGCGCCGTGGATGCTGGGCAGGCCATTGGCTGCATTGCCCGGCATCACCGTGACCGATTTAACACCAATCCCCATGCCCGCAATCCAGGCTGCGCGCGACAAAAGCGTATTGTCGCCCTCGCGCAGAAACTGGTCGCCGATTTTGGGTGCCGCGGCTTTGGAGCCTGCAATGATTGCATCGGCCACCGCGCTCCAGCTCAGGCGCGCTTCAACCATATCGGCGGTGATATAGGGGATGGCCATGCGCTACAGCACTTTGGCAATGGCACCTGCCAGCCAATCCAACCGCTCGGCAGGTAGGCCCGCCACGTTGAACCGGCTATCACCCACCATGTAGATGCCATATTCGCTGCGCAGCTTTTGCACCTGCTCGGGCGAAAGGCCAAGGCGCGAGAACATGCCGCGATGATCGGCGATAAAGTCGAACCGGTCGGAATTGGTGGCCTTGCGCAAGGCGGCGGCCAAAGCGTTGCGCAAATCGAGCATTCGCAGGCGCATGGCCTCAAGCTCGGCCTGCCAACTGGCGCGCAGCGCGGTATCGGCCAGCACGGTGGCAACAACCACGGCGCCATGATCGGGCGGGAAAGAATAGTTCAGCCGGTTCAGCGTGGTCAGCGCGCCCTTGGCAAGCTGGGCCTGATCCGCGTCTGCCGCAATGGCCAAAGCCACGCCGACACGGTCACGATACACGCCGAAATTCTTGGAGCAGCTCGCGGCGATCAGCATTTGCGGCACACGTTCGGCAAGCCCGCGCAGCCCTGCCGCATCGGCATCGAGCCCGTCGCCAAAGCCCTGATAGGCGATGTCGATCATCGGGATCAGACCGCGTTCCAGCAGCAAATCGCCCACGGCCTGCCACTGCGCGGCGTCCAGATTTGCGCCGGTCGGGTTGTGGCAGCAGCCATGCAGCAGCACGATATCGCCCGCTTTGGCATGGGCCAGATCCTCCATCATGCCCGCAAAATCCACCGCGCAGGTTGCGCTGTCAAAGTAACGATAGCTCGCACCCTTCAGGCCGACATGCTTGAGAATGGCCGGATGGTTGGGCCATGTCGGATCCGACAGCCAGACCGTTGCATCGGGGCTGGCCATGCGGATCATTTCGAACAATTGCCGGATGGCCCCGGTGCCGCCGGGCGTTTGTGCGCCAACCACGCGCGCGGCTGGCACGGCATCGGCCAGCACCATATCGCGCATGGCGGCCACGAAATTCAGATCGCCCAGCAGCCCGACATAAGACTTGCTGGCCTGTGCCTCCAGCAGGCGCGACTCGGCGGCCTTGATTGCGCCCATGATCGGGGTTTTGCCCGCCTCGTCCTTGTATACGCCGACGCCAAGGTCAAGCTTGTCGGCGCGGGTATCGGCCGCATAAAGCGCGATAAGCTCGATGATCTTATCGGCAGGCTGGGGTTTGAGATGTTCGAGCATTGCAGCATCCTTGGACGGCAGGGTTGATCGGAGTGTAGCGCGGGCGTCGCCCTAGGCCGGGCCGGTGGCGACTTTCAGGTCTTTGTAAGCACCCCATTCCGCCCATGACCCATCATAAAGCGCATGGTTGGAATGGCCCAGCACAACAAGGGCAAGGTTGATGATGGCGGCTGTCACACCCGAACCGCAGCTTGTGACGATCGGGCGGTCAAGATCGACACCAGCCGCCGCGAAAGCCGCGCGCAGCCCGTCCTTGTCCTTCATCTTGCCATCAGCCGTCAGCAGATCCTTGAAGAACAGATTGCGCGCGCCGGGAATATGGCCAGAGCGCAAACCTTCGCGCGGCTCGGGTGCTGTGCCTTCAAAGCGGGCAGGCGCGCGGGCATCGACGATTTGCACATCTCGCAGCTTGGCGCTGGCGGCGACTTGCGTAACATCGCGCACAAGGTCGGCGTTGCGCCGCGCGGTGAAATGCCGGTCGCGCAAAGTTGGTGGAAAATCCAACGTGTCGCGCCGCTCGGCGATCCAGGCCGGCAGGCCGCCATCCAGCACCGAAACATCGGTCTTGCCGAAATGGTTGAACAGCCACCAGACGCGCGCGGCAGAGAATATGCCGGCGCTGTCATACACCACCACGCGATGCCCGTCGCCAATGCCCAGGGCGCGCATCCGTGAAACGAATTTCTCGACAGAAGGCGCCATATGCGGCAGGTCTGATTGCGCATCGGAGATTTCGTCGATGTCAAAGAACCGTGCGCCGGGAATGTGGCATTTGTCATATTCCGCGCGCACATCCCGATTGTCGGCGGGCATATACCAGCTTGCATCGATGATGCGCAGGTCGGGTGCGGTCAGGTGATCAGCCAGCCATGCCGTGCTGACAAGCGGTTGCGGGGACCAGGCCATATCGCCTCCAGTTTCTGCTTAGATTAGACCTAACGCCTTCGCTGTGCCCATACAAGCACAGAGCAGGCGCGTGCAATGGGCAAATGCACTTCCCCTAGGCGGGGGTGTAGGTTTCATCAAAAGCATAGCCCGCCGCACGCACGGTGCGAATGGGGTCAGCAGCACCGCGCAGGTTCAGCGCGCGGCGCAGACGGCCGATATGCACATCAACCGTGCGGATCTCGACATAAATATCCTGCCCCCAGACCCGGTCGAGCAATTGTTCGCGGCTATAAACGCGGCCCGGGCGGCTGATCAGCGCATCGAGCAGGCGAAATTCGGTCGGCCCCAGTTTTACCTCGCGCCCGGCACGATGCACGCGGCAGGCTTCGCGGTCGAGTTCAATATCGCCGAACTTGGTGGCATTGGTGGCAATGCCGGGCGCACGGCGGCGCAGAACGGCCCGCAGCCGCGCCATAAGCTCGGACATGGAGAAGGGCTTGGTCAGGTAATCATCAGCCCCGGTGTTCAGCCCGCGCACGCGGTCTTCTTCCTCGCCGCGCGCGGTGAGCATGATGATCGGCAGGTCTTTGGTAGAACTGCGCGCGCGCAGCTGGCGGCAGATTTCAACGCCCGACAGGCCGGGCAGCATCCAGTCCAGTATCACCAGATCGGGGGTGTTGTCGCCCACCGCTGCCAGCGCCTCGTCGCCATCTTCACACAGCGACACATCATAGCCTTCGCGTGTCAGGTTGTAGCGCAGCAGCGTGCTGATCGCGCTTTCATCCTCGACAATCAGAACCCGTGCGCCCATATCCAGCCCCTATTCAAAATCCAGCCCGATGGGCTCGCCCTTGGGGCGGTCATCGCCCAGTGGCTCGCCCTTGACGATGTAGTAGATCATCTCGGAAACATGGGTCGTATGGTCGCCGATACGCTCGAGGTTCTTGGCCACGAACAAAAGCTGGCTCCCGAGCCCGATCATCCGGCTGTCTTCCATCATATAGGTCACAACCTCGCGGAAGATGGCGTTATACATCTCGTCGATCTTCACATCGCTCTTCCAGATCGCCACGGCCTGTTCGGCATTGCGCGAGCCATGCGCATCCAGCACTTCGGACAGTTGCGCCAGCGTGGCCTGCCCCATATTCACGATGGAATGGGAGATTTTCACCGGGCGGGCATTGGCCAGATAGGCGGCGCGGCGCGCAATGTTCTTGGCCAAGTCGCCGATACGCTCCAGGGTCGAGGCGATTTTGAGCGCCGAGATCAGCACCCGCAAATCCTGGGCCATTGGCTGGCGCAGCGCAATCACGCGGGTGGCCATTGTCTCAAGCTCAAGCTCCAGCGCATCAAGCACCTTGTCGCGCTCGCGCACCTGCGCGGCCATTTCGGCATCGCGGTTTTGCACGGCTTCCAGCGCGTTGCGCAGCAATTCTTCCGCCAGCCCGCCCATTTCCGAAATCTTGCCCTGAACGGCGATCAGGTCATCATCAAATGCCGATACGATATGCGGTCCCATATTGTCCTCCATCAACCGAAACGGCCGGTGATATAATCTTGCGTGCGCTGCTCGCGCGGATTGGTGAAAATCTCGGTCGTATCGCCATATTCCACAAGGTCGCCCATGTGGAAAAACGCGGTTTTCTGGCTGACGCGGGCGGCCTGCTGCATGGAATGGGTCACGATGACCACCGAAAAATCGGTGCGAAGTTCATCTATCAGCTCTTCAATCCGGGCAGTGGCAATCGGGTCGAGCGCGCTTGCCGGCTCGTCCATCAGCAATACCTGCGGCGCCGTGGCAATGGCGCGCGCAATGCACAGGCGCTGCTGCTGGCCACCCGAAAGCCCGGTGCCGGGCTCGTTCAACCTGTCCTTGGCCTCGTTCCACAGGGCTGCGCGGCGCAGCGACGTTTCAACGATCTCGTCCAACTCGGCTTTGGTGTTGGTCAGGCCGTGAATGCGCGGGCCATAGGCAACATTGTCATAGATCGATTTCGGGAAAGGGTTTGGCTTTTGAAAGACCATACCCACCCGGGCACGCAGCTGCACGGGGTCGATATCCTTGTTATAGATATCTTCACCGTCGAGCCGGATATCGCCGGATACACGGCAGATATCAATCGTGTCATTCATGCGGTTCAGACAGCGCAGAAAGGTAGATTTTCCGCAGCCCGAAGGGCCGATAAACGCCGTTACGGTCTTGTCCTCGATATCGATCGAGACATTCGTGATTGCCTGTGTTTTGCCATAAAAGACGTTCACGTCTTTCGTGGTAAACTTCATGCTGGTTTCAGCCACAACGGCCTCCTGACTGGGATTGTCATACATCGCTTGATCCTCTCTTACCATTTGCGCGCAAACTTGCTGCGCAGATAAATGGCAATCGCATTCATTGTAATCAGGAAAGCCAGCAACACCAGAATCGCCGCCGATGTGCGGCTGACAAAGCCGCGCTCGGGGCTGTCTGCCCAGATGAAAATCTGGGTCGGCAGGGCGGTGGCACTGTCAAAAGGGGTTGAGGCGGCAGAGGTGATAAAGGCATTCATGCCGATCAATAGCAGCGGCGCGGTCTCACCCAATGCCTGCGCAAGACCGATGATCGTGCCTGTCAGAATTCCGGGCATGGCCAAAGGCAGCACATGGCCGAACACCACCTGATGTTTGGATGCCCCAACCCCCAACGCCGCCTCGCGAATGGATGGTGGCACAGCCTTGAGCGCGACGCGTGTTGCAATGATGATCGTTGGCATGGTCATCAGCGCCAGCGTCATACCACCAACAAAGGGGGCCGAGCGGGGCATACCGAACCAGCCGATGAACACCGCAAGCGCCAACAAACCGAACACAACCGAGGGCACCGCAGCAAGATTGTTGATATTGACCTCGATGAAGTCGCTGAATTTGTTCTTGGGGGCGAATTCCTCAAGATAGATGGCCGCGCCAATGCCCAGCGGGAAGGCGATAAGAAAGCACACAAGCAAAGCCCAGAACGAACCGACCAGCGCGCCTTTCAAGCCTGCAAGCTCGGGAAACCGCGAGTCGGCATTGGCAACCAGCGCCCAGTTGAGCGGGCGTGAAACAAGGCCAAGTTCGACGAGCCGGTCGAAACGCTCGACCTCGGCATCGTTTATGCGGCGGCGATCTTCGGGCGTGTCGCGCGCGATCAGGCCTTTGTTCAACTGGTCATACGGATCGGAAACCGGCACGCGCAGGCGAACGGTCTGCCCGATGAGTGTCGGGTCGGCGGCAACCATGTCGCGCAACTGGAACTGGGCACCATCCGAGAGTATCGCGGTTAGCGCGCGCGCAGCGGCACGATCGCTCAGGTCCACATCGGGGAAATACTGGCCCATTGCAACCGCCAGCACATCGCGGAACCCGCCGCGTGGCAGCCGCTCTTCGCTGATCTCTTCCGGATCGACAAAGACCGAAATCTCGACATGCGTTTGCGTGAAGGCGTAACGACCGCTTGTAACCAGCGACGCGATCAGGATGCCGAGCATCCCGATGGCGAAAATGATCGCAGCTAGGCCGAGCGCCTGAATCATCACCTGCTTGCGGTTACGGCGTTTGAGACTGGCGCGCACAAGATCGTCGGTTGCACGGGTCGGGCGTTTGCCACTTGGGGCGCTTGTTGTATCGGTCATGGATAAGCCCTAATCGTAGATTTCGCGATACTTGCGGACAATCCGCAAGGCAAAGATGTTGATCATCAGCGTGACAAGAAACAGCACCATTCCAAGTGCAAAGGCTGCGAGCGTCTTGGGATTGTCAAACGATGTATCACCGATCAGCAGTGTCACGATCTGCACCGTCACGGCGGTTACACTATCAAGCGGGTTGATTGTGAGTTTGGCAATCAGACCGGCCGCCATGACCACGATCATCGTTTCGCCAATCGCGCGGCTGACTGCCAGCAGCACACCACCGACGATGCCGGGAATTGCGGCAGGAAACAGAACACCCAGAACCGTTTCGGCGCGCGTTGCACCCAATGCCAGCGCCCCGTCGCGCAGCGACTGGGGAACAGCCGATAGCGCGTCATCGGCAAAAGACGAAATAAACGGGATCAGCATGAGCCCCATCACACCACCGGCTGCAAGCGCGGTATTCGGTGCAACATCCAGCCCGATAGACTGCCCGAAACTGCGCATGGCCGGGGCAACCACCAGAATGGCAAAGAAGCCATAAACAACCGTAGGCACACCCGAAAGGATTTCCATTACCGGTTTGACGATTTCGCGCACCCTGCGCGAGGCAAATTCGTTCAGGTAAATCGCGGTGAGCAGACCAATGGGAAGCGCGATCAGCATGGCAACCGTGGCAATAACGAGCGTTCCCAAAAAGACCGGAACAATCCCGAATGCACCTTCGGCAGCGATCTGGTCTTCACGAATGGGGATCTGCGGCTCCCAGTTCAGCCCGAACAGGAAGTCTGTTAACGGCACCATTGTCAGGAATTTGTAGGTTTCGAAAGTCAGCGCGGCGACAATGCCGATGGTTGTGAAAACCGCGACGACAGAACAGAAGATCATCAGACCGGAGATAATCTTCTCAACACTCTGACGGGCGCGGAAATTCGCGCTGACCTTGCTGCGCGCATAAAGCATCAATGCCAGCGCAGAGGCGACCACGATCACAAGCAACAGCCAGGATGATGTGGCGCGATAACTGACGAGTTGCTCGGCAGCGACGATCTTCCAGTCTTCGGGCGTGCCAAAAACCTGACCGGCTGCAAGTGACTGGATTTCGGCAAACACCAGTTGAAGTTCGCCGGTTCCCATTCCGTCAAGAACACCCTCGGGCAGGCCGGACATGACGAGCGCGTTGATCGCCGGCGCTTTCAGCACAAGCCAGACGACAATCAGCACAAATACCGGGACCAGAACGACCAGCAGCGCATACATGCTGTGGAACCCGGTCAGTGAATGCAGCTTGCCACCGCTTTTACGGATAAGGAACGCCGCACGCCGGTTTATCAGATACCCCAGAATGGCGGCGGTAAAAAGCAAAAGAAAGGCGAGCAGTGTCATAGCTGTTCCCGGTGCGCAGAAGTCGAAACCCGCCCGAGCGTCATGCCCGGGCGGATCGATTGGATTGACCGGATTATTCCGGAGCCATCATGGTTTTGCCAGAAAGAACATTGTCCTGAACTTCGGCGCGCGCCGCATCAGAAAGCGCAACCATGCCACGCTCGGTCAGGTAACCACCCGGCGCCATCGCATCTTCAGACATGTATTCTTCGATGAACTCGTTCAGGCCGGGGATAACACCGCGATGTGCGTTCTTGATGTAGATGAACAGCGGGCGCGAGATCGGATATTCGCCCGAAGCGATGGTATCCGGGTTCGGCTCGGCGCCTTCAACGAGAACCGGCTTGAGCGTGTCGAGGTTTTCATACAGGAACGAGTAGCCGAAAATACCCAATGCATTCGTATCGGAGTTCAGGCGCTGAACGATCAGGTTGTCGTTCTCACCGGCTTCGATGAACGGACCATCGGTGCGCATACGCGAGCAGTTTTCTTCAACCCAGTCACCGTCGAAGCCACCGTTGGCAACATAGTCCAGTTCTTCGCAGCCAGCCCACATTGCAAGCTCGACAAAAGCATCGCGTGTGCCCGAGGTTGGCGGCGGGCCAAGCACGATGATCTCGACTTCGGGCAGGCGCGCGTCGATCTGCGACCACATCGTGTAGGGGTTCGGGCCCCATTCGCCGTCAACCGGAACTTCTGCGGCCAGCGCAAGATAGATCTCTGCACGTGTCAGATCCCATGCGAAATCATTCGCGTTCGAAATCGCGATCGACAGGCCGTCCGAGCCGATATTGGCTTCCGTGATATCGGTTACGCCATTTTCGGCGCAGAGTTCAAATTCCGATGCTTTCATGGCACGCGATGCGCCGGTAATGTCGGGAAACGCTTCACCGATGCCGCCACAGAAAATCTGCATACCGCCACCGGTGCCGGTGCTTTCAACGATCGGCGAGGACATGCCGGTCAGGTTGGCGAATTGTTCAGACACGGCTTGCGTGTAGGGGAACACAGTGGACGAGCCGACGATACGGATTTCGCTCCGTGTCTGCGCCATTGCGGCGGTTGCGGCAACAGCGGCAACGGCTGCGAGTAGAATGCTTTGGGTTTTCACGAGTGATACTCCGTAGATTTGCGTACAGCCGAACCCTTTGTCCGGCGTCGTCACAATCGTGACAAGCTGCGGCAGGAATATAACAAAGCGACAACAGTTTTGTGACAGTCCAAGTGTTTGTTTTCAGGTGCTATTCCGGTTCCGGTTCCGGGTCTCGGTCGGGATATGACGGAACCCAGATGGTAAAAGTGCTTCCTTCGCCCAGGGTCGAATCGATGTCCAGCCGCCCGCCATGCCGGTTGAGAATGTGCTTTACAATCGCAAGGCCAAGCCCGGTGCCGCCCTTGTCGCGGCTTTTGGCGGCGCTGATGCGGTAAAAGCGTTCGGTCAGGCGCGGCAGGTGTTCGCGCGCAATGCCCGGCCCGGTATCCTGCACGCTCAGCCCCCATTGGCCTGGATGGCGCGAACTGGTCATATTGGGCGTGATCGTTACCTTGCCACCCTGGCCGGAATATTTGATGGCGTTGTCAATCAGGTTGGTCAGCACCTGCAAAAGCTGGTCGCGGTCGCCCACAACAAAGCAGGGCGCAGCCGCGCCGGCCATGACAACCTGAACATCTTCCAGCAGCGAGGATGGCGCCAGCGCGCGGATACATTCCGCCGCAAGCTCGGTCAGGTCGCAGCGGCCATCGGGGCGCTGATGCGCGTTCAGCTCGATACGTGACAGGCTCATCAGATCATCGACCAGGCGCTGCATCCGGGCGGCCTGCCGCGCCATGATGCCCAGAAACTCGGCCTGTGCTTCGGGGTCGTCTTGTGCCGGGCCGCGCAGCGTTTCGATATAACCGATGATCGAGGCCAGCGGCGTGCGCAGCTCATGGCTGGCATTGGCAATGAAATCACGGCGCAGGGTTTCCATGCGGCGGGCCTGGGTGCGGTCTTCGATCTGCAGGATCGTATGCGCAGTCACCCCGAAATCATTGCCCTTGGGCAGCGGGCCGATCTGGGCCTCCAATATCCGCTCGGTGCCAAGCCGCGCGGCAAAGGCCACGCTTTGGGGTTGCCCGCTGGCTTGCGCGCGCCCAAGTGCGGCAACAAATTCCGGTGCGCGGAAAATATTGGAAATATGCGCGCCCACCTCGACATGGCTGACCAGGGCTTCGGCGGCAGAGTTGGCGTAAATCACCCGCCCCTTGCGCGACAACACGATCAACGGCGAGGGCAGGCCGCGCAGCATGGCGCGCCCAAAGCCCAGCGGCAGGTCGGTTGAAAGCGGGGCGGGCTGCTCGGGGGGCAGTTCCGGTATTTCGGTCTGCACATCGCGGAACATGCCAAACAGCAGCACCAGCAGAAACGCGGCCACACCCACGATCCAGCCCGAATCGGTAAAGGTTGCAATAAGGCCTGCCAACAGCCCCAAAACGCAGGCCAAAGGCAAATAACTGGCGGTTTTTCTGAACATTGGGTCGAATGTCCCGCGTGGTTGATTGCATTTACATAAGCGCGATATATCTCAATGGTGACGTTAACAAGACAGGCTTTCCATGATCAGGTTCTCGCTTGAATGCGCCAAAGGGCATGTGTTTGACTCGTGGTTCGGCTCCAATGCCGATTACGAGCGGCTGCAAGACCGTGGTTTGGTGGCCTGTTCCGTATGCGGTGATACCGCGGTTTCAAAGGCAATCATGGCGCCCGCCGTCTCGCTTGCCGAGCAGCAAAATGCCCATCCGTTAAGCGCGCCCGCCACCCCTGCCGAGCAGGCCTTGCGCGAATTGCGCAAAAAATTCGAGGCCGAAGCCACCGATGTGGGCAAGAATTTCGCCACACAGGCCCGCAAAATGCACGAGGGCGATTTGCCGTCAAAGCCGATTTACGGCGAAGCGAAGCTCGAGGATGCCCGTGCCCTGCTGGAAGACGGTATTCCCGTCGCCCCGCTGCCCTGGCAAAAGCGCCGCGACAGCTAGCGCCGCTTGCCGCTGCCAAAGCTTTTGGCTAATAGAGCGCGACGCAACCAGCCTGGAGCGGCGTATATGCCCCGTTTGGTCATGAAATTTGGCGGCACTTCGGTGGCCGATATCGACCGCATTCGCAATGCGGCCCTGAAAGTGCAGCGCGAGGTCGAGCGCGGCTATGAGGTGATTGTCATCGTTTCGGCCATGTCGGGTGAAACCAACAAGCTTGTCGGCTATGTGCGCGAGGCTTCGGCGGGCGGGGCGGCGGGCACGCCCGGCTTTTACGATGCGCGCGAATATGATGCGGTTGTCGCCTCGGGCGAGCTGGTCACCTCGGGGCTGATGGCGATTGTCCTGCAGGAAATGGGCATTCAGGCGCGCAGTTGGCAGGGCTGGCAGGTGCCGCTCAAAACCACATCGGCGCATGGGGCGGCGCGCATCGTCGACATTCCGAACGATAATTTCAATGCCAAGTTTGCCGATGGTATGCAGGTGGCCGTGGTGGCCGGCTTTCAGGGTGTGGGCGATGATGGCCGCGTGACAACGCTGGGGCGCGGCGGCTCTGACACCACCGCCGTGGCCTTTGCCGCCGCGTTCAACGCCGAACGCTGCGATATTTATACCGATGTTGACGGGGTCTATACGACCGATCCGCGCATCACCGCCAAGGCCCGCAAGCTGAACCGCGTGGGCTATGAAGAAATGCTCGAACTGGCCTCGCTGGGTGCAAAAGTGCTGCAAACCCGCTCGGTTGAACTGGCAATGCGTTACAAAGTGCGCCTTCAGGTGCTAAGCAGTTTTAGCGACGAGCCGGGAACGCTTGTCTGCGATGAGGAGGAAATTATGGAATCCCGTATCGTTTCAGGCGTCGCCTATTCGCGCGATGAGGCCAAGGTGACATTGATCAGCGTGGCTGACCGCCCCGGCGTGGCGGCCGCCATTTTCGGCCCGCTGGCCGAGGCGGGCGTCAATGTCGACATGATCGTGCAGAACATCTCGGAGGACGGGCGCACCGATATGACATTCTCTTGCCCGCATGATCAGGTGCCCGGCGCCGTGCGCGCCATTGAAGCCGCGCAAAGCGCGGGTGAGATCGAGTTTCGTGCGCTGGATATGGATGAGAATGTCGCCAAGGTTTCCATTGTCGGCATCGGAATGCGCAGCCATGCAGGCGTTGCGCAGAAAATGTTCAGGGCGCTGGCCGAGGATGGCGTCAACATCAAGGTCATCACCACATCCGAGATCAAGGTTTCGGTGCTGGTTGACCGAAAGTATATGGAACTGGCCGTGCAGTCGCTGCATGATGCCTTTGAGTTGCACAAGGTTTCATGACATATCCCCCCAAAAAGGCCGGATAGATGGGTTCATCAAAAGGCGTCGAATCACGCATTCTGTTGCAACGTCTGCGCGCGGTCATGGCCGAGGCCGGCGAAGGGCAGGACCGGCTGAACAGCATTGTGCGGCTGATCGCCGAATCGATGGCTGCCGAGGTGTGTTCGATCTATCTGCGCCGCGACGAGCAAACGCTGGAGCTTTGCGCCACCGAAGGTTTGCGCGCCGAAGCGGTGCATAATACGCGCCTGCGCATTGGCGAAGGGCTTGTCGGGCGGGTCGTGAAATCGGCCAATCCGGTGAACGAGGCCGATGCGCCAAAGGCCAAGGGCTTCAGCTACCGCCCTGAAACCGGCGAAGAGATCTATTCGAGCTTTCTGGGCGTGCCCATTTCGCGCCTTGGTGCCGTGCTGGGTGTGGTTGTTGTGCAAAACACCGCTCCGCGCATCTACACCGATGACGAGATTTACGCGCTGGAAATCGTGGCGATGGTTCTGGCGGAAATGACCGAGCTTGGCGTTTTCGCCGGGCCCGATGACCTTTCCGTGCCTACCCAGCATAGCTGGCCGTTCTTTGCGCGCGGGCTGATCGGCCAGGAAGGTGCCGCCGAAGGCGTGGTTCTGTTGCACGAACAGCAGGTCGTGGTGGCCAACCCCGTGGCCGATGACCCGGATGTGGAAATGGCCAAGCTGGCGGCCGCGATTGAAACGCTGCAATCGGAAGTGGACCGCATGTATGAGGCGGATTTCGCCCATGAGGCGGGCGACCACCGCGATGTTCTGGATACTTATCGCATGTTCGCGCAAGACCGTGGCTGGCGGCGGCGGATGGAAGCCTCGATCGATTCCGGCCTTGCGGCGATTGTGGCGGTGGAGCGCGAGCAGACCAGCACCCGGATGCGCATGGAGCGCGTCGCCGACCCCTATATCCGCGAGCGCCTGCATGATCTGGATGACCTGTCCAACCGGCTTTTGCGCATTCTGTCGGGCGGCGAAGGGGCCAATGGCCGCGATATTCCCGACAATGCCGTGCTGGTGGCGCGCAATATCGGGCCGGGCGAGTTGCTGGATTACGCCGGCAAGATCATCGGTGTTGTGCTGGAAGAGGGCAGCGTTGGCAGCCATGCCGCGATTGTGGCGCGTGCGCTGGCCATTCCGCTGGTCATTCAGGCGGAACATATCAGCCGCGAGGCGCTGAATGGCGACCCGATCCTGGTGGATGGCGATAGCGGCGTGGTGCATCTGCGCCCGGAAGAAAAAATCGTTGCGGCCTTTCGCGAAAAGCTGGCCATGCAGGCCGAGGCCCAGCATGAATATGCCGCCCTGCGCGACCTGCCGGCCGAAACGCGCAACGGCGTGGTGGTCGATCTGCATATGAATGCAGGGCTAATGGCCGACCTGCCCAGCCTGAACACCTGTGGGGCGCAAGGCGTGGGGCTGTATCGCACCGAATTGCAGTTTCTCATTCATGCCCGGATGCCGCGCCGCGATGACCTCGTCTCGCTTTACACCCGCGTGATGGACGCGGCGGGCGATATGCCGGTGACCTTCCGCACGCTCGATATCGGCTCGGACAAGGTGCTGCCCTATCTCAAACGGGTTGAAGAGCCGAACCCCGCCTTGGGCTGGCGCGCCATTCGCGTGGGGCTCGACAGGCCCGGTGTGATGCGGATGCAGCTTCAGGCGCTGATCCGCGCCGCCAAGGGGCGACCCTTGCGCGTGATGTTCCCCTTCGTGGCCGAAACGGATGAATATCTGCAGGCGCGCGATATGGTCCATGCCGAAATTGCCCGCGAAGTGGCGCATAAGCATGTGGTGCCCTCCGATCTGAAGATCGGCGCAATGCTGGAAACCCCCAGCCTTGCCTATGCGCCGGATATGTTCTTCAAGACAACCGATTTTTTGTCGATCGGCGGCAACGACCTCAAGCAGTTCTTCTTTGCGGCCGATCGTGAAAACGAGCTTGTGCGCCGCCGCTATGACACGCTGAACCTCAGTTTTCTGGATTTCATCGAACATATCGTAAAGCGCTGCACCGCAGCCCGCACGCCCGTTTCGTTTTGTGGCGAAGATGCCGGCCGCCCGCTCGAGGCGCTGGCACTGGCGGCAATGGGGTTGCGCAACCTGTCCATGCGCCCCGCTTCGGTTGGCCCGGTCAAACGCATCTTGCGGCTGGTCGATCTTGATGAAGCCCGCGCGGTGATCATCTCTGCCCGCGAGCGCGGCGAAATCTCCGCCCGCCCCGCACTGACCGACTGGATTGCCAAGCTGGTGAGCTAATCCGGCGCGCGGCCCTGCACCAGGTCTGCGCCATCCCATTTGCGCACCATGCCCGAAACCCCGTCAAACGCGCCGGGCTGCAGGGCCTGGGCGAGCAGGCGGTCGGGGTTGGTGGGGGGCGGATAATCCAGCGCCATCGCCGTCGCCCGGTCAAATCCGAAACGTTTGTAATAGGGCTCGTCGCCCACCAGCACCACGCGGCTCCAGCCAAGCGCCCTTGCCCGGTGCAGACTGTCATTGATCAAGAGCGCCCCCAGCCCCTCGCCCTGCCGGGTGGGATGCACGGCCACCGGGCCAAGCAGCAGCGCCGCATGGCCTGCCACGCCAATGCGAATGGGCCAATAGCGGATCGAGCCGCCCAGAACGTCATATTCATCGCGCGCCACCAGCGACAGGCCCGCCAGCGGCGGGATCCCGTCGCGCAGCCGGTAGGATGACAGCGCCGTGCGCCCCGGCGCAAAGCAGGTGTCGAGCAGATACTCGACCTCATACCAGTCGAACGGAGATTCAGGGGTGAATTGGAACATCAGAAAATCCGATACCTGACGGGGGCCGAAAACGGGCGGACGGAATGGGTGGCCTGGCCGTTATCGTCGCGCGCTGCACTGGTTCATCGGATTATGCTCCCCTGGGTCTCGACACTTGGGTAACATGCACATAGTTTCCCCGCAAACAGGAAACCACCATATGTTCTATCGCCCCGGCACCGACGACCCAAAACCACCGCATTCGCCGTTCAAAGCCATCGTCGCACCCCGCCCGATTGGCTGGATTTCCACGCGCAATGCCGATGGCACGGCCAATCTGGCCCCCTACAGCTTTTTCAATGCCATTTCCGATGCGCCACCAATGGTCATGTTCGGCTCGACCGGCAGCAAGCAAGACCGTGCGCGCGGCAAGGATTCGCTGGCCAATATCCGCGCCAGTGGCGAATTTGTGGTCAATATCGTCAGCCGCGAGCTGGTCGATGCCATGAACATCACCTCGGGGCCCTATGATGCCGGGCATGACGAGTTTGAACTGGCGGGGCTGCAAAAAGCCCCCTGCCGCGTGGTGGATGTGCCGCGCGTGGCCGCCAGCCCCGCCGCGCTGGAATGCCGGCTGTGGCGGATCATCGAGCTTCCGGGCGATGAGAACACCATGACCATCGGCGAGGTTGTCGGCATCCATATCCAAGATCGGTTCATGGAAAACGAAATGTTGAACGTGGCGGCCTATCAGCCTGTGGCCCGGCTCGGCTATAGAGATTACTGCGCCGCGGGGGATCTGTTCCAGCTTACCCGCCCCGGCCAGAAATAAAACGAGGGGCATTATGGACACGGTGATCGGCATTATCGGCGGCAGCGGGCTTTACGAGATTGACGGGTTGAAGGACGCAACATGGCAAGACGTTGCCAGCCCCTGGGGCGCACCGTCTGACGCCATTCTGACCGGCACGCTGAACGGTGTGCGCATGGCCTTTTTGCCACGCCACGGCCGCGGGCATGTGCATAGCCCCACCACTATCAACTACCGCGCCAATATCGACGCGCTCAAGCGGCTTGGCGTCACCGATGTATTTTCCGTTTCCGCCTGCGGCTCGTTCCGCGAAAACATGGCGCCGGGTGACTTTGTGGTGGTCGACCAGTTCATCGACCGCAGCTTCGCGCGCGAAAAATCCTTCTTCGGCACGGGCTGCGTTGGCCATGTCTCAATGGCGCATCCGACATGCGCGCGGCTTTCAGCCCATGCGCTGGCGGCGGGCAAGGCGGCAGGTGTAACCATCCATAACGGCGGCACCTATCTGGCAATGGAGGGGCCGCAATTCTCCTCGATCGCCGAAAGCAAAATGTATCGGGAAAGCTGGGGGGCCGATGTGATCGGCATGACCAATATGCCCGAAGCCAAACTCGCCCGCGAAGCCGAGCTTTGCTATGCGTCCGTGGCCATGATCACCGATTTTGACAGTTGGCACCCCGAACATGGCACTGTCGACATCGCCCAGATCATCGGCACGTTGCAGGGCAACTCGGCCAAGGCGCGTGATCTTGTGGCGCGTCTGCCCGCCTTGCTTGGCGCCCGTCGCGCCCCCTGCCCGCATGGCTGCGACCGCGCGCTGGAATTCGGCATCATGACCGCCCCCGAAGCCCGCGACCCGGCGCTGCTGGCCAGGCTCGATGCCGTGGCGGGCCGCGTTCTGAACCGTTAAAAAACCCGCACGCACCCCTGTTCCTTGGCAAATCCAGCCGCTAAGCTGCCAAGGCCCCGCGTAATGAAGGCCAATGGACAAGGGATGGCGCGAATGACAACGACCGGCGTGATCCTCGGCAAATTCATGCCGCCCCATGAAGGCCATGTCGCCCTTGTGCGCACCGCGCAGCACTTGGTGGACCGGCTGACGATCATCCTGTCGGCCAGCGATGCCGACCCGATTCCACCCGCCGTGCGCAAGGGCTGGATGCAGGAACTCTTTCCGCTGGCCGAAGTGATCGTGCAGAACAATGGCGACGAGCCGCTCCCCTCCGACGATCCGGGCTGGGCGCGCATCATCCGTGGCTTTCACCCCGAGCCGATCGATCGTGTCATCGGTTCGGAAGACTACATCGTAACCCTCGCCCGCGCGCTTGGCGCGCAGCATTTCATTCTCGACCCGATGTGGATGGCCTATCCCGCCGATAGCGCCGAAATTCGTGCCAACCCCAATGAACACTGGAAATCGCTGCCGAGTGTCGTGCGGCCCTGGTATCAGAAACGGCTCACGCTTGTCGGGCCGGAAAGCACCGGCAAATCCTATCTGGCCGATGTGCTGGCGCGCGAATTTGGCGGGCCTTACGTGCCGGAATATGGCCGCCCTTACGAAAAATACCGCGCCGAGGGTGATTACCGCGCAGAGGAATTACACTTCATCGTCGATGGCCATGTCGCCCACCGCCGCACGCTGGCCATGATGGCCGGCCCGCTGCTGTTTGAAGATACCGACCCGCTGCTCACCGCCGTCTGGGCCGAAATGCTGCTGGGCCACAGCCTGCCCGACCTCGAAGCACGCATCGAACTGCCCGAACATTACCTGCTGCTCGACCCGGAAATCCCCTGGGAAAACGACCCTATCCGCTATTTCGCCCGCGCCGATCTGCGCCGCCGCTTTTACGAGCTGACCGAGGCGAAATTGCAGGCCCACGGCGCCAGCTACACCATTGTTTCCGGCGATTATGCCGCGCGCCAGGCCAAGGCCATTGCTATTGCCGCCGATATGCTCAAAACCCCGAAAAGGACAGGTTGATGCCCAACAGCAAAACCGTGCGCGACTATATCCGCACCATCCCCGATTTTCCGCATAAGGGCATCATGTTCCGCGATGTCACCACGCTGTTTGCCGATGCACGCGGCTTTCGCATCGCTATCGACCAGCTTTTGCACCCCTATGCCGGCCAGAAAATCGACAAGGTTGCCGGGCTGGAAGCACGCGGCTTCATCCTTGGCGGCGCGGTTGCCCACCAGCTTGGCGTGGGCTTCGTGCCGATCCGCAAGAAGGGCAAGCTGCCGGGGGAAACGGTGGAACAAGCCTATCAGCTTGAATATGGCGAGGCGGTGATGGAGCTTCATACCGACGCGATTGAACCCGGTGAACGTATCTTGATGGTCGATGATCTTTTGGCCACCGGCGGCACCGCCGAAGCGGGCATCCGCCTGATCGAACGGCTCGGCGGCAAGGTCGTCTCCAGCGCCTTTGTCATCGACCTGCCCGACCTTGGCGGCCGCGCAAGGTTGGCCAAAATGGGCATGGATGTGCATAGCCTGTGTGAGTTTGAAGGCGATTAGCCGTGCCCCGACTGGCGTTTTCAACACCACGGTTGCGTGTTCTGCCCATCCAAGACGCGCTTGCAAACCCGCGTGGTTTCAAGGCAGAACTCAGCCAGATTCTAACGCCGCCTGTGCTGGCGCCCCTCCCGCCCTCGCTTCAACTGAAAGGCCGGTCCATCACGGAATGGATCGCAACCCAATCCGCCAATAGCGATGTTCTTGTCATCCGCGACCGGGACAAGACGGCACTCATCGGGCTCATGCTGCTGCATATTGAACCCGCGGCCACGCCTGACTGTCATCTTGGCTATCTGATCGCAGAACCAAACTGGGGGCAGGGTTTTGCGACCGAACTCCTTGAAGGTTTCATCACGTTCTGCCGCGCAAATTTCCCGGCAATAAAGCTATTGGCTGGTGTTGACGCAGACAATCCCGCTTCGGCGCGCGTGCTAAAAAAGGCGGGCTTTACGGCGCGACCCAACCCGCAAAGCCCGACAGGCACGCTGTTCCAGCTGCAATTGCCCTAATCGTCAACCTGCAAAACCCTCATCTTTTGCTTAAAAATATCCCCGCCGGAGGCATCTGCCCGCGCGGCAAGGCTCAGCCCTCGGGCACCAGCGCGCCGGGGTTCAAAATTCCCGCCGGGTCCAGTGCCGCCTTGACTGCGCGCATCATCTCCAGCTTCACCGGGTCGCCATAGCGGCGCAGCTCGTTCAGCTTCAGCCGCCCGATGCCGTGTTCGGCGCTGAAACTGCCGCCATATCTGGCCACAAGGTCATAGACCGCGCGCTTCACGCCATCGGCATGTTCGCGATAATCGCGGCCCTTTTTGCCCTGCGGCGGGAAAATGTTGAAATGCAGGTTGCCATCGCCCAGATGGCCGAAGCAGTTGATGCGCAGCACAGGGTCGATCGCGCCGCGCGCGGCATCAATGAAAGCGGGGATAGCTGCAAGCGGCAGCGCGATATCATGGCTCGACACCGCCCCGATAGCGCGGTTCGCTTCGGGGATTCGTTCGCGCATCTGCCAGAAGCGCGCGCGCTGCGCTTCGGATTGCGACATCAACGCATCCTGGCAAAGCCCGGCTTCAAATGCCGCGCCCAGGGCCGCCTCGATGCGTGCGCCCAGATCTTCGCCCGGCCCTGCACCGCACTCCATCAGCACCACCCACGGGCTATCGGGCAGACCAGCAGGCAGCGCCATCACACCGGCCTCACCCAGAAATTCCAGCCCCGTGCGATCAATCAGTTCATAGGCGGAAATGACATCGCCCAAATCCGCGCGCATCCGGCCAAGCAGCGCCAGCGCCGCTTTGGGGCTGTCCACAGCAATCCACGCGGCCAGCCGCTGGGTCGGTTGCGCAAACAGCCGCAGCACGGCGGCGGTGATCACGCCCAAAGTGCCCTCGGCCCCGATCATCAGATGGCGAA
The DNA here is from genome assembly GCF_020447305.1 of Abyssibius alkaniclasticus. Taxonomy (NCBI): domain Bacteria; kingdom Pseudomonadati; phylum Pseudomonadota; class Alphaproteobacteria; order Rhodobacterales; family Paracoccaceae; genus Abyssibius; species Abyssibius alkaniclasticus. The sequence continues at coordinate 1,260,294 of NZ_CP095732.1, read as the reverse complement.
AATCATAGCCGGTATTGTCTTTGTGCAGCCCGCTCAACCCGTGCCAGATGCGCCCGTCGGCCAGCACAACTTCCAGCCCAAGGCACAGGTCGCGCGCATTGCCGTAGCGCAGCACATTCACCCCGCCCGCATTGGTGCTTAGCACGCCACCAATTTGCGCTGACCCCTCCGAGGCGAGGCTAAGCGGGAAAAGCAGCCCCATATCAGCCGCCACATCCTGCACATTCTGCAAAATCGCACCGGCTTCAACCGTCAGGCTTTGGGCGTCGGCATCCTTCCTGCGAATGGTCTTCATCCGGTCGAGCGACAGCAGTATCGGCAGTGCCCCGTCAACCAGGCTGCGCGCGCCTGTCAGCCCCGTGCCGCCGCCCAGCGGAACAACCCCGACCCGCGCCGCGTGGCAAAGCTTGAGAACAGCAGAAACCTCGGTCGTATTCGAGGGGCGCACGGTTGCGGCCGCGCGGCCAACAACCAGCCCGCGTGGCTCGTGCAGGTCATCATGGCTGGGGGGGCGCATTCCGATATCGCCGACAATGGCCTTGATGTCGCGCAAAAGGGCTTCATTGGCGTCGTTCAGCAGCATTTCACCCCCTAGCCCGCATCGGTCTTGCCGCGACGGTCGCGCCGCAAGCTGGCATATAGCACATGTGTGCGCCAGCGCCCGGCAATTTGCAGATAGCTTTGCGCCACACCTTCATATTTGAAGCCGCAGCGTTCCAGAACCGCGCGCGAGGCGGCGTTTTCCGGCAGGCAGGCGGCCTCGACGCGGCTGAGGTTCAGCTGGCTGAAGGCATGGTCAACCACCAGCTTTACGGCCTCGGTCATATAGCCCTGGTTGGTAAATTCCTGCCCCATCCAGTAGCCAAGGCTGCCCGCCATTGCCGGGCCACGGCGGATATTGTCCAGCGTGATGCCGCCCAGCAGGCACCCGTCATCGTTGCGAAAGATCAGAAAGCTCAGCCCTCGGTCCTGCTCGGCGCTGCGCCGCGCCCACCAGACACGGTTGCGAAAGGCGCCGCGCCCCAGAAAATCGCTATCGCGCAGCGGCTCCCAGGGGGCAAGAAAGGCGCTGCTTTTCAAACGCAGCCCGCGCCAGTTGGCATGGTCGGCCATAACGGGCAAACGCAATGTAATGCGCGCGCCGCGCAATTGTTTGGCTTTGCGCGCCCAAAGCACCGCTCAGGCGGCCAGCCGCGCGGAAAGCGCAGCAATGCTGGGGGCGCGGCCAATCGGGCCATAAAGCGCGCCGGCCATCGGCTGGTTGAGCAGCGTTGCGCCAAAATCGCGCACGGTTTGCCGGCTTACCGCATCGATCTTGGCCACGGTTTCGCTGAGCGGAATGATCCGGCCCCAAATGGCGGTAGAGCGCGCAAGCCGTTCGGCCCGTGCGCTGGCGCCTTCCAGCCCCATCAGCATACCGGCTTTCAGCTGCACGCGCGCGCGGTCAATCTCGGCCTGGCTCAGGTCATCGACCGCGCGGCGGATTTCATCAATCGTGACGGTGGAAAGCTCGGCAAGGTCAGCCTCGGATGTGCCTGCGTAAATGGTCAGCAAACCATTATCGTTGCCCGCGCTGGCACTGGCCATGATCGAATAGCAAAGCCCGCGCTTTTCGCGCAATTCCTGAAACAGCCGCGAGGACATGCCGCCACCAAGCGCCAGCGCAAACACCTGCGCATCAAAGAAACTGGCATCCTGATAGGCAGGGGCGGGCAGGCACAGGCTCATATGCGCCTGCTCCAGATCTTTTACTTCGCGCCGCTCGCCACCCTGATATTGCGCCGGGGCAACCTCAGGCGCGGGGCGGTTGGCGGCAGAGGCAAAGATCGCCTCGGCCTGTTTTACAATCGCATCATGATCAACCGCGCCGGCAGCCGCCAGAACCATTCGGTCGGGGCTGTAATGCTGGCCGATGAAGCTGGCCAGATCGTCGCGCTGAAAGCCGCGCACGCGTTCCTCGGTTCCCAAAATCGAACGGCCCATCGGCTGGTTCGGATAGGCGATTTCCTGCAACCAGTCGAAAATGATATCATCGGGCGTATCAAGCGTCTGGCCGATTTCCTGCAAAATCACCCCGCGCTCGATTTCCACCTCGGCATCGGCCAGGGTGGGCTCCAGCAGAATATCGCCCAGCACATCCAGCGCCAGCGGCACATCGCCCGCCAGCACGCGGCTGTAATAGGCGGTGGTATCGCGGCTGGTATAGGCGTTCAGATAGCCGCCAACATCCTCAATCGCCTCGGCGATTTGCAGGGCCGAGCGCCGCTGCGTGCCCTTGAACGCCATATGCTCCATGAAATGCGCAATGCCGTTCTGCGCCAGCGTTTCATGCCGCGTGCCAACCCCGACCCAAAAGCCGAGCGAGGCGGATTCCAGATGGTCCATCGCCTCGGTGACAATGGTCAGCCCTGACTCAAGCACATGGGTTTGCACGCTCATCGGCGGCTCCTTTCGCGCACAATGGCCTTCAGCGCCGCAAGATCATTGGCGACGCGGGTCTGCCGCTCTGCCCGGTCGAACAAATCGGCCATATGCGGTGGCAGGCCGGGGCGCGTGCCTGTCGCCGCCTCAACCGCATCGGGGAATTTGGCGGCATGGGCGGTGGCCAGCACGACCATAGGCACCACGCTATCGCCACGGCAATCCTGCGCCACCTTCACGCCCACGGCGGAATGCGGGCAGATCATCTCGCCGGTTTCTGCGTAAACACGCTTGATCGTCGCGCTGGTTTCAGCCTCGTCACACCGGCCAGAGTCAAACTCGGCGCGCAAGCGTTCGGCGGCACCTTGCGACAGGGTAAAGCTGCCCTTGGCGGATTGATCATCCATAAGCTGCGCCACCGCGCTGCCTTCACGGTCGTAAAGATCAAACAGCAGCCGTTCGAAATTCGATGACACCTGAATATCCATCGACGGGCTGATGGAGGGCGCCACGCCTTCCTTGGCAAACACGCCGCTTTGCAACCCGCGATGCAGAATATCGTTGCGGTTGGTGGCCACAACAAGCCGGTCAATCGGCAGGCCCATGCGTTTGGCCACATAGCCCGCAAAGATATCGCCGAAATTGCCGGTCGGCACGGTGAAGCTGATCTTGCGGTGCGGCGCGCCAAGCGCCACGGCGCTGGTGAAGTAATACACCACCTGCGCCAGAACCCGCGCCCAGTTGATCGAGTTGACGCCGGCAAGGCGCACATCGTCACGAAACGCGAAATCGTTGAACATGTCCTTGAGCCGCGCCTGACATTCATCAAAATCGCCATCAACGGCCAGCGCATGAACATTGGCCTCGGCCGGTGTGGTCATCTGTCGGCGCTGCACGTCGGAAACGCGGCCATGCGGAAACAGGATGAACACATCCACCGCATCGAGCCCGCGAAAGGCTTCAATCGCGGCGCTGCCGGTATCGCCGCTGGTGGCCCCAACAATCGTGACCCGTTCGCCCCTGCGGGCAAGCGCGACTTCAAACATCTGGCCAATGAGCTGCATCGCCACATCCTTGAAGGCCAGCGTCGGGCCGTGATGCAGCTCCATCAGAAATTCGTTGCTGCCGATCTGCACCAGCGGCACGCGGGCCGCATGGCGAAAACGGCCATAGGCGGCCTTGATGATCTTGCGGAACTCGTCATCGCTGAATGTGTCGCCCACAAAGGGGCGCATCACGGCGAATGCCACATCTTCATAGCTTTTGCCTGCCAGCGCGGCAATCTCGTCATGGCTTATCTGCGGCCAGGTTTCAGGCACATACAGCCCGCCGTCGCGCGCCAACCCTGTCAGCATCGCGTCTTCAAAGCTCAGGCTGGGGGCCTGCCCACGGGTCGAGATATAGCGCATTGAAACTCCTATCAGGCTGTCCGGCGCTTGATACGCCAAAGCAGGTAAACTGTCATCCCCGCCCAAACCAGCGCGAGTGAGAACCAGGTAATGACATATTCCAAATGGTTGTTGGGCACATCGGCGGAGCTTACCGGAATAGGCCGCGCGGTAAAGGTGTCAGGGTCAAGCGTTCGTGCAATAATCAGCACAGGCTCGGTGCCAAGCGCGGCCGCCATCGTTGCCACATCGCGCGCGAACCAGCGATTGCGGGCAATATCGGGGGCCGGGGTCCAGGATGAGGTTTCATCGGGCCAGTGCAGATTGCCCGTTATGTCAACCGCAACCGGGCCGGTCACGTCGGAATCCGCCTCGATGGGCAGAAAGCCGCGATCAACCATCAGACGGCGGCCATCTGTCTCGAACACCTGAATGATGCGGTAGCCCGCGCCCTCGTTCGTGCGGCTGGTATAGATGCGCAGCGCCTGATCCTGCAGCAGTCCACTGGCCTGCACGGCAAGATACTTGTCGCGCTTCGCATCGGGCGCCAGCGGCACGGGCACGGGCGGGCTGGAAATACGGCTGTCAATTTCGGCAATCGCGGCCAGCTTCACATTCATGCGCTGCAACTGCCACACGCCCAGCGAGATGAGAATCGCACAGCCGACCAGGCCCAGAACCAGCGCAAAGACATAGCGTTTCATGATAATCCCCAAGGAAAAACGCGGACCCGTTGCCGGACCCGCGTGTGTTTTGTTGCGCTACTGACCCGAATAGCGCCAGTGCGTCAGCTCAGCCGCCCCAGATATAGACAGAGATGAACAGGAACAGCCAGACAACATCAACAAAGTGCCAATACCAAGCGGCGGCTTCAAAGCCGACATGGCGTTCGGGTGTGAAATGCCCTTTGAGCGCACGGATCAGGCAAACGGCCAAAAAGATCGTGCCGACGATGACATGGAAGCCGTGAAACCCGGTCGCCATGAAGAACACGCCACCATAGACGCTTTCGCCGCTGCCAAAGGCAAAGGCGGCTTCGCTATATTCAAAGGCCTGGAAGAAAGTGAAGAGCAGGCCCAGCACAATGGCAAGGATCAGCCCGTTCACAAGGTCTTTGCGGTTGTTTTCATGTGCAATCGCATGGTGGGCCCAGGTTGCCGCAGCCCCCGAACACAGTAGGATGAGCGTGTTGATCAGCGGCAGATGCCAGGGATCGAAGGTTTCAATACCGGCAGGTGGCCAGACACCGTTGACCGCCGGGTAATTGTCGCTCATCGGATAGAGCGCGTTTTTGAAGAACGCCCAGAACCAGGCGAAGAAGAACATCACTTCCGAGGTGATGAACAGAATCACGCCATAGCGCAGACCCAGCACGACAACCGGCGTATGGTCGCCCTCATGGCTTTCCTTCACAACCTCTTTCCACCAGTCGAACATTGTGTAAAGCACACCAATGAGGCCGATGGCAAACATGTAGGGCGCGCTGCCTTTCATCCACAGCACGGCGCCAAAGAACATGATAAAGGCCGAAAGCGCCCCCAGAAACGGCAGGATGCTCGGCTTGAGGATGTGATAGTCGTGGTTCTTCTCATGTGCCATTGATTATGGGTCCTTCATTCACACACGGTCGCCATCAGTTGATGGGGACATTCTCGTCATTCTGGGCGGCTTCGGCAATCCGCAAGCGCATTTCTTCGGTCAATTCGATTTCGCCAAAGGCGTAGGACAGCGTGATTTCACGCACGAACTTGCCTTCGGCATCGGTTACGATTTCCGGATCGACAAAGAACGTTACCGGCATCATGACCCGTTCGCCGGGCATCAGCAACTGTTCGGTGAAGCAGAAACAGTCGATTTTGGTAAAATACCCGCCCGCCGAAAATGGCGTCACGTTATAAACCGCCTGCCCGGCAATGGGGCGGTCGGTGGGGTTATAGGCCTCGTAAAAGGCCAGCCCGGTTTCGCCAATGCGCAGATCCATCGCGCCCTGTGCGGGGCGAAACTCCCAGCCCATCGACGGGTCAATGCTGGCATCAAAGCGGATACTGATGGTTTCGTTCAGGATGACATCGCTGCCCGCATCGGCGGTGGATGTGGTGCCGCCAAAGCCGGTGACCTTGCAAAACAGGTTGTAAAGCGGCACGGCAGCAAAGGACAGGCCGACCATGAAAACCACGATCGCCAAAAGCCGCAGGGCGAGAGCGGAATTTTTGTTCCGCGCCCTCATTCGGCAGCCTCTGCGGCCTCTGCGGCAACCGCGCTCGGGTTGAAGTTCGGCGCGCGCGGATTCTCGGCTTGCGGTTGGCTCATTTTTACAATGGTAACGGAAAACACCACCACGACAAAGGTGCCAAGCACAAGGCCCAGCCCGATATTGCGGCTGGCGCGCCGTTTATGAAGCTCGTGCGGTTCGCGAAATACAGTCATCAGAACACCACCGGCCATGCGGCCCAATTGAGGTTGACGCCACGCAATGCGGCTTCAGCCAACAGCCCTACGAAATGCAGGAACAGATACAGGATTGAAAAGCCGAAAAAACGCTTCTCGGCGCGGTATTTGCTTGCCGCGGCCATTTCGGCTGTCCGGCGGCTCAGCCCGATGGCGCCAGACACGAACATCGCGTTCAGAACAAGCGAAAGGAGGAAATAGACCGGCCCGCCGATCTGGGTAAAGGCCGGTGCAATCGCGATCGGGGCCAGCAGAACGGCATAGGCAAAGATCTGGCGGCGGGTCGATACCTCGCCGCGTGTGACCGGCATCATCGGCACATTGGCGCGCTTGTAATCCTCGTTGCGAAACAGCGCCAGCGCCCAGAAATGCGGCGGCGTCCACATGAAAACCAGCGCGAACATCAGCAGGCTTTCAACGCCCACACCGCCCGTGGCAACGGCCCAGCCGATCATTGGCGGAAAGGCACCTGCAGCGCCGCCAATGACAATATTTTGCGGCGTGATACGCTTGAGCCACATGGAGTAGACCACGACATAAAAGAAGATTGTAAAGGCCAGCAGCCCGGCGGCCAGCAGATTGGCAAACAGGCCAAGCAGCACCACGCTGAAGCCCGTCAGGGCTATCCCGATGGCCAAAGCCTCGCCCGCCGCGACCCGGCCCGAAGGTATGGGGCGCTTTGCGGTCCGTGTCATCAAGCGGTCAATATCGGCATCCCACCACATGTTGAGCGCGCCCGAAGCCCCCGCCCCGACGGCGATGCACAATATGGCGGCCAGAGCAACAACAGGATGCACCGCATTTGGCGCCACCAGCAGACCAACGGCCGCCGTGAAGATCACCAGCCGCATGACACGGGGCTTCAGCAATTCGATATAGTCACCGAATTGCGCCTCGTGTGCTGGGTTCGCTGTCCAACTGGAATCGCTCATCATTGCTTCCTTGGGTGTGTCTGCACCCACTTATTCGGCCGCGGCCAGTTCCACCTGCTCTGCGCCAGCAGTTGCAGCGCCTGCATCGGCGGTTGCCTCGGCAGTTGTGCCGCCCATGCTTTCAAGCCACGCGGCATAGGCTTCGGGGCTGACAACCTTTACGGTGATCGGCATGTAGGAATGGTTCAGCCCGCAAAGCTCGGAACATTGGCCGAAATATACACCCTCGCGGTCGGCCTGGAACCAGGTTTCCTGCAAACGGCCCGGCACGGCATCAAGCTTCACACCAAAGGCGGGCACGGTCCATGAATGGATGACACCTTCCAGCGGCGATGTGATCAGCATTTTTACAACGGCGCCAACCGGAACGACCATCGCATTATCGGTGGCCAGCAGATATTCGTCATCGGCATAGCCATATTCCGCAAGATCCTGGCGCGCCAGCATGATGGCCGCAAAGCTGACCCCGTTTTGCGGATAGTCATATTCCCAATACCATTGCTGCCCGGTGGCCTTGATGGTGATATCGCTTTCAGGAATTTCCATTTGACGAAACAGAACCGGCAGGGACTGCGAACCGATCACGATCAGAATGAGAATCGGCACGATCGTCCAGATCAGCTCGATCGGGGTGTTATGGGTAAAGCGCGCAGGCGTGGGGTTGGCGCGCTTGTTGTAGCGCACGATCACCCAGACCAGCAGCAGCACGACGAAAATGGTAATCGCGGTTACGATCCACATCAGGAAGTTGTGCAGCCAGTGAATGTCCGAGGCCAGTTCGGTTGCGGCGGGCTGGAAAGTATAGCCCTGCGCCTGCGGCTTGCCGACGGTTTCAAGCTCGCCCAGCATGTCCTGTGCCCGGGCGCCCCCAGCCAGCATAACCCCGACAAACACCGACATAAGCCCCGTCGTCAGCCCATTCACAAACTTGCCAATCCGCATGTTTTCATTCCCGTTATCAAAGGCGCCGGGGCGCCGTCTTGCGCCCATGCCGCATAAAGCAGCACAAAGCGCGGTTGTTTGTTGTTCATGATTGACCATATTACGCCACAGATAACAAGCGATCCGTTTGCGGCAATAGGCCGCTTTTTACCTCGCAAATTGTCGCAACCCGCGCCAAGCTTGGCAAATCTGCGACCAGAAAGAGTGACATGCCCGAACAGCTTACCCCCTTCAGCCCTTTTGATTCTCAACTCGAAATCGACTCAGCCCTGTCAGTTTTGCGCGCTGCCACCAATGGTGCCGATGATGGCGAGTTGTTTTTTGAGCGCCGCCGGTCGGAATCTTTGGTTTTTGATGACGGGCGCCTGAAAAACGCAAGCTATGACGCGGCCGAAGGCTTTGGTTTGCGCGCTGTGCGCGGCGAGGCGGCGGGCTATGCGCATTCCACCGAGATTTCCGAATCAGCCCTGAAGCGCGCGGCAGAAACCGCGCGGCTGGCCGTGGGTGCGGGCGGTGGAGTGCTGGCCGACGGCCCGCGCAGCACCAACCGCCACCTTTACGCCGAGATCGACCCGATTGCCGATGCGGATTTTACCAGCAAGGTGAACCTGCTGGCCGCGCTTAACGACTATGCCCGCGCGCTCGACCGCCGCGTGGTTCAGGTGTCAGCCCGGCTGAATGCCAGCCTGCAAGAGGTGGTCATTCTGCGCCCCGAGGGCAGCCAGTTTGCCGATACGCGGCCAATGGCGCAGTTTTACGTTTCGGTCATTGTCGAGCATGACGGGCGGCGCGAAACCGGCATGGCGGCTGGCGGCGGGCGGCACGGGCTGGCGCAATTGATGACGCCGGACACATGGCAAGGTTTGGTGGCCGAGGCATTGCGCATTGCGCTGGTGAACCTGTCGGCAGAAGACGCGCCGGCCGGTATGATGGATGTCGCCCTTGGCAATGGCTGGCCCGGCATCATGCTGCACGAGGCGGTTGGCCACGGGCTGGAGGGTGACTTCAACCGCAAGAAATCGTCGGTATTTTCCGAACTGATGGGTAGCCGCGTGGCCGCCCCCGGCGTGAATGTAATCGATGATGGCACCATCCCCGACCGTCGCGGCTCCATCACCTTTGATGACGAGGGCACGCCAAGCGCGCGCAATGTGCTGATCGAGGATGGCATCCTCGTCGGCTATATGAATGACCGCCAGAATGGCCGCCTGCTGGGCACAGGCTCCTCCGGCAATGGCCGCCGCCAATCCTACGCCCACGCCCCCATGCCGCGCATGACCAACACCATCATGCTGGGTGGCCAGGCCGACCCCGCAGATGTGGTCGCCGAGATCAAGAACGGCATCTATGCCGTGGGCTTTGGCGGCGGACAGGTCGATATTACCAACGGCAAATTCGTGTTCTCCTGCACCGAGGCCTATCGCGTAAAGAACGGCAAGGTCGGCGCGCCGGTCAAGGGTGCCACGCTGATTGGTGACGGTGCCACCGCGCTGCAAAACATCCGCGCGATCGGCAATGACATGGCGATGGACCCGGGCCTTGGTTCCTGCGGGAAAGCCGGCCAATGGGTGCCGGTCGGCGTGGGGCAGCCGACCCTGCTGATTGGCGGGCTGACGGTGGGCGGGTCCGGGGTGTGACGCGCCCGGCATCGTTTACGCGCTGTTAACCATCCCCACCCCACACTCCCCCAAACCACGGGGGCGCGATGGAGACCGAGTATTTCTTTGCCGAAGATGCGCATGACACCGCGCTTATTGCCCCGCCGATGGATGATGCGGCGCGGTTTGACTGGCTGCGCCTGATCCGCTCGCGCCGCGTTGGGCCGACCACCTTTCGCCGCCTTATGGCCGAACATGGCAATGCCAGGGCGGCACTTGCGGCACTGGTCGATGTCGCCGCCGCTGCTGGCGTTGCCAATTATGAACCCTGCCCCGAAGGCGTGATCCGCGCCGAAATGAAGGCTGCGCGCAAGCTTGGCGCGCAGATGCTCTGCATGGGCGAGGCGCATTATCCCGCCGCCCTGTCTGGCCTGCCCAGCGCCCCGCCGCTGCTGTGGTGCAAGGGCCGCACCGATGTGCTGATGCGCCCGCTGGTCGCTATGGTCGGGGCGCGCAATGCCTCATCGCTTGGGATGCGCATGGCGCAGAAACTGGCCGATGAGCTTGGCGAGGCGGGGTTTGTCGTTGTCTCCGGCCTTGCACGCGGCATTGATACGGCGGCGCATATGGGCGCGGTGCCGCATGGCACAGTGGCGGTGATGGCGGGCGGGCTGGATGTGGTTTATCCGCCCGAGAACGCAAAGCTCGCCGCCGATATTCCCGAACGCGGGGTCTGCATGACTGAACTCGCCCCCGGCACACAGCCTCAGGCGCGGCATTTTCCGGCCCGCAACCGCATTGTGGCGGGCATGGTGCAGGCGGTGCTGGTCATCGAGGCCGCCGCCAAATCCGGCAGCCTGATCACCGCACGGCTTGCGCTTGATGCCGGGCGCGAGGTCATGGCCGTGCCCGGCCACCCCTATGATGGCCGCGCAAGCGGCTGCAACATGCTCATCCGCGATGGCGCACCCATGCTACGCGGCATTGATGATGTGATCGAGGCTTTGGGCGCCCCGCCCCCGCGCCGCGCGCCCGCCTTCATCCACGCATCTGCCGCAAGCCCGCCGCAAGCCGCCGAAATGCTGGCCCCGACCGAATTGCCGGCCCGCATCCTGGCCTTGCTCTCCACCACGCCGATTGATGAAGATGCGCTGATCCGCGATCTTGCCCAACCCGCCCCCGAGGTGCTTGGCGCGATGCTGGAGTTGGAAATGCAGGGCGCCATCGCCCGCGCCCCCGGTGGGCGCGTGATGAAAACCGCGTAACGCGGCGCAATCCTGCCCTCAAAATAATGAGCGGTTGACAAGCGCCCCACATGCCCCACATGTTCCGCGCCCAAACCGAACCCAGTTATTTCCGGAGTCTTGCATGGCCGTCGTCGTTGTCGAATCCCCCGCTAAGGCCAAGACAATCAACAAGTATCTGGGCCCGGGCTATACGGTTCTGGCCTCTTATGGCCATGTGCGCGACCTGCCGCCAAAAGACGGCTCGGTCGACCCCGACAACAAGTTCGAGATGCTCTGGGAGGTGGCGACCACCTCGCAAAAGCATGTCAAGGCGATTGCCGATGCGCTGAAGGATGACGACACGCTCATCCTTGCAACCGACCCCGACCGTGAGGGCGAGGCGATTTCATGGCATTTGCAAGAGGCGCTGCTCAAACGCCGCGCCATCAAGAAAACCACCCATGTGGAGCGTGTGGTGTTCAACGCCATCACCAAGGCCGCCGTGACCAAGGCAATGGAAAACCCGCGCGAAATCGATATGCCGCTGGTCAACGCCTATCTGGCGCGCCGTGCGCTGGACTATCTTGTCGGCTTCAAACTCTCACCCGTTCTGTGGCGCAAACTGCCCGGCTCGCGCTCGGCTGGGCGTGTGCAATCGGTCTGTTTGCGGCTGATTGTCGAGCGCGAGATGGAGATCGAAGCCTTCAAACCGCAGGAATATTGGAGCGTGACCGCCGCGCTGACCAACCCGCGCGGCGCTGCCTTTGATGCGCGGCTGATCGAGCTTGCCGGCAAGAAGCTCGACAAATTCGACCTTGCCAATGAAACCGATGCCAGCCTTGCGGTGCAGGCGGTCAAAAGCCGCGACCTTACCGTGCTGAATGTCGAAGCCAAGCCCGCCAGCCGCAACCCCTCGGCCCCTTTCATGACCTCGACGCTGCAACAGGAAGCCAGCCGCAAGCACGGCTTTGGTGCGCAAACCACCATGCGCGCCGCCCAGCGCCTGTATGAGGCCGGGCACATCACCTATATGCGGACCGACGGGATTGACATGGCGCCCGAGGCCGTGATGGCCGCGCGCGATGCGATCCGCGCCCGATTTGGCGAAAGTTTCCTGCCCAAATCGCCGCGCATGTATAAGAACAAGGCCAAGAATGCGCAGGAAGCGCATGAATGTATTCGCCCCACGGAAATGGATAAATCGCCCGAAAAGCTGCGGCTGGATGGTGACGAGCGCAAGCTTTACGACCTGATCTGGAAGCGCACCATCGCCAGCCAGATGGAAGCCGCCCGCATGGAGCGCACGGCCGTTGATATTGGTGCGCAAGATGGCCAGGTGCTGCTGCGCGCCAATGGCCAGGTGGTTGTGTTCGAAGGTTTTCTGAAGGTCTATCAGGAAGGCCGCGACGATGTGGCCGAAGATGATGACGCCCGCCTGCCCCAGCTTGCCGTGGGCGAAAAGCTGCTCAAAGAGGCGGTGACGCCCGAGCAGCATTTCACCCAGCCGCCGCCGCGCTATACCGAGGCGACGCTCGTGAAACGCATGGAAGAACTGGGCATTGGCCGCCCCTCGACCTATGCCAGCGTGATCACCACCATTCAGGACCGTGATTATGTCGCCAAGGACAAGGGCCGCCTCATCCCGCAAGACAAGGGTCGCCTGGTTACCATTTTCCTTGAGAATTACTTCCGCCGCTATGTGGAATATGATTTTACCGCCGCGCTGGAAGACGACCTCGACAAGGTTTCGGCCGGCGATGAGGACTGGCAGGTGCTGCTGGCACGTTTCTGGCGCGATTTTTCGGCCGCGATTGGTGAGACGGCAGAGCTGCGCATCACCGATGTGCTTGAGAAAATCAACGAGGTGCTGGAGCCGCATCTCTTCCCCAAAACGCCCGAAGACCCGACGCCGCGCATTTGCAAAACCTGCGGCAACGGGCAGTTGAACCTGAAAACCGCGCGCTCCGGCGGGGCCTTTATTGGATGTTCGAATTACCCCGAATGCCGCTACACCCGCCCGCTTTCCGGCGATATCAACGGCGATATCGGCCCCGATGGCAAGCTGCTGGGCCATGACGATAACGGCCTGCCCGTCAGCCTGCGCGTCGGCCGCTATGGCCCCTTCGTGCAGCTTGGCGAGGTGACGGAAGAGGAACCCAAACCCAAGCGCAGCTCGCTGCCCAAGGGGCTGGCGCCCGATGCGGTGGACCTGCAAAAAGCGCTCGACCTGCTGTCGCTGCCGCGTGCCATTGGCACCCATCCGGATGGTGGTGAGATCGAGGCAAATTTGGGACGATTCGGCCCCTATGTGCTGTGGCACAAACCTGCGGAGGAGGAGGGCGGCAAGCCGTCCAAACTATATGCCAACCTCAAGGATGCCGACGAACTGTTCACCATAGGCATGAACCACGCCGTTGAAATCATCGCGCAAAAGGCCGCGCGTGGCGGCGCGGGCCGTGGTGCGGCGGCCAAGCCCTTGCGTGAACTTGGCGACCACCCCGAAGGCGGGCCGATTGCCGTGATGCCCGGGCGCTATGGCCCCTATGTGAAATGGGAAAAGATCAACGCGACCATTCCCAAGGAACTCACGCCCGAGGATATTTCGCTTGAAGCCGCGATCGGGTTGATCAACGCCAAAGCCGCAACCAAACCCAAGCGCAAGACAGCCGCCAAAAAACCGACGGCGAAGAAAAAACCGGCGGCGAAGAAAGCCGCTGCCAAAAAGCCCGCAGCACGGAAAAAAGCCGAATAAACGGCGCTAGGCGCGGGCCATATCGGCCCAGATCGGCAAATGGTCCGACGCGCGCGCTGCCGACTTGCAGCGATGCACGGCGCTGTTTTCCACCCGCAAGTCGCGGCTATGGGCGATCCGGTCCAACTGGGCAACCGGGCGCTGCGTAGGGTAGCTGCGCCCCGGCACATGCATATCAAGCACGCTGTGAAGCGCGGTCAGGTTGCGGCCCTGCTGGCTCCATTCGTTGAAGTCACCAATCACAATGGCGGGCATGTCGGGCAGGGTTTTCAGATGTTCCACAAGTGCTGCTGATTGCGTGCGCCGGTCCTTGCTGCGCAGCCCCAGATGAAGGCCCACCACCCGCAGCGGGCCACTGGCCAGCGCAAGATCGGCCGAGACGGCACCGCGCGGCTCCAGCCCCGGCAGATCAATGCGCGAAATGCGCGTCACCCTTGTGCCGCGGCGCAGCAAAATCGCATTGCCATGCCAGCCGATACTGCCATTCCGTGTGGCCACATCCAGCGCAAAATAGTCGGTTTCATCCTTCAGCAAAGCCGCAGGAATGCTGCTTTTGCGGGTGCCGAACCGGCGGTCAACCTCTTGCAGGGCAACGATATCGGCCGCAAGGCTATTGACCACGCCCAGCACGCGCAGCGGGTCGCGCCGGTAATCCAGCCCGATGGACTTTCGGATATTGTAACTGGCAATGCGAAACATACGGCCTCCCGCTCATCATATGGGGAAGCGCAGCCAAATTTTCAATTCGCCCAGGTTTTGCGCTGGCGGTGCCGCCCCGGCCTTCCAAACCGGTGCTTCAATGCGCATCACCTGTGCGATTGCCGTGCCGGTTATCCTTGCAAAAACGGGATCGGCAGGCCGAATGTTGCCGCGAGAAGAACGAAATTAAGGCCAAGAACGGCAGTCGCCCCGGCGAATGACAGCGCCCTGACGAACGGACCTGTCACATAAGACCCCATGACATCCCGTCTGGATGTGAAGATAATCAGGGCGATCATTGGAACCGGCAAAGCGATGGACAGCACAACCTGTGACATGACCAGAGCATCGGTTGCGTTATAGCCCAGCGCGACCACGCCGAAGGCGGGCAGCATGGTGACCAGTCGGCGCAGCCAGATCGGCACCTGAAAATGCAAGAACCCCTGCATGATCATCTGCCCCGCCATCGTGCCGACGACCGAGCTTGAGATGCCCGACGTGATCAGCGAGACCAGAAACACAGCCGCCGCCGCCGAGCCAAGCAGCGGCGTCAGCAGGTAATAGGCCGTTTCGATTTCGGCAACGCCGCTATTGCCCTGGTTGAACGCACTGGCCGCCATGATCACCATTGCCATGTTGACCATGCCGGCAATCGCCAGCGCCACGACGACCTCGATATTGGAAAACCGCAGGATGCGGCGGCGCTCGCCTTCGTTGCGAATTGTGGCGCGGCTTTGTGTCAGGCCGGAATGCAGGAAAATCGCGTGCGGCATGACGGTGGCACCGATAATGCCCACCGCAATCGTGAGTGCCGCGCCATCGGGCAAAGCCGGGGTAACAAGGCCCGTTGCCGCCGCGCCCCAATCGACCGGCGCGATCACCAGTTCGACAAGATAGGAAAGCGCAATGATCGCAACCATCGTGCCGATGATAAGTTCCATCGTGCGAAACCCGTGCCGCTCGAAGATCAATATGCCATAGGTAACGATCGCCGTCACCGCCATGCCCCAGATCAGCGGCAGGCCGAACAGCAGCGACAGGCCAATCGCGCCACCCAGAAACTCGGCCAGGTCGGTGGCCATCGCCGCAACCTCGCTGACCGCCCACATGCCCCAGACCACGGGCCTGGGGAAATTGTCGCGCGAGATTTCGGCCAGATTCTTGCCGGTCACGATGCCCAGTCGCGCCGACAGCCCCTGAAACAGCATGGCAATGAGGTTCGCCATCAGCACGACCCAAAGCAGTTGATACCCGTATCCCGCCCCGGCCTGAATATTCGTGGCGTAGTTTCCGGGGTCCATATAGGCGATAGACGCGATAACCGCCGGCCCCACGAACAGGAACCGGCTGAACAGGCCGCGGCGCTGTCCGGAAAGGACATCGGCCATGCCTTGTCGGGTGCGTTCGGTGCTGATCATTCCTGGCCGCCTTTGCTATTGCTGCAAAATATAGCCTTGGCTAGATTTATAACAAGTGGGTTTATCGTCACCGCCCCGGCAAATGCGAAAAAAAGGTTGGTTTCTTCAAGCGTAAATATTACCCTTGGCTTCAAAATGTTTCCAACCGTGACAATTCGCCCCGATCCACTTGGCTAGGCAGAAAGAAGCGCAATGACCGACGCAAAAAACCCAGCGACACAGGTTACGCCCGCCGAGCAGGCCGGACGGTTCGCGCGCGCACGCGAAGTTCAGTCACGCGCATTGCTCGAAGACTATGTCGAGTTGATCGGCGATTTGATCGAGGCACAGGGCGAAGCACGTGTCGCCGATATCGCGGAACGGATGGGCGTGGCGCATCCTACCGCAACCAAGACCATTGCACGCCTCAAGCGAGAAGGATTGGCGACATCGCGGCCCTATCGCGGAATTTTCCTGACCGAGGAAGGCGCGAAACTGGCGCAAAGCGTGCGCGGGCGTCACCGGATTGTGGTTGATCTGCTCGTCGCACTCGGCGTGCCGTCTGACTATGCAGAACGCGACGCTGAAGGGATTGAACATCACGTTTCGCGCCGCACGCTAGAGGCTTTCGAGGTTTTTCTGGCCAAAAAGGCAAACGCGCCCCAACCCTAGCAAATGCCGGGCCCGCACTGCGAAGACGGTTGTTATCGGCAGGCCCATATCCTACATCTGCCTTATGAAATTTCGTGAACAATCCCGCCTTGTTCTGTTCGTGTGGGCCACGCTGGTCATCGCCGCGATTGCCGCCCTTGTCCTTGGCCGCTGGAGCGCGGCTTTCGTTGCCATTGTCACACTTACGCTGACCTTTCTGCCAATGGCCTTTGAAAGCCGGTTCAACATCAAGCTCCCGGCAGAATTTGGTGCCGCCATCGTCCTGTTCCTGTTTGCCACATTGTTTCTGGGCGAGGTCGGGGATTTTTACAACAAATACTGGTGGTGGGATGTGGTGCTGCATACCGGCTCGGCCATCGGTTTCGGGCTTATGGGGTTCATCCTCATTTTCATGATGTTTGAGGGCGACCGCTATGCCGCGCCCCCCATCGCCATTGCCCTGTTCAGCTTTACATTCGGCGTGTCCATCGGCGCGCTCTGGGAGATTTTTGAATTTTTCATGGATCAGTCCTTCGGGCTGAACATGCAAAAATCCGGCCTGCTCGATACGATGTGGGACCTGATCGTCAATACGATCGGCGCAGCACTCGGGGCAACGGCGGGGTTTTTCTACCTCAAGCGGCGGCATTTCGGCTGGCTGTCTTACCTTATCGACAAATTCGTCAAGGCCAATCAGCGGCTGTTTCGCAAACGCAACCGTTAGGAATTCGCATGACGGGGCGCAATCGCCGTGCTAGGGGCGGGGCATGAACAAAATGCCCTCAAAAAACCAGTTGCTGGAATTCATCCGCGAAAACCCGGGTGCCGCCACCAAGCGCGATATCGCCAAGGCTTTTGGCATCAAGGGGGCTGCGCGTATCGAGCTTAAGGCCATGCTGCGCGCGCTTGGCGATGAGGGGCATCTGGAAAAGAAGCGCCGCAGCTTTGCCGATCCGGATGTGCTGGCCCCGGTTGCTGTGCTGGTCATCGACGGGCAAACCAGCGATGGCGAGCTTCTGGCCAGCCCGGCGGTGTGGACAGGCAAGGCCGCCGCGCCGCGCGCGCTGGTCCTGCCCAACCCCTCGGCCCCTGCATTGGCACGGGGTGACAGGGTTCTGGCCAAGACCGAGGCGGTGGATGCCCCCGCCCCCATTACCCACCATGCCCGCCCCATTCGCCGCATAGCCCAGGCGGCCGCGCGCATTGTCGGCGTGTTCCGCCAGGCCGATCATGGCGGGCGCATCCTGCCCGTGGGCAAGGGCCAGGGCGACGAATATCAGGTGGCGGTGGGCGATCGGAACGGAGCGCGCGATGGCGAACTGGTCGAGGCCGAGCCTGCCGGACCCAAAAACCGTATGGGCTTGCGCAAGGCGCGCATCGTCGCGCGCATTGGCGACCCGAGCGCGCCAAAGGCCGTGTCGCTGATTGCCATTCATGAACATGGCATTCCAGACACCTTCCCCGATGAGGTGATCGAGGCCGCCGCCGCTGCCGAACCCGTGGAGCTTGGCAAGCGCACCGATCTGCGCCACCTCCCGCTGATCACCATCGACCCGGCCGATGCGCGCGACCGCGATGACGCTGTCGCCGCGATGGCGGATGACAACCCCGCCAATCCCGGTGGCCATATCCTTTGGGTGGCGATTGCCGATGTCGCCCATTATGTGCGCCCCGGCAGCCCGCTCGACCGCGAGGCGCTGAAGCGCGGCAATTCCTGCTACTTTCCCGACCGCGTTGTGCCCATGCTGCCCGACGCGCTTTCGGGCGATCTGTGCAGCCTGCATGGCGATGTCGACCGCCCCTGTATTGCGCTGCGCATCGTGCTGAACGCCCAGGGTGCCAGGCTTGGCCACGAATTCAAGCGCGGGCTGATGCGCAGCCATGCGGCCCTGTCTTACGAACAGGCCCAGGCCGCCGCCGATGGCTATGCCGATGCGGCGACAGCGCCGGTGCTGGAAAGCGCCATCAAACCCCTCTGGGCCGCCTATAAGGCGCTGCAGGCCGAACGCGACCGCCGCCAGCCCCTGCACCTGGACCTGCCCGAACGCAAGATCGTGCTGGATGAGGCAGGCCAGGTTACTTCCGTGGCCTTTCGTGACCGCTTCGATGCCCACAAGCTGATCGAAGAATGCATGGTGCTGGCCAATGTCTGCGCCGCTGAAACGCTGGAGACCGCGCGCCAGCCGCTGCTTTACCGTGTGCATGAGGAACCCGCCGTCGACAAGCTCGAAGCCCTGCGCGAAGTGGTGGGCGAGGTCGGGCTGACGCTGGCCAAGGGGCAGGTTCTGCAAACGCGCCACCTCAACCGCCTGCTCGATGCGGCGGCGGGGGGTGAGTTTGCCGAAATGGTCAACATGTCGGTGCTGCGCTCCATGACGCAAGCCTATTACGCGCCGCAGAATTTTGGCCATTTTGGCCTGAATCTGCGCCGCTATGCGCATTTCACCAGCCCGATCCGCCGCTATGCCGACCTGATCGTGCATCGTGCGCTGATTACGGTGCATGATTGGGGCCGCGATGGCCTGCCGCTTGACCAGGCCGAACGGCTGGCCGATATCGGCACCGCCGTATCCGCCACCGAACGCCGCGCAATGGTGGCCGAGCGCGACACGACCGACCGCTACCTTGCCGCCTATCTGGCGGAACGGGTGGGCACGGAAATGGACGGTATGGTGTCGGGCGTTGCACGCTTTGGCCTGTTCGTGAGGCTCGATGAAACGGGCGCCGATGGGCTGGTGCCGATCTCGGCTATCGGGCACGAATATTTCCAGTATGACGCCGACGCCCAAACCCTGAAGGGCGAAAAATCCGGACGGCTGATCGCGGCGGGAATGCGCGCGCGTGTCCGCCTGGCCGAGGCTGTGCCGATTACCGGCGGGCTGGCTTTCGATTTGCTGGAATTGCAGGGCAAACCCATTGTGGCGGGCCCGCGCGGGCGCGGCGCGGGGGGGCCAAAACGCAAACTCGTGCGCGCCAAAATCAAGCGCGACAAGGCCAAGCGCAAGCCGCGCAAGTAATTGCCGATGCGCAAAGGCCCGGCTTACATGCACGGGGCACACTGGCTATGCTGCAAGCAATTGGTTTATTTCTGCTGCCGGAGCCTGTTAGATGCGCCTGATCCTTGCAATTCTGCTTACCCTGTCCCTAGGTATTCCCGCCATCAGCATGGCCCAGTCATCGCCCACCGAATTTCCCGCCGCCACGGCTGACCAGCAGGCGCGGTTTGCCGCCTGGCGCGACGGGTTTCGCACCCGCGCGCTTGGCAATGGTGTGCCCGCCGCGCTGTTTGATTCTGCCTTTCGCGGGCGTGGTTTCAATACCGAAGTCGCCTATCGCGATGCCAATCAGGCCGAGTTTCGGCGTGCGATCTGGGATTATCTGGACCGCGCCGTGTCTGATACGCGCATCACCAATGGCCGCCGCCTGGCGCGCCGCAATGCCCGCACCTTGCGCGCCATCGAAAGCCGATTTCCGGTTGACAGCCAGGTCGTCATGTCGATCTGGGGGATGGAAAGCAATTACGGCGCCGTGCGCGGCGACATTCCGGTTGTCGAAGCCCTTGGCACCCTTGCCACGCAAGGCCGCCGCCGCAGCTGGGCCGAGCGTGAGTTGATGAACGTGTTCCGTATTCTGGGCAATGGCGATGTCGCCCCGCGCAACCTTACGGGCTCCTGGGCGGGGGCAATGGGGCATACGCAGTTCATGCCCAGCTCCTACCTGGCCTATGCGCGCGATCTGAGCGGCGACGGGCGGCGCGATGTCTGGGGCAACAACCCCGCTGACGCGCTGGCCTCTGCAGCCAATTATCTGGCCGAAAACGGCTTTCAGCGCGGCGCGCCCATCGTGCATGAAGTGCTTCTGCCCGCCGGCTTTGATTTTGCGCTTGTCGATGGTGAAACCCGCAACAGCGCCGGATTCTGGGCCGGGCTTGGCGTGCGCCGGGCTGAAGGCGCGCTATACAGCGGCGCGCCCTTTGCCCTGTGGGCGCCCGCTGGCGGGCGTGGCCCGGTCTTTGCGATCTACCCGAATTTTCAGGTGATCAAACGCTATAACAATGCCGATAGCTATGCGCTGGCCGTGGGGCTTCTGGCCGACCGCATCAATGGCGCCGGCCCGCTGCTTGCCGCATGGCCACGCGATGAACGCCCGCTGAGCGGCGCGGAAATTGTTGAAATTCAAACGATTCTGGCGCGGCTCGGCTATGCGCCCGGCACCGCCGACGGGCTTATGGGGCCAAATACGCGCAGCGCGATCCGTGGCTTTCAATCGGCCAAAGGCCTGTTGAGCGATGGTGAGCCGACGGTGGCGCTGCTGGCGCTTCTGCGTCAGGAGGCGGGCTGATCGAGCCGGTCGAGAATCGAGCGGCCCCCGTCGATTGCCAATACCTGCCCGGTGATGAAACTCGCCCCCGGTGAGGCCAGAAAAAGCGCCGCATCCGCCACCTCATCGGCCTCGCCAATCCGCGCAAGCGGGGTTGCGGCGATCATGCGGTCGGCCAGACTGTCTTCCACCTTCAGGCGTTCGCGCAGGCTTGGGGTCATTACGCCACCCAGTGCCAGGCCGTTCACACGAATCTGGTGCGAAGCCAGGCGCGCCGCCTGCCCGCGGGTCAGCTGTTCCTGTGCGGCCGAGGCCACGGAAAACGGCAGCAAAGCCGGCAAGGTGCGCCGCGCGGCAATCGAACAGATATTCACGATCGCGCCCGCAGGCTCGTCGCGCGGGCGCGCATCCGCTTGCTGGATCATCCGCTTGGCCACGGCCCGGCTTAGCCGCAGCGGGCCGGTGACAAGCTCGGCCATCAGCTTTTCAAGCGCCTGTTCCTCGTCCTCATCCTCATCCGGCTTGGCGGCAACGGTTTTGGCGTTGATCAGAATATCGACCCGGTCGAACGCGTCGATACAGGCGGCCAGCAGGTTGGCGATGCTCAGCTTCTCGCGCAGATCGCCCGCATGATGCGCCACCTCGCCCTTGCTTCCGTCAAGGCTTTGGGCAGCGGCCACAAGCTGTGCATCATTGCCATCGGTCATCATGACATTTGCGCCAACCTGGGCAAAGCGGCGCGCAATGGCCAGCCCCACACCCTCGGCGGCACCCGTGATGATGACCGATTTTCCTTCAAGCCCGGTTGCCATGTGCTGCACTCCCTTGTCCAAACAGCCTTCTAGGCCATTTGCCCGCGATTCAGAAGCAGAATTCGCCTATTTTCCGCGGCGTTTTGGCCGGGCGGCGTGGATGACCTTGTAAACACCGCTTTGCGCCAGGGTATTCACCTCACCAAACAAGCCGGCCAAAGTCGCCTCATAGGGCAATTGGCGGTTGGCGACCATATAGAGCTGGCCTGTCGGCGCAAGCTGGCTGGCGGCACTGGTGATAAAATCGCGCCCAAGGTCGGGGTTGGTGGCGCCCTGCCGGTGGAAGGGCGGGTTCATGATGATGGTGCCAAACCGTGCGGGGCCGGTGTTTTGCGTTGCATCGCCCCAGTGAAACCGCGCGCGCCCGTCACTGATATTGCGCCGCGCGGCGGTCAGGGCCGCATGATCGGCCTCAACCAGGTGCAAGTCGTCAAGCGACGGGTTTCGCGCCAGAATTTCAGCCGAAAGCCAGCCCCATCCGGCACCGAAATCGGCCACACTGCCTGTTAGATTTTCGGGCAGAAACGCGGCCAGAAACGCGCTGCCCGCATCGGGTTTGGCATGGCTGAACATGCCGGGCGCGGTGATGAACCCGGCCGCATTTTCCTGCATTCCCGCAAGGCCCGCCCATTCGCTGAAGGTTTCGGGCAGGGTTTCGGGGCGGTGGAACCACACGAGCTTGCCATGCGCCTTGGCATGGGTTTCCACCGCCAGCCCGGCCACTTTCAGGCTGCGGGCGAGCGCATCGATCCCTGCCGATTTTGCGCCGTCCAGCAGCACGATGCCGCCGGGTTCGACCATGCTCACGGCCTGCGCCAAATGCCCGAAGTTTTGCTCGCGGTTCTGTGCGGCCAGCACCAGGGCGCCCGCAAAACGCCCCTCAACCTGCGGTGCAACCGCATATCCCGCAGCGACAAGCGCCGCATGGGCCATATAATCGCCCTGCTGCACCTGCAACCCCCCTTGCGGCAAGGCGGCAATATCGGCGGAACGATAGGCATTGATGGCCAGCATCGGGCCCGCAAGCGGCGGCACCACGCCAAATTCAAGCGCATGGGCCAGGCGCAAACTCATTCTTTCTCAAGCGTGCATTGCAGCGGATGCTGGTGGCGCTGGGCATAATCCATGACCTGCGTGACCTTGGTTTCAGCAATTTCATGGGTAAATACGCC
Organism: Abyssibius alkaniclasticus; assembly: GCF_020447305.1. Taxonomy (NCBI): domain Bacteria; kingdom Pseudomonadati; phylum Pseudomonadota; class Alphaproteobacteria; order Rhodobacterales; family Paracoccaceae; genus Abyssibius; species Abyssibius alkaniclasticus. The sequence continues at coordinate 1,237,536 of NZ_CP095732.1, read as the reverse complement.
GACCACGGCCACGCCCTTCAAATGCACGGTCATCATGATTTTGGCGGCCAAAGCCTCGTCGATACCAAAAAACCGTTGCAACACATGCACAACAAATTCCATTGGCGTGTAATCGTCATTCAGCATCAGCACCTTGTAAAGCGGCGGGCGCGCGGTTTGCGGCTTCACCTTGGTGGCCACACCAATCTCACCCTCATCCTCGGGGGGCTGGTTTGCGGCTGAATAATGCTTCGTCATGGGTTTGTTGCGCCTGTTCCGTTCGCTTTCATATAGCGCGAAGCCGGGTATGAAAAAAGGGGGCGAGGCCCCCTTTTCCCAAGTCATTTCGCAAGTGCTTAAGCTGCGAAAGATTTCATCATGTTGGTTGCGGCGTCAACACGTGCATTCCAGGGTGCGGTCACGTCTTTGACAACGGCTGCGAACAGTTCGTTCATTTTGGTCGACTGGGCAACAAACTGCTCCATCGAGGCCTGTGCGAAAGCGGTCTGCTTTTCAACCATTTCGGCAACTGTTTTCGCCGAGGCGAAGTCTTTTGCAGCGGCAACCGACTCATCGAAGGATTTTTTCGAGAAGGCGGATACTTCGCTGTTCAGGCCTTCAACGGCTTTGACAGCCACTTCGGACGATTTTACCAGCGCTTCGACATTGCCCTGGCCGAAAGCGGTTACGCCTTCAAGACCTTTGGTCAGCTTTTCAACCTGTTCGGTCACGGCTTTCTGGGTGTCTGCGGTCATTGCTTCAACCTGTTCGGTTGCGGATTTGGTGGTTTTTGCGTTTGCCATAGGAGTGTCTCCATCGGTTAAGTGTTTTGGTATTGATGGATATATAGGCAAAATGCTGCACTGCGTCAAGAGCTATGTTGCAGCGCAACATTTTTGCTTTTGCGCGTTTTCATAAACTGAAAATAAAGTATTTCCATTCAAAAACACCGTGTTATAGTGACCAAGCAGTAAAACGGCACCGAAAAATCGGGCCAGAGGCGAAATCGAGCTTTCGGATGATTCCGATGTTAAAGAATTTTACGCGCGGGGTGATTCTCGCGCTGGTTGCGAGTATGTGGGCCGGCTTTGCGGTCGCCCAGCCTACCGCTTCATTTGTCATGGATGCACGCACCGGCGAGGTTCTGTATGCGCGCAACGCCGATCTGCGCGTTCATCCCGCATCACTCACCAAAATGATGACCCTGTATCTGGCCTTTGTCGAGCTTGAGGCGGGCCGCATCACGCTGGATCAGCAGGTTACGATCTCATCCCATGCCGCCTCGATGCCGCCATCAGAACTTGGCTTGCGCACGGGTCAGAAGGTGAGTGTGCGCACGCTTATTCGCGGTGCCGCCATCCGCTCGGCCAATGATGCCGCCACGGCCATAGGCGAGCTTATCAGCGGCAGCGAGGCGGCTTTCGCCGAACGGATGACCCAGGCCGCGCGCGAGATGGGGATGCGCAACACCACGTTTCGCAATGCCAACGGGCTGACCGCCAATGGCCATCTGTCAACAGCGCGCGATATGACCCTGCTTGGCCAGCGCCTGTTTCGCGACTTTCCGCAATATTACAACCTGTTCAGTCGCAACACGACCGAAACCGAGATGGGCACCATCTACAACACCAACCGCCGCTTTCTGAGCGCCTATCGCGGTGCAGACGGAATCAAGACCGGGTATACCTCGGCGGCGGGCTACAACCTGACCTCGTCAGCCCAGCGCGGGCAGGAACGGATCATCGCAACCTTCCTTGGCGGCACATCGGTCAACCAGCGCAACCAGGAAATGGCGCGCCTGCTTGACCTTGGCTTCAACCGCGCCCCAAGCCGGGCGGCCAATGTGCAGCTTGCAGCCCTGCATCTGCCCGCCCCCGGCCAAAGTGAAACGGTTATCGCGACGCGCGCCAACCCCGCCGAACGCCCGAACCGGCAGGAAGCCTTGGTGCGCACGGCCAGCCGCCCGGCGCATCGCACTGCACCTACGCTGCGCGTTGCTGAAAATACCATTCCCGCCGCCGCAATCGAGGCCGAGCAAAATGCGATCAGCGCCGCGCTCGTTGCCGCTGATGCCGCCATGAATGTTGCCGCAATCGAGGCTGCATCACGTGTGGAAATGGGCGATGGCGGGGATGACGACATCGTCATAGCCGCCCGGCGCCCCGAACGCCGGCCGCCGCTTGATACCGGCGTGGTGGCAAATGTTCCGGCAGAAACCGCCTCGGCAGAGCTTGTCGCCCAGGCCGAGCAGCCGCGCAGCGAACAGGCCCGCGTTGTCGTGGCAAGTGCCGCCATTGGCAGCTGGTCGGTGCAGCTTGGCGCCTTCAGCACGCGCGACAAGGCCGAACGGCACCTCATTCAAACCGCACTGGCCCAGATGGAAAGCCTGAATGGCGCCACGCGTGATATTTCCAGCACCATCGTGAATGGCCGCACCATGTTCCGCGCGCGCTTCATCGGCATGAGCGGGGATGCCGCCAACCGCGCCTGCGCACGGCTCGTGGCGCTTACACAGGAATGTCTGGTGATTGCGCCGCAAATCTAGGCGCTAGATCGCGGTCTCGACATCCGGCAGTTTCAGCGCGCGCAGCAATTCGCGCACTTCCTGGCGCGCGGCGATATTGGACAGCGACATCATGTTGCGGTCAGCCTCGCGCAGATCGAGCAATGTCAGCCCGCTCAGGAACAATTCGCGAAACACCACGCGTTCCGAAAACCCCGGCACAATGCGAAAGCCGATGCGCTTGGAAAGCTCGCCAAGCGCGCGGCCAACCTTGTGGCGGTTCTTGGCATTGACCGTGGCCATGCGATTGCGCAGCACCACCCAGTCAATCGGCTTCAGACCGGCGCTGGCGCGCAATTGCCGCGCCTCCCACACCATTTCGGAATAGATTGACGGGCCGATCACCTTGTTGTTGGCCGGGTCGATCCGCGCCAGCAGATCAAAGTCGATCAGGCTGTCATTCATCGGTGTGATCAAGGTATCGGCCACCGCATGGGCCATCTGCGCATAGCGCGTGTGCGCACCGGGACAATCGATCAGAATGAAATCGGTCTGGGCCTCAAGCTCTTGCAGGGCGGTGGTGAAGCGCGCCTCTTCCTCGGCCCGGGCATCGCGCGATGAATCGATCTGCGAGGCCGTCAGCCGGTGCTGGGCGGGCATGGGCAGGCTGATGCCCGTGCGCGCAATATAGGCGGCGCGGTTGTCAAGATAGCGAAAGAAGCTTTGCTGACGCAGATCAAGATCGAGCGCGCCAACCGCGAGGCCCGAACGCGCCAGAGCCACCAGAAGATGCATGGCCGTGGTCGATTTGCCCGACCCGCCCTTTTCGTTCCCCATGACGATGATATGCGCCATATCCGCCCCTACCAGTTAAAAAAACGCGCCCAATTGGGGCGCGTTTTGTCGTTTTGGCACAGGTTGGGTTTAGAAGCCCAGGCCTTCGTATTTCTTTTTGAATTTCGAGACACGGCCGCCAGTATCCAGCAGACGGGCGTTGCCGCCGGTCCAGGCATGGTGCGAGGTCGGGTCGATATCAAGGTTCATCACGTCGCCTTCCTTGCCCCAGGTCGTGCGTGTCTGGAACTCGGTGCCATCGGTCATCTTGACGGTGATGGTGTGATATTCGGGATGGATGTCGTTTTTCATGTCATGCTCCTGCAATGCGCGGCTTATTCAGCCGAACCGCCCAATTCGCGATAATTGGTTTTTTCGATGATACGGGCCGATTTACCGCGACGGGTGCGCAGGTAATACAGTTTGGCACGACGCACACGGCCACGGCGAACCACGGTGATGTTGTCGATATTCGGCGAATGCAGCGGGAATACACGCTCCACACCTTCGCCAAACGAGATTTTGCGCACGGTGAAGCTGGCGCCGATGCCTTTGCCGCCATTGCGGGCAATCACAACGCCTTCATAGTTCTGCACGCGCGAACGGGTGCCTTCGGTGACCTTGTAGCCAACGCGAATGGTGTCACCCGACGAAAAATCCGGAATGTCTTTGCCGAGGGCGGCGATTTGCTCGGCCTCGAGCTGTTGAATGATGTTCATGTCAGTCGTCCTTTTGCGCGCCTTTACTGGCGCCGTTGTTCGCGTCCGAGAGCTGCTGGTCTGTCACCGGGTCCTTACGATTGTAAGCCCGCCACAGATCGGGACGACGTTCCTTGGTCAGCTTTTCCGACTGGGCCTGCCGCCACGCGGCAATCTGGCCATGGTGCCCCGATAGCAGAATATCGGGTATTGCATGGCCTTCCCAATCGTTGGGCCTTGTGTAGTGCGGGTGTTCAAGCAGCCCGTGCGAAAAGCTTTCCGCCTCGGTCGATACCTGATTCCCAAGCACGCGGGGTATAAGCCGAACCGATGCATCAATCAAGGCCTGTGCTGCAATCTCTCCGCCGGTCAGAATGAAATCACCCAGGGAAAATTCCTCGACCTGCCTTGCGGCCAGCACACGCTCGTCCACACCCTCGAACCGGCCACATAAAAACGTGGCTCCTTGCGCGCGCGAAAGCCGTTCAGCATCGGCCTGAACAAAGGGTTTTCCGCGTGGCGAGAGGTAAATCACCGGCCAGTCAGCGCGCGACAGCCCGCTTTCGGCATGGTCAAGCGCATCGCCCAGAACGTCGGCGCGCAGCACCATGCCCGCACCACCACCGGCGGGCGTGTCATCGACATTGCGGTGCTTGCCGCGCCCGAAATCGCGCAACTGCACAGTCTCCAGCGCCCAAAGCCCCTCGGCCAGCGCCTTGCCGGTCAGCGACTGGGCCAGCACACCGGGAAAGGCTTCGGGGAAAAGCGTGATGATTCGCGCTGTCCACTGGCCTGCATTATGCCCCATTGGGATGGTCATTCGCTTTCGTCCGGCGGGTCGACCACCACGCGGCGCGCGGCCAGATCGACCGTTGGCACGCAGGCACGGGTAAACGGCACCAAAAGTGAAGCTTTCGGGTTACGGATTTCCAGAATATCGCCCGCGCCGTGGTTTTGCACCGTGGCGACCTTGCCAAGCAAGGCGCCGCCCGTATCCACCGCATCGAGCCCCACAAGGTCGGAATGATAGAACTCGTCATCCGGCAAAGCAGGCAGGCGGGTGCGGGGCGCAAAAAGCTGCGTGCCTTTCAGCGCCTCGGCCTGCTCACGCGTGGTAATACCACCTAGCCGCGCGGCAAAGGCACCGTTCAGCACTTTGGTCAGCGCCACCGAAAAGCTGCGCGTGCCGGATTTGTCGGAAAGCGGGGCGTAATCGGCAATGGCCTCCGGGTCGGCGCAAAAGCTTTTCAGCCGCACTTCGCCCTGCACACCAAATGCGCCCGCAATCGCGCCAATGCAAATCAACTCATCCGCCATGATCCGCCCCCGAATGGTTCCGTTTCAAATACAACTGCCCACGCCGCGCAGCAAGCACGCCGTGGGCAAGGTTTTACACAGGCGGGGCACGAAACCCCGGCAGGTCTTATTCTGCGGCAGCCTCTTCAGCGGGTGCTTCTGCGGGTGCAGCGGCGGCTTCGGCAGCGGCGGCAACCTTGGCGGCACGCTCATCGGCACGGGCTTTGGCGGCTTTGCCCGGCTCGCCTTTTTTCAGGTTGGCGCGGCTGGCTTTTTCACGCAGGCCGGCGGCTTCCAGAAAACGCGCAACGCGGTCGGTCGGCTCGGCACCCAGGCTCAGCCAATGTTGCACGCGCTCGACATTCATCTGCACGCGCTCTTCGCTGTCTTTGGCCAGCAGCGGGTTATAGGTGCCCAGCTTTTCGATGAAACGGCCATCGCGCGGCATCCGGCTATCGGCGGCCACAATGGAATAATGGGGGCGTTTCTTGCTGCCACCACGGGCCAGACGGATCTTCATTGCCATGTTATATCTCCTTTAATGGCGGTGCGGCGTCATCAAACGCCATCATCTTTCAGTTTCTCATGATGCCTGATCACTTCGGAAATGATGAAGTTCAGGAATTTCTTGGCGAAGGCCGGGTCGAGCCCGGCTTCGCGTGCCAGGCTTTCCAGCCGCGCAATCTGGTTGGCTTCGCGCGCTGGGTCGCTTGGCGGCAGGTCGTGCTGCGCCTTGAGCTGGCCCACCTCTTGCGTATGCTTGAAACGCTCGGCCAGAGTGTAGACCAGAATGGCATCCAGCCGGTCGATGGATTCGCGGTGGCCGGCCAGCAATGCGGCGGCGCGTGTTGTTGCATCACTCATCATACGGCCTCCGGTGCGGGGTGGCGGAAAATGGTCACATCGCCCATATCGGCGCTGTAAAGCGAGGGGTCGGCCACGGCGCCAAGCTTTCTGACCAGCGCAACCGATGCAACATTGTCGTTGGACACACAGCTTATCAGCAGGTGAATGCCAAGACTTTCATGGGCGAATGCGCGTGCGGCCAGCGCCGCCTCATAGCCATAGCCCTGTTTGTGCCAGGCGGGCAGCAGGAAGAACCCAAGCTCGTCAGCCGGGTCGCCGCGCTCTTTGTCGACACCGCAAAAGCCGATCAGCGGGCCGTCTTTCAGACATACGGCAAACTGGCCCGTGCCGCGCAATGCCCAGCGCCCGCGCATCATGCAAAACTCGTCCCACGTATCCTCGGGCGTAAACGGCCCGCCCAGATGCCCGACAGCATCGGCCAGCAGAATCGCCTCATATACTGCGTAGTCACCCATTTCGGGCACACGCAGATTCAGCCGTTCGGTTTCCAGGATGGGGTGCGCGGTCACTTTTTCTTCCCAAATCCGCTTAGCCCGCCGGGCAGATCCGATGGAAGGCCCTTGCCCATGCCGGGGAAGCCGGGGGGCAATGCGCCCTGGGCGGCACCGGGCTGGCCTGCGGCACCCGCGCCGGGCATTCCGGCGGCGCCTTTGCCAAACAGCGCGCCCATACCGCCGCGCATCAGGCCCTTTTTGCCCATCTTGCCCATTTTCTTCATCATATCGGCCATCTGACGGTGCATTTTCAGCAGCTTGTTCAGCTCGGGCACTTCCAGCCCCGCGCCTTTGGCAATACGCTTCTTGCGGCTGGCCTGCAGCAATTCGGGGCGCGCGCGTTCGCGTTTGGTCATGGAATTGATCAGCGCGATCTGGCGGCGCAGCACGGAATCATCAAAGCCCGCACTTTCCATCTGCTTTTGCATTTTGCCAACGCCGGGAAGCATTCCCATCATGCCGCTCATCCCGCCCATCTTGAGCATCTGTTCCAACTGGCCCTTCATGTCGTTCATGTTGAACTGGCCCTTCTGGAACCGCTTCATCATGCGCTCGGCCTGTTCGGCCTCCAGCGTTTCCTGGGCCTTTTCCACCAGCGCAACAATGTCGCCCATGCCCAGAATGCGGCCTGCAACGCGGCTGGGGTGGAACTCTTCCAGCGCGTCCATCTTTTCGCCCTGGCCGGTAAACTTGATCGGCTTGCCGGTAATGGCGCGCATCGACAGCGCCGCACCGCCGCGCCCGTCACCATCCATACGGGTCAGGACAACGCCGGAAATGCCGATTTTACCGTCGAACTGCTCGGCCACATTCACCGCGTCCTGGCCGGTCAGCCCGTCAACCACCAGCAGGGTTTCGCGCGGATTGGTGGCGTCGCGCACGGCAATCACCTCATCCATCAGCACATCGTCAATATGCAAACGGCCCGCGGTGTCGAGCATGAAGACATCATAGCCGCCCAGTGTGGCCTGCTGTTTGGCGCGTTTGGCAATGGCAACAGGGTCCTGGCCCGCCACAATCTGGAGCGTGTCGACGCCGATCTGCTTGCCGAGAATCGCCAGCTGCTCCATCGCCGCGGGGCGGCGCACGTCGAGGCTGGCCATCAGCACGCGCTTGTTCTCGCGGTCTTTCAGGCGTTTGGCGAGCTTGGCGGTGGTTGTGGTTTTGCCCGAACCCTGCAAACCTACCATCAGAATGGGCGATGGCGGGTTGTCGATTTTCAGCGCGCCCGCGCCCTCATCCCCGCCCGAAAGCGTGGCGACAAGCGCGTCATGCACGATCTTGACAACCTGCTGGCCGGGCGACACCGAGCGCGTAACCGCCTGGCCCGTGGCCTTTTCCTGCACCGATTTGACGAAATCGCGCACAACGGGCAAGGAAACGTCGGCTTCCAGCAAAGCGACGCGCACCTCGCGCAGGGCGGTTGCTACGTCATCATCCGACAGCGCGCCCTGCTTGGTCAGCCGGTCAAATACGCCTGACAGGCGGTCTGAAAGGGTCTCAAACATGCGCGGCCTCCATTCGTTAGCCCAAACCAAACACCAAGCGCACCAGTGGGCGCAACGCGCTGACTGGTGGCGATCCCGATATATAGGCACGGGACCGGATGGTTGAAACATCCGGGAATTGAGGGGCATCTAGCGCAGATTGCGGCTGCCGTCAAGCCGGGCTAGTCTGGCGCATGGACAGTTGGGTTATCCTTTTACGCGGCATCAATGTTGGCGGCCACGGCAAGCTGCCAATGGCCGATTTGCGTTACATTGTAACCGCAAAAGGCGCGCAAAACGTGCAAACCTACATCCAAAGCGGCAATGTTACGCTGCGAGGCCCGCGCCCAAATGCCGATGCGCTGGCCGATGAGATTGAGGCACGCCACGGCTTTCGCCGCCCGATCATGGTGCTGTCGGCCGATGAATTTGCGGCGATCATGCGCGCCTGCCCGTTTGAACCCGCCGAAGGCAAGCACCTGCATGTGTTCTTCACCGGCCCGCTGGATGCACCGGATTTGAGCGCGCCGCTGGCGCTGGCGGCGGATGACGAGCAGCTTTTTGCAGGCCCCAACGCCGTGTATCTGCACGCGCCCGGCGGGATAGGCCGCTCGAAGCTGGCCGAGACGCTGCCGAACCGTCTGCCGCCCGAAACCACGGCGCGCAACTGGAACACGGTTTTGAAACTGGCCGAGATGCTGGCGCTTGGCAATTCTGCCGCGCCCTGATAACTGGCGCTGCATGACTTGGACCATTGCCGCCCTTTACCAATTCGCCCGCTTTGAAAGCCCCGCAGCATTGCAGGGGCCGCTGAAAGACCTTGGCCGTGCGCAGGGCATTTTCGGCACGCTTTTGTTGGCGCGCGAAGGCATCAACGGCACGATCGCGGGGCCAAAGGCGGGGGTTGCGGCGATGATCGACCATATCCGCGCCCTGCCCGGCTGTGCGGCGCTTGCCCCGAAATACAGCACCGCCGCTGCGCAGCCCTTTAACCGGTTCAAGGTGCGGCTGAAGGCGGAAATCGTGACAATGGGCCAGCCCGATGTCGACCCGCTGGCAGGCACCGGCCAGTATGTGCCCCCTGCCGATTGGAACGAACTTATCAGCCAGCCCGATGTTGTGGTGATTGATACCCGCAACGATTACGAGGTGGAAATCGGCACGTTTGAAGGCGCGGTTGACCCGCATACCGCCAGCTTTCGGGAATTTCCGGCATGGTGGGCGGCGAACAAAGACCGCTTTCACAACAAGCGCGTGGCGATGTTCTGCACAGGTGGCATCCGCTGCGAAAAATCGACCAACTTCCTGCGCGGGCAAGGGGTGGAGGATGTCTACCACCTGCAGGGCGGTATTCTGAAATATCTGGAAGAGGTGCCCGCCGAGCAGAGCCTCTGGCAGGGCGAATGCTTTGTGTTTGATGGCCGCGTATCGGTTGGCCACGGGCTCATCGAAGGCCCGCACGACCTGTGCCACGCCTGCCGCCGCCCGCTTTTGCCCGAAGACACACAGCGCCCCGAATACGAGGCGGGGGTCTCTTGCCACCGGTGCCTGCACGAGACAACCCCCGAACGCCGCGAAGGCTTTCGCGAGCGTCAGAAACAAATGGCCTTGGCGCGTGCGCGCGGTGAAGTCCATCTTGGCCCGCAAAATGAAGGTGAGATATGACCCGCAGCCACGCCACAGGGCTTATCCTGCTGTTCATGACCGCCGCCATCTGGGGCGCGGGCTTTGTGGCCCAGCGCGAGGGGGCGGCCGCCATCCCGCCGCTTACTTTCAACGCCACACGGTTTTTCATTGGCTGTTTGTCGCTGCTCCCGGTCATTGCGCTGTTTTCCAAACCGCGCGGTAAAATGGGGCCGCGCAGTGCCATGCTGATTGGCGGCATCGCCGGCGGGGCTTTGCTGTTTGTGGGCATCAACCTGCAACAAACCGCGCTGGCGGTGACCACGGCGGGCAAGGCGGCGTTCATCACCGGGCTTTACATTATCTTCGTGCCGCTGATCGGGCGGATGCTGGGCACGCGCATTGGCGGCAAGGTGTTTGTGGCGGCGGGGCTGTCGCTGGCCGGGCTTTATTTGCTGTCGGTCAATGACGGGCTGAAGCTGGCCCCGGGTGACGGGCTTGTGGTGGTGTGCGCGGTGTTCTGGGCGCTGCAGGTGCTGGTGACCGGGCATTTCGCGCCGCAGCTTGACGGGCCGCGCTTTGCGTTCATGCAATTCGCCACCGTCGCCGTGCTAAGCGCGCTTGGGGCGCTGCTGTTTGAAACCATCTCGCTTGAGGCGCTCGTCATCAACTGGTGGCCGCTGGCCTTTACCGGCATCGTGGCGACGGGGCTGGCCTTTACCCTGCAAATTCTGGCCCAGGCGCGCGTGGCACCCACCCAGGCGGCGCTGGTCCTCAGCCTTGAGACCGTGTTTGGCGCGCTGGCCGGATGGGCAATTCTGGATGAGGTTTTTGCCCCGCGCGCCATGCTTGGCGCGGCCCTGATGCTTGGCGGCATTCTGCTGGCGCAACTGCCGGGCATACGAATGCGCAAGCCCATCCGCCTGTGGTTTGCGCGCCGGGGCTAGGCTGGGCATCGTCACCTGTTAACATTGGCCTTGCGAGCCGCTATTGCTGTGCCAGTTTCAAGGAGCGCCACATGACCGACGGCCCGATGAGCCGCTACCGCGACCTGGTTGCCACGGGCCGTTTGCGCGATGACCCGGGCCAGCGGCTGGCGGTTGAAAAGCTGCAACTATTGCACCGGCGGCTAGAGGGGTATGACCCGCGCCGCCCGCGCCGCGTGGGGCTGGCGCTGTTTGGCTGGGGGCGCGAGCGGATCACGGCGTCGGATATTCCCGGCCTGTATCTGTTTGGCGGCGTCGGGCGCGGCAAATCCATGCTGATGGATTTGTTCTTTGAAGGCGCGCCGGTGGACAAGAAACGCCGTGTGCATTTTCATGCCTTCATGCAATCGGTCCATGCCGAAATTGCCAAGGCACGGGCGCGCGGCACAAGCGACCCGATCGTGCCGGTGGCCGATGCCATTGCCGAAAGCGCCGCGCTGCTGTGTTTTGATGAAATGCAGATCAGCGACATCACCGATGCGATGATCGTCGGCCGCCTGTTTGAACGCCTGTTTGCAGCCGGTGTGATCGTGGTGACCACCTCGAACCGCGCGCCGGATGATTTGTATAAGGACGGGCTGAACCGCCAGCTTTTCCTGCCCTTTATCGAACAGATCAAGGCGCGGCTCGAGGTGCATCATCTGGAATCGCCCTTTGACCATCGGCAAAACCGCATGGCGGGCGCGCGGCTTTACATCAGCCCCCTGGGGCCAGCGGCAACGGCGGCGCTGGATGCGGCCTGGGACGATCTTGCCGGCGGGCCGGGCGATGTGCTGGAGCTTGCGCGCCCCGGCCGCCTGCTGCGCCTTGCCGCCTTTCGCAACGGCGTGGGGCGCGACAGTTTTGAAAACCTGTGTGGCGCGGCCCTTGGCCCGGGCGATTATCTGGCGCTGGCCGATGCGCTGCGGGTGCTTGTTCTGGATGACATCCCGCTGCTTGGCCGCGCAAACAACAACGAAGCCAAGCGTTTTGTCACCCTGATCGATGCGCTTTACGAGGCGCGCGTGCGGCTGGTGGCCTCGGCCGCCGCCGAACCAGATGAATTATACCCCGACGGGGCGGGCGCATTCGAATTTCAGCGCACGGCTTCGCGGCTTTCCGAAATGCGCAGCGCCGATTGGGCGGCGGATTAGTCGATATTCTGCGCAACCCATGCGGTGATCTGGCTCGCTCGCATCGCACCGGCATGGCGGTTGCGCTCGCGCCCCTGGTCAAACAGCAGCAGTGCCGGAATGCCGCGAATGGCATAGCGCACGGCGGCATCGGCATGGCGGTCGGTGTCGAGCTTCACAAACCGCGCGCGGGATTTCAGGGTTTTGGCGGCGCTGGCAAATTCCGGAGCCATCATCCGGCAGGGCCCACACCACGGCGCCCAGAGGTCGGCCAGCAGCGGCAGGCTGTCATTGCGGGCGGCTTTTTCAAGCTCGGCAAGGCCGATCTCGGCAACCTTGCCATCGGCCAAGGCATCGCCGCAACTGGAACATTTCGGCCCGTCGGCAAGCCGTGCTGCGGGAAATGCGTTGATTGTGCCGCAGGTCAGGCAGGTCAGCTTCAGTTTTGCGGATTGGAGAGAATTTTCGGTCATGGCACCCTCATATGCGTTGATGCGCATATGTGGGGCGGGCGGGCGAAGTTCAAGCCTAGCGATCGGCGGGCATTCCGTTTTGCTCGGCGCGGCGGCGCGCGGTTTGCAGCTCTTCCGCCTCGGCCTGTTCTTGCAGCCCGCGCAACGCCTGTTTGCGCGCAAAGGCGCGGGCGGCATTGCCGCGTGCGGCCAGCACGGCCCGCTCGGCCTTTTGCAGCGCTTTGGCGATGCGCGCCGCCTCCAGCCGCAGCCAATCGCCATAGGCTGCGCCAATGATCATACTGTCATCGGCGTAAAGCGCGGCTTGCGTTGAATCGAGCGTGGCTTGCGCCGCGTTCAGGGCGGCAACGCGTTCTTGTGCCAGGCGCAACGCGGCAAGGTCGCGGCGCTCGACCTGCTGTGCCAATGCCCCGAGTTTGCGCAAGGCGGCCGGGGTCATTTCGGTCCCGTGGCAGAATTGCGGGCGCGCTTGCGCATGGCATCGGCAAAGCGCAGCGCGGCGGCAATGGCTTTGTAATGCTCGGGGCGAATTTCCTGCCCGATCTCGACAGCGGCATGAATGGCGCGCGCGGTGGGCGGGTCGGAATGCAGCGGCACGCCCGCCTCTTGCGCAAGTTGGCGGATTTGCGCGGCCAGCGCATCGACCCCCTTGGCCACACAAACGGGGGCCGAGCCGGGGCTGCGCGACCATTTCAGCGCCACAGCATAATGTGTAGGGTTGACGACAACCACATCGGCCTTTGGCACATCTGCCAGCATCTGGTTCATGGCAATGGCCTGGCCGCGCTGGCGGCGCTGGGCCTTCATATGCGGATCACCCTCGTTGGATTTATGCTCTTCACGCATGTCCTGATGGCTCATCCGCTGGGTGGACAGATGATGGCTGCGCTGCCAGAAGAAATCGAGCGCGCCGATGGCGACCGCGATGATGCTGACATTGCTCAGCAGCGCCAGAAGCACCGCGCCAAGCATGACCGCCAGCGCCTGTGCGGGCAATGCGGCGGAGCCCAGAATATTGCTGCCCTGCGCCACCATATAGACCCCCGCCACAATGCCGACCGCAACCATTTTGACCAGCGTTTTGGCGAATTCGACCAGCCCTTTGGCGCCAAATTTGTTCTTGGCGCCCTGGAGGGGCGAGATGCGGCTGAGTTTCGGGGCAAGCTTGGACGGGGTGAAAATGAATGTGCGCTGCGCGAACAGCACCGCCAGCACCAGCGCACCCGGCACGAGCAATATGATCAGCATGGGCGCAAGCCCGCTGGCGAGCAGCCCGAAAAGCCGCGCGCCACCCCCGGCCCCCAGCACTGCCGGGGCAAGCGTGTCGGCCCGTGCAATGGTGCCGGACAGGGCCGAGAACAGCCGCTCTACCGCGATCGGGCCAAAGCCGATAATTGCCGCCAGCAACCCCAGATAGGCGGCGGCAACCGACACATCCGGCGCGCGCGCGATATCGCCCTTCTTGCGCGATTCCGCAAGTTTATGGGCGGTCGCCTCGTAGGTTTTTTCGCCGTTTTCGCTAGCCCCGCTCATTGTGGCAGCGCCCAGGGCGCTTCGAGCGTGGCCGATAGCCTGTCATGCCAGACATTCAGAATAAGCGGGGCCGCCAGCATCAGCAACAGCAAGGCGCCAGCGGTAATGGCGGGCGCGCCGACAAAGGCCACCATCAGCGCGGGCATGGCGCGGTTGAGAAACCCCAGCGCAAGGTTGTAGCCGAATGCGGCAATCACGAAGGGGGCGGCCAGCGTCAGGCCCAGCGCGAAAGCATCGGCAACACGCGCAACTCCCCATTGCGCCACATCGCCCGCAACGGGCAAAACCCCGGCGGGGAACACGGCGTAGGACTCGGCAATTGCGCGCACTGCCTGGGCGGGCAGGCCCGCGGCCAGCGCCAGCGCCAGGCCCGCCAGCACCAGCGCGTTGCCAATGGCGGGCATCGGTTCCGGCGTCACGGCAACGCCCGCCATCTGGCTGACGGCGGTGGTCTGGGCGGCAATGGCACCGGCAATTTGCAGCGCCATGACCAAAAGCCGCACGGCAATGCCCATCAGGGCGCCGATGGCCAGTTCGATCAGCATCAGCACGGCCAAAGCCGGAAATGGGGGCAGATCGGTTGGCAGGTTGGGGGCAACCAATGGCCAGCTGATCAGCGTAAAGGCCAGAATTGCCGCAAGGCGAAGGCGCATGGGGATGGTTTGTTCGCCAAAGCCGGGCAGCAGGGCCACAAAGGCACCGATCCGCATGAAAACCAGCACGGCGGCCCCGATCATCGGGTTCACCTGCGCCATGATCGCGGCCATTGCGTCAAACATTCAGGCCACCCCCAGCAGCGCCGGGCGGGCATTGGCGCCGACCTCCTCAAAGGAAAACACCGGATTGCGGATGCCCTTGGCCGACAGCACCGCCTGCACGAACCGGCGGCGGCGGGTGGTTGTGACAATCGCCGGATAGCGCCCGGTTTCGCCTGCAAGGCTGATCTGCTCGGCAATGGCGGCGGCGAGGCGGTTGAACTCGGCCGGTGGCAAGGCCACGTCAAAACCGCCTGCCGCAGTCTCCAACTGGTGCTTTTGAAACAGCGGCTCCCATTCCGGGGCGAGCTGCACCAGCGGCAGCGCACCGTCAGCCTCTTGCATGGTGGAGACAAGCTGAAAGCCCATGCGGTGGCGCACATGTTCACAAATCATCTCGGGCGTGCCGCTGCCCGCTTCGGCGATGGAATCAAGGATCATCGGCAGGTTGCGGATAGAGACCTGTTCCTGAAGCAACAGCCGCAGCACCGATTGCAGCATATCGACCGACACCTTGTCGGGGATCATTTCATCCAGTATCCGGCGGTTGGCCTGGGCGCGCGCCGGGTCCGACAGGGCAACAAACTCATCGAGCAGCTTGCGCAACGAGCGGCGGTTGAACAGCCGGGCGAAATTGGCTTTCAGCACCTCCAGCAGATGCGTGGCGACAACCTCGGTCGGGTTGACGACCGACAGGCCGAGCAGCGCCGCATCTTCCTGCAAGGACGGGTCGATCCAGCGGGCGGGGGCGCCATATACCGGCTCGCGCACATCGCGCCCGGGCGGGGGCGTCGCCTCGGTTTCGGCCAGCAGCACCAGCACCTGACCAACCTCGATTTCGCTGCGCGCCACCTCCACGCCCTGAATGCGGATGACATAGGTGCCATCGGGCAGCAGGGTGGAATCGGTCAGCCGTATTTCGGGAATGATCAGCCCGAAACTGCCGGCGATATGGTTGCGCATGTTCAGAATACGTGCATCGAGCCCCGTGGCGCTATCCATGACCGTCGGCACGAGGTTGGTGGCGAATTCGAGATGGATTTCATCTAGATCGAGCATGTCGCCAAGGGTTTTGCGCGGGGCTTTGGGCGCATCGGCAATGGCGGTTTTGGCGCTCGCTTCGGCTTCGGCGCGAACACGCTGAAAGCCGCGCCGCGCCGCCAGCCCCAGCGCAATCGCCCCGGCGACAAAGGGCAGGAACGGCAGACCGGGCACAAGTGCGAACAGCACCATCAGGGCGGCAACCGTGGCCAGCGCCACAGGATAGCGCCCAAGCTGGGACAGAAGCGCAAGGTCGGTTGCGCCCTTGTTGCCACCCTTGGACAGCAGCAGCGCGGCAGCGATAGAGATGATGACAGCGGGAATTTGCGTGACCAGCCCATCGCCCACGGTCAGAATCGCATAGGTTTCAAAGGCCAGGCCAATCGGCATTCCATGCATGAACACGCCCATAGCCAGGCCCACCACCAGGTTCAGCAGGGTAATCAGCAGCCCGGCCACCGCATCGCCCTTCACGAATTTCGACGCCCCGTCAAGGCTGCCGAAAAACGTGGTTTCTTCCTGCTCCAGCTGACGGCGGGCCTTGGCCTCGGCATGATCAATGGCGCCTGCGGCCATATCGGCATCGATGGCAAGCTGTTTGCCGGGCATCCCGTCAAGCGCGAAACGCGCGCCAACCTCGGCCATACGGCCCGCACCCTTGGTGATCACGATGAAATTCACGATCATCAGCACACCGAACACCACCAGCCCCAGATAGACCGAGCCGCCCATGACGAACATCGCGAAACCTTCAATGACCTTGCCCGCCGCCGCCGTGCCGTTATGCCCCTCGCCGATGATCAGCTTGGTGGAGCTGACATTGAGCGACAGGCGCAGCATGAGGCTGGCCAGCAGAATGGTGGGAAAGGCCGAAAAGTCGAGCGGGCGGCCAATGAATAGCGTGATGGTGAAAATCAGGATGGCCAGCGCGAAACTGGCCGACAGGCCGATATCCAGCACGAATGACGGCACGGGCAGCACCATCATCACAATCACCGCCATCAGCGCAAGGCTGAGCAGCACGGTGGGTTGATACAGCGCGCGGATCGAAAAGCTCATACCAACCCCTAGAACAAGGCACCCGGCCCGCTGGTCAGCAGGCTGTGGGTTTGGGTTTCAATCGCCCCGGTGGCGAGCGAGCCGAGCGGGGCTTGCGCCGCTGTGCCGCTTGCGCCCAGAAGCGGCGCGGGGCTGCCATCATCAGCCACGGGCACGGCGCTATAGGGGCCGGTCAGCGCCGCCTGCCCGGGCGACAGGAAAGGATGCACGGCCAGAACGGGGCGCTGGGATGCGGGGGCGGCGGCCAGCACCAGGCGGGGCGCGGGCACATCGCCGCCAAGCCGGGCGCGTATCTCATCAAACCGCGCGGTATAACGGTTGGCATAGCTGGGGGTGCGCGAATGATAGGCGCCTGCTGCCGCACTCCACGAGCCAAGCTCGTCATATAAATCGCTCAGAAAGCCAGCCGCGTAGCGGGCATTGGTCATCGGGTCGAACATGGCTTCGATCGAGGCAAAATTCTGGCCGTGCCAACGATAGTTGAGCTGGAAGCAGCCCACATCGAAGCTGCGCGCGCCGGCCTCATAGCGGGTCGTGGCAAAGGCCAATGCCTCATCGAGCGTATCAAACCACGCGCCGGCACCTTCCATATTCACCGTCCAGGGCCAGGGGCGCAACGCACCTGCGCGCCGCCGCCCGGTTTCGGTCAGGGTTATGGCAAGCATGACATCGGGGGGGATGCCGCGTTCCTGTGCTGCGGCAAAACTGGCGGCTTCGCACAGGCTTGCGCCCACATCATCGGCGCTTTGGGCAATTGCGGCGCTTGCGCAAAACAGCGCGGCAATCAGGCTAGAAGTGGCGCGGATTCTCCGGTTCATGCCCAAGGCTTAGCGCCGGATCGTTACCAAGCTCTAAAGCAGGTGCAAGTTTATCTGGCATTTCGCGCGCAGCCCGCTTAGGCCTTGGCGAAAGCGAGGTATGACCATGTTTGACCAAACCATTCAGATTCTCGGCAAGCTCATCAGCTTTCCCACAATCAGCAGCGACAGCAATCTGGCGCTGATCGACTGGGTGGCTGACTATGTGGCAGGCCACGGCGCGCATGTCGAAATTTCGCATGATGCAAGCGGCACAAAGGGCAACCTGTTTGCCACGTTCGGGCCAATGATCGATGGTGGAATAATCCTGTCGGGCCATAGCGATGTGGTGCCCACAACCGGCCAGGCCTGGAGCCGCGATGCCTTTACGCTGCATGAATCCGGCGGGCTGTATTACGGGCGCGGTGCTTGCGACATGAAGGGTTTTATCGCCTGCGCGCTGGCGCTGGCCCCGCAGCTTGCGCAAGCCGGGTTGAGCAAACCCATTCATATCGCGCTGAGCTATGACGAGGAAACCGGTTGCCTTGGCGCGCCGGTCATGCTGGCCGCTTTGGCTGCGCGCGGGCTGCGCCCCGGCATCTGCATTGTGGGCGAGCCGACAAGTATGCGGCTGATCAACGGGCATAAGGGCTGTTGTGAAATGCACACGGTTCTGGGCGGGCTGGAGGGCCACAGCTCCATGCCCGCCGCCGGGGTCAATGCGGCGGTTTACGCGGCGCGCTATATCGGGCAGCTGATGGAAATTGCCGAGGCGCTGAAAGCCCGTGCGCCTGCCGACAGCCCGTTCGACCCACCCCAGACCACGCTGAATGTTGGCCGTCTTGCGGCTGGCGTGGCAACGAATGTCATTCCGAACCATGCGGAAATCGACTGGGAATACCGCCCCGTGCAGCCAGACGATATTGCTTTTGTGAAAACCCGCATCAACGACTTTGCCAATAACGTGCTGCTGCCCGAGATGCGCGCCACCCATCCCGGTGCCAGTATCGAAACCCGAACCATTGCCGAGGTTGTGGGGCTGGAGCCGGAGGCCGAGGGCGCGGCACAAAAGCTGGTGCTGGCGCTGACCGGGGCGAACACCACCGCCACCGTGCCCTTTGGCACCGAGGCGGGGCTGTTTGCCGCCCAGGGCATTTCCACCGTGGTCTGCGGCCCCGGTGATATTGCCCAGGCCCATAAGCCGGATGAATTTGTCAGTGGCGAGCAATTGCGCCAGTGTCTGACCATGCTGGAACGGCTGCTCGCGCGGGTTTCGGCCTGATTCTTCGCCTGATTCGCATTTGATTCGGGCTGGATGGTTGCGAATCGGCTGCTCTGCCTTGTAACTCGCCGCCAAGAGCTTAAAATAGGCTCAGGCGCCTGCCTTTGCGGGCGCCTTCATCTATTTGCGGAGAGAGTGATGTCCTGGACAGACGAACGCGTTGAACAGCTCAAGCAAATGTGGGGCGAGGGGAAGTCTGCCAGTCAGATTTCCAAGGAGCTTGGCAATGTCACCCGCAATGCGGTGATCGGCAAGGTGCATCGTCTTGGCCTGTCAAACCGCCCCGCTACCCCGGCAACCGCGCCCGGCAAGGCCGCCAAGGACACGGCCAAGCCTGCCGCCAAACCCGCCAGTAAAGAGCAAACCGCCGCGCCTGCGCCCAAAGCGGCCCCGGCCCAGCCCGCTGCTGCCGCCCCTGCCGCATCCGCGCCAGCCCCAGTTGCGCGCGAGCATATTCCGGGGCGCAAGCCTATCGGCATTCCCGGCCAGCCTTTGCCACCGCAGCCCACCAATTCGGAAATTTCCGCCGAGGCTTTGGCCAATGTAAAGGCGCTGGAGCGCAAGGCCAAGAAACTGAACCTGATGCAGTTGACCGAACGCACCTGCAAATGGCCGATTGGCGACCCGGCTACGCCCGAATTCTGGTTTTGTGGCCATCCGACCGAGCCGGGCAAGCCCTATTGCGAAACCCATGTCGGCATTGCCTTCCAGCCGATGAGCAGCCGCCGCGACCGCCGTCGTTAGGGCGTCGCCAGGGCGTCATCAGGTTTCCGATTCAAGTATTTCCAGAAATGCCGCCCCGAAACGGGCGGTTTTTTGTTGGCCCATGCCTTGAATGCGCTCAAGTGCGGCCAGGTCGCGCGGGCGGCTTTCGGCGATTTTCGCCAAGGTGCCATGCGTGCAGGACAGATACTTGTCCAACCCGTTTTCGCCCCGCGCCAAGGCAAGCTGGGCTTCGTGCAACTGGTCAAACACGCCGCCCTGAGCGCGGCCGTTCAGCTTGCGGCGTGAAGGGTGCTGCGGCTTTGGTGCCGCTCCGCAGATCACTTCCAGAAAGATCGCGCCATAGCTTTCCAGCTTCTTGGCGCCAACACCGTTGATGCGCGCAAATTCATCCATGTTTTGCGGGCGGGTCTGGGCAAGCTCTATCAGCGTGCGGTCGGGGAAAATCACATAGGCGGGGGCGCGGGCGGCTTCGGCCAGTGCGCGGCGTTTGGCTTTGAGCGCGGCGAGCAGGCCCTCATCCTCTTCACCCACCAGCGCCACGGGGGCGGCTGGGCCGCGTTTTGCGGCACGAATGGTGTCGCGCCGCAACTCCAGCGTGGTTTCGCCGCGCAAAAGCGGGCGGGCGGCTTCGGTCATCACCAGGGCGCCCATGCGCTCCGGGTCGGGGCGCAGCAGGTCACGCCCCATCAACTGGCGAAACACCGCCCCCCATTCGCGCCTGGAATAGGCCTTGCCCACGCCGAAGGTCGGCAGGCTGGCATGGCCGGCGCGGGCAATCTTGTCGGTGGTTTCGCCGCGCAAAATGTCGGTCAAATGCCCTGCCCCATAGCGTTCCCCCGAGCGCAAGGCCGCGCTGAGCGCCATGCGTGCCGCCTCGGTGCCGTCAAAGGTTTCCGGCGCGGTGCGGCACAAATCGCAATTGCCACAATCGCCTTCGGGGGCGTCACCAAAATAGGGCAGAAGCACACGGCGGCGGCAGCCCATCGCCTCGGCCAGCCCCAGCAGCGCGTTCAGCCGCGCATGATCGGCGCGCTTGCGCTCCAGCGGGGCAAGCCCCTCGTCAATCTGGCTGCGGCGCAGACGAATATCGTCGGGGCCAAACAGCGTAAGCGTATCGGCCGGCGCACCATCGCGCCCGGCGCGGCCAATTTCCTGATACCAGCCCTCGATATTCTTGGGCAGATCGGCATGAACCACATAGCGTATGTCGGGCTTGTCGATGCCCATGCCAAAGGCGACCGTGGCGACAACGATCAGCCCGTCTTCCTGCTGGAACCGGGTTTCGGCAAGGCGGCGGTCATCCGGTTCCATGCCGGCATGATAAGCCAGCGCGTTATGGCCCGCATTGCGCAAGGCCTGTGCCAGTGTTTCGGTGCGCGCGCGGCTACCGCAATAAACAATGCCCGAAAGCCCCTTGCGCGCCGCCACAAAGCCAAGCAGCTGCGCGCGCGGGTTGTCCTTCGCCTCGAAGGCAATATTCAGGTTCGGGCGGTCAAAGCCGCGCAAAAACACCTGCGGGCTGCGGCCCGCAAACAAGCGTTCAACAATTTCCTGGCGGGTTTCTGCATCGGCGGTGGCGGTCAGCGCCACAAGCGGCACGTTCAGCCGGTCGCGCAGCGCGCCGATTTTCAGATAATCGGGGCGAAAATCATGGCCCCATTGGCTGACGCAGTGCGCCTCGTCGACAGCAATCAGGCTCACATTCACGCGCGACAGCAGCCGCATCGTGCCCTCGCGCCCCAGCCGTTCGGGCGCCATGTAGAGAATCTTGAGACGCCCATCATCAAGCGCGGCGAACACTGCCTCGACCTCGTCTTCGGTATTGCCGGAAGTCAGCGCACCCGCCTCAACGCCCGCATCGTTGAGCGCGCGGACCTGGTCGCGCATCAGCGCGATCAGCGGCGAGATTACCAGCGTCACCCCCTCGCGCAGCAGCGCCGGAAGCTGGAAGCAGAGCGACTTGCCGCCGCCTGTGGGCATTACGGTCAGCACATCATGGCCAGCAGCCACGGCGGCGACCACCTCTTCCTGGCCGGGGCGAAACCCGTCAAAGCCGAAGACGCTGCGCAGAAGGTTGGTTTGGGCATTCATGCCCCTGTCTAGCCCGCCGCGACTCGGCCCTCAATAGCCCAAAGCGCAGCCATCCTTGCGAAAATCCGATGCGCCGATCAGAATGCCGCGCGCCGCATCAATCTGAATGGCCTGCGCGCCGCCAATGGCCGATTTGCGCCATTTCACCTGATGCCCCAGATCGGCAAGGTCTTGCGCCACTTCGGGCGCAAACCCGGTTTCCAGCCACAGTGCGCCATGCTCGGCAAAGGCGCGCGGCGCATCAAAGGCGGTTTGCATATCCATGCCAAAATCCACCAGATTTGACAGGTAATGCCCATGCCCCGCCGCCTGATACTGCCCACCCATCACGCCGAAAGGCATCAGGTTTTTGCCCTCGCGCATCATGCCGGGAATGATCGTGTGCATGGGGCGTTTGCCGGGGGCAAGCACGTTTCTGTGCCCCTCGATCAGGTTAAACCCGGTGCCGCGATCATGGAACAATATGCCGAATTTTTCCGAAGCCTGCCCGCTGCCAAAGCGCGAGAAGATCGAACAGATCAGGCTGAGCGCCATGCGGTTTTTGTCAACCACGGTCAGATAGACCGTGTCCTTATGCACCGCCTCAAGCGGCGGGGTGGGCAAAGGCAGCACGGCTTTGGGTGAAATCAGCGCCGCCAGTCTGGCGGCGGTTTCCGGTGCCAGCATATGCGCCAGCCGCGTGTCCATATGGGCGGGGTCGGTCACAAACCGGTTACGCGCGTCATAGGCAAGCTTGCTGGCCTCGGCCAGTATATGCGTGCGCGTCGTGCCCACAGGGTCCATCCCCGCAAAATCGAAATGGCCAAGGATATTGGCCAGCAGCAAAGCCGCCGCGCCCTGCCCGTTTGGCGGCAGTTCAACAAGCTCGGTGCCACGATACCGCGTTGCGACAGGGGCGACATAGTCAGCGCGCACGCTTGCAAGGTCATCCAGACTGTGCCCGCCGCCCAGCGCCCTGAGCGATGACACAAGATCATCGGCCACCTCGCCTTCATAAAACCCGGCGCGGCCCTGTGCCGCGATCCGGCGTAGTACTTCAGCCTGGCGAGGCGCTGCAAACTTGTCGCCAGCGGCAAAGGGCTTGCCATTCTTCAAGTAGAACCTTCGCCCGTGACCGCGCAGATCATCCCAGCTTTCACCCCAGTCCTGCCCCACGCGCGGCGCAATCGGCAGGCCGGATTCGGCATAGTGGATAGCGGGGGCAAGAACACGGTCGCGCCCGATGCGTCCATAATCCTCGATCAGGCGCAGCAAACCATCAACCGCGCCGGGCATGGTCACCGCATCGGCGCTGTCACTGGCGATGCCGGTGCGGCCGGCGGCGCGCAGGGCGGCGGCATTGGCCGACGCGGGCGCGCGGCCAGACGCGTTGAGGCCGATGATATCCGCCCCCTCACGCGGCTGCACAAGCGCAAAACAATCGCCGCCAAGCCCGGTCATATGCGGCTCGCAGATATTCAGCACCATCGCCGCGGCAATGCCGGCATCAACCGCATTGCCACCCGCCTGCAAAATTTGCACCGCAACCTGTGCCGCCAGCGGGTGGCTTGCCGCGCACATCCCGTTTTCGGCATAGGTCATCGAGCGGCCGTTTTTCTGAAAGTCGCGCATATCTGCCCCCAAATCGCTTTGCAGCACGCTGGCCCGAATGGCACGAATGGCACGAATGTTCAACGATTAGCTTGCCTGAAAGCGCAATATTGCGCAGAATATGCTATGGCATTGATCCCGCACCCCGCAACGTCCCCGCCCTTTGGACAGAGCGCCCAGATCTCGTTTCACCGCAGTGAAATTGCGATCATTCTGTCGGTCTACGGGCGGTTTGTTGCGGCAGGGCTGTGGCGCGACTATGGAATCTCGGCTCTGCGCGATTATGCGGTGTTTTCCATTTTCCGCCACACGGCCGAACAGCCGCTTTTTCGCGTGGAAAAGCGCCCCGGCAACCGGCTGCGGCAGGGGCAGTATTCGGTGATCGGCATGGATGGGCGCACGCTGAAACGCGGTGATGATCTGGCACAGGTGATGCGTATTTTCGACCGTCAGCTCATGCGTGCGGTCTAGCCAGCCCTAAAAATAATCGGGAATTTCGACCGTTATCGCGGTGATATTGTCACGCCCGCCGCCTGCAAGTGCCAGGGCAATCAGCTCATCGCAGACCGAGGTGATGGGCGCCGACAACATGCAGTGGCGGATATCGTCAAAACTGGCATAGCCCGACAGCCCGTCGCTGCACAGCAGGAACCGGTCTCCCGGCTCGTAAGTGCCGCGGATCTTGTCAATCTCCAGCGTTTCGCCCACCCCGACCGCGCGGGTGATCACATTGCCATGCGGGTGGGTCTCAACCTCTTCAGCGGTGATCTGGCCAGAGTCAAACAGGTCATTCACCAGCGAATGGTCGCGCGAAAGCTGGATGAGCTGCCCGTCGCGCAGCAAATAAAGCCGACTATCGCCCACCCAGAGGCAGGCAAAATGCGGCTCGGACAGGATAAGCGCGATGGCGGTCGAGCCGATCGTGCCACCGCCGCGCCGCTCGGCCTCGGCCTGAATGGCATAATGCGATTCCAGAAAGGCGGTGCGCACGGCGCGCATCGCCTCGCCCGATGGCATTCCACGGTCCATCCGGTCGACATGGCCGACAACGCTTTGGCTGGCATAGTCACCGCCTGAATGCCCGCCCATACCATCGGCCACCACAAACACCCCGAGTTCTGGCACAGAGATCAATGAATCTTCGTTCAGCTTGCGCACATTGCCCACATGGGTTTTACCGCAATGGTGAAAAATACTCATAACAAGGCCCCCAGATCTTCGGCATGGGGGTCGTATCCCATGAGTGACAAAAACCCCGCCCCTTCGGGCAAACCGCTGAATGTCAGGCTTGTCGGGTCGCCAAATTCGGCATCGGGTGCCGAAAGCCATTGGCTGGCGCGCGGTGTCGGGGTTGCGCCGGGAAGCGGGTCTGGCAATGCGGCCAGCATCTCCTCCAGCCGGGTCTTGCGGTTGAGCGTGTCGAGCATTTCCAGCGCGATATCTTCGAGCGGGGTGAACAGCGCGTCGTTTTGCAGCCCGCCATCGGCCCCCATGCCTTCGGCCAGCAAGGTCAGCGGAAACAGGCGGCCCACCGCATCCTGGCTGGGCATCATCACGCCAAAGATTGGGCGGTCATGCGCAATTTCAGCCCCAAGCTGAAAGCGCCAGATGGGGGCTGTCGCGTAAAGCTCGCGCCAGCCAGCGCCGAGCAGACTGCGCGCATAGGCAATGCCCGCTTGCAGCCACGGGTCCCAGACATTCACAAACCGGCGGCTGACACCACCGCGCACAAAATCCCCCAGGGCCGGAAACTTACCATAATATCCGTAAGTTCCGCCCATCCTTACAACGAGCTCGGGCAGCGGAAACCGCGCAGCATCTCAAGATCGAACGGGTTGATCGCCGCACCCGCGCGCAGCTCGAACACCGCGATGCGCCCGCCGACATTGAAGATGATGCGGCTACGGTCGGCGGCATTGCCACGGCGCACCTCGGCCCCTTCGAGCATCCGGAAAAACGCCCAGGGCCCTTCAAAGCCGACACCGTTTTCGGTGTTACGGTTCTGGGGCTGGAAGGCAACCTGCGTCGCCCCGCCCGAGCCGGGCCATTGCATGGGTGTAACCTGCTGCGGCTGGCTCTGGCGATAGTCCAGAATCTGCCCGTCGACCACGATCTGCACACGATCGGCGGCCGGGTCGAGCGCGACCGGCTTCAGATCGAATGTGACCGCCGGCAGGCCGGGGGCAAGGAAGAAGGCATCGCGGATTTCGGCGGCGCGCTGAAATTGCGACAGCACCGAATCCGATATCCCAAGCTCCTGGTTGTTCACACGGCGCCATTTCCACGGGCTGCTTGTTGTGTCGACGAATTCGGCCAGATTGGCCTGGAAGAACCCGTCGATCAGCCCTTGCGGCGCAAACAGGCGGGCAAATTCCTGAATGGGCACATCAGCACTTTGCCCCCTGAAAAAGGGGAAACGGTCGGTGATGGCGCGGTTGCAGGTTGGCAAGACCTGCGCCTGCCATTGCGCATTCAGCGCCGCGCGCGCACCGCCCGCGGCCACACCGGAGCTGGCTTCGGTGATCTGCGTCGCCCAGCGCTTCATCGGGTCGGGGATGCGGCCAAGCGCCACCTGCAAATCCTGCGTGGCGGTCGAATTGATATTGGTGCTGCCCCCTGTCACCGACAGGCGGTTCAGCTCCTGATACAGCGCCGTCAGCCGTGCCATCGTGTCGGAAAGTTCGGTTGGCACACCTTCTTCACCAACGGTGAAATCGCGCAGCCAGCGGAACCGTTCTTCAACGGTTGTGCCCGGTGGCGGCGGGGCGGGCTGGCCGTTTGCCGTGGCCGAAGAGGCCAGAACATCCACCAGCATCCGCGTGCGGATAGACAGGTTGTCCAGCGCGGTTTGCGCGCCAAATTCGGTAACATCCGAAGCGGCGCCGGCAATATCGACCGCGCCCGGCGGGGCGGTCAGCTGGGTTTGATAGGCAACCGCTGTCATCAATTTGGCGACCGGAGAATTGGGGCCGGAGATAATGTCGAGCGTCTGCACAACCTCGCTCATCGCGCCCATCGGCGCAATATCGACATCGCCAAGGATGCGCTCATAATTGGCGATGTAATCGGTATAATACAGGTCCAGCACTTCGCTGGCGATGCGGGTCAGCGCCTCTTCATCGCTCAAATCCTCACCACGCTCACCAAGCACCCAGTTTTCGGCGCGCAGCTGTTCGGCCACATCCAGGGCGGCGGGCAGGAAGACATTGTAAAATCCCGCGCGGGTATAGATCCCCTCAACGCCTTCGGACAGCGGCAGGCCAGAGGGGCGGATCAGCACGCGTGCGGCCAGCGGGCCGCCCTGTTCCAGCACGCGCCAGTCATTGATGGCGCGCGCTTCCGGGCTGGCGATGATCGAGTTGTATACCCGCACCGATACCGGCGTTTCGCTGAGCAGCGCCTGCACCTGCGCGACAAGCGGGCCGTGCAGCGAAATTTCCTGCATCGGCTGGTTGATCATCTGCGTCAGATGGCCGACCAGATCTTCGCGCGCCTGCGCCATCTGCTCGCCCGGATAGGTCATATCCCAATCGACGCTCAGCAGATCAACAACCAGTTGCTCGTCGATCGGGCCTTGCAGACCAAGCATCATATAGACCTTCAACAGCTCATAAAGCAGTTCGGGGTTGTTCAGGTTGGCCTGCATCTGGCGTTCGAGTTTGAGCAGGATGCGCGGCAAAAAGCGTTCGTTCAGCGCACGGCGATAGGTTTGAGAGGCGGCATTGCCGACATTGTCGCCCTGCCACAGCCCCCAGGTCAGCTCGCGCGGCGGCGCCGGATCGTCTTGCGCGGGGTTGCCCGGCAGATCGCGCAATATGTTCAGCGGCTCGATCAGCGGCAACAGGTCGACTTCATCAACCGGGCTGACGGGTATGACCGAAACCATCTGGTTATAGCGATCGACATCGGCGCTGGCCTGCGCGATCATCTCCTTGTTGCCAAGGAAGGAGAAGGTCCAGAGCGTGCCAACCCCCGCAGCAAACAGAATTGCGGCGGTGATCGCGCCGCGCTTGATCCAGCGATAGCGGCGCTCGACCTTGTCATCGGCCGAAACCAACCCGGCCTCGCCAAAGATCACGGTCTCGATCAGGTTGCGCAAAAAGTAGCTGCGCCCCTGCCCCGAGCCTGTGCCAATTGCCTGACGGCCAATGCCAAAGGTGCGGGCCATGTTCATCATCAAACGGTCAATCGGGGTGCCTTCCTGCGTGCCCGAGGTAAAATAGACCCCGCGCAGAAACTGCTGGTCCTGATATTTGTTTTCCTGGAACACATCGGTCAGGAATTCTTTTGCAACGGTTTGCAGGCTGGCCAGTTGCTGCGCAAACCCGTTGATCAGCCCGCGGCGCTGGCTGTCGGTTTCCTGCTGGAGCCGCTCAAGCGTCAGGTTATTCAACTGGCCAAGCAAGGCCGTGAATTGCCCGTCAAATTCGGCCAGCGCGTTGATTTTGGTTTTCGGCCCCTTGATCGGATAGGTGAAACCCCAGACCTGTTCACGCTCTTCGCGGCCCAGATTCTCGTAGAACTCGCTGAACCCGGCAATCAGGTCGGCCTTGGTAAACAGGATGTAAACCGGAAAGCGCACGCCCAGTTTTTCGCGCAATTCCACAAGCCGCTGGCGAATGGCATTGGCATGTTCCTTGCGCGCGGCGGTGTCGAGCATCGAAATATCGGACAGCGAAATCGCCACCATTGCCCCGTTGATCGGCTGGCGCTTGCGGTTGCGTTTGAGCATGGCCAGAAAGCCGAGCCAGGCATCGCGGTCGGCCTCGGCATCGGAATCCTGCGTGGTATAGCGGCCTGCCGTGTCGATCAGCACGGCCTCATCGGTGAACCACCAGTCGCAGTTGCGCGTGCCGCCGATGCCGCCCAGCGCCTGCATTCCCATTTTCTCGGCCAGCGGAAAATTCAGGCCGGAATTGACAATTGCCGTGGTTTTGCCCGCGCCCGGTGGCCCGATCATGATATACCAGGGCAGTTGATACAGGTTCCGTCTGCCACCCTTGCCGCCCAGCTTGGATTTTTTCAGAATTTGCAGCGCCTCTTTCATGCGCTTGCGCATTTCCAGAAGCTCTTCTTCAACGACATCGTCGCCGTCTTCTTCCTCGGCGACGATATCCTCATCCATGCGCCTCTCGCGGCGGCGGCGGCGAATGGTGCGGATGATCAGCATCAGGATGACAATGAAATACAGCACCCCGATGGTGATGTATTTTGCAAGCTGGGTGCCAAAGGGCCGCCAACTGCCAAAGGCCAGAAGGTCGCCGAACAGATAGATCAGCACGGCAAATACCGTGGTGATCAGCAGCCAAAGCAGCCAGGCCGAACCGAAGATCTTCTTAATGATACGCCACATTCAATTCGGTCCTAACGCACAAGTATGACTTCGACGCGCCGGTTCTTGGCGCGGCCTTCGCGGGTGCCATTATCGGCAATGGGTTCAGATTCGGCGCGGCCTTCCGCCGACATGCGGCCCGGAATATCGAGAATTGTGGCCATATAGGCCATGACCGCCTCGGCCCGTTTCAGCGAAAGTACTGTGTTATTGGGAAAACGCGCCGTCGAAATCGGCACGGAATCGGAATGGCCTGCAATGATCAGCGTGCCTTCCTCGTTGTTCAACGCCTCGGCCACGCGCTGGATTTTCGGCAGATATTCACTCTGAAGCTCGTCCGAGCCAGGGCCGAACATGGCCAGCCCTGCGCCCTCGGATGCGATGCGGATGGTCAGCGTATTGCCGGTCTGGAACACCTCGACAATACCTTCGGCAATTTCCGCCTCAAGGAACTCCGACACACGGCCAACCTGATCCACCGTTGCGGGCGGCGGCGGCGGGGGCGGCGGGGGCGGGGCGCGGCGCAGCAACTCAACCTCCTGGGAAGAGCCAAGCGTGGCCAGCTGGCCCTGCACGCGTTCGGTATCACCCGAAAGCGCAAAGGTAAGCCCGGTAAAGGCAAGGCTCAGCACAACGGCCAGAACTCCGGCAATCACCCAAACAGAAAGCCAGGCGCGCAGCACCTTGTGGCCAAGTTTCAAACCCTTCCACATGGGGGAAAGCGCACGTTCCGCCTGGCCGCGATTGGCGCGGATCAGCCGCGCCAGCCCCTCACGAATGCGCAAATGCTTGTCGGTGCCCTGGTGTTCAACGCGCAAGCGCCCCTCAAAGCCGAGCGACAGGCAGACATAGATGAATTCGAGCAGTTCCAGGTTGTTGGCCGGATCCTGTTCCAGCTTTGCCAGCACATCATAGAACCGATCACCGCCATGCGTTTCCTTGTGGAAGGTGCCCACCATCGATTGCTGGGTCCAGATGGAGCGCCCCCCCCAGGGGGTGTTCAGCACCACATCATCGATCGTGGCGCAAAGCGCGTAGCGGGCAATATTCACGTTGCGTGCATGAACGCCTGCCTGCAAGGCGCGGTTCTCGAACTGCTGCACCTCGCGCACCACGGCCCCGCGCAAAGCATCGGGGTTGGTGTGCTGGGCACGGTTGCGAATACGGCCGATCAGCGCAAAAATCGGCGCGGCGGCGGCGTTGAGCGGGTTCAGCCCGGTCGTTGAAAACTCGGCCTCATCCACACCCGAACGCGCGGCGGCAGGCGCGCCGGAAGGCTGGGCGGGTGGCGCCGTCGGGGCTGCGGGCGGTGGCGGCGTCGGGGCTTGCGCATAAGGATCATAGGGGGCTTGCGGCGCACGCGGTGGCGGCGGCGCCGGGGCTGCTGGCGCACCAGGCCGCGCCGGGGCACGGCCACCGGGGCGCAGATTGACAACCGTTTTCTCGGTGTCGCCGGGTTCTGCAAAGGGGTCGTCACCACTCATCTATCAGCTCCCATTACGCATTGCGGATGGCCCAAAGTTCCATTTCCAGCCCCGGAAAATCGCCCGCGACATGCACGGCAATCCCGCCCGATGTTGTCAGCTGTTTCCACAGCGGGCCATCACGATCAAGCTCGAAATAGGTGGTGCCGGAATTGAACGGCACCTGGCGCGGGGCCACGGGCAGCGGGCGCATTTCCACGCCCGGCAGGGCCGAGTTCACCAATTGGCGAATGCTTTCCACCGGCCCGATTTTCACCTGTGTCGGGAAATGGCGGCGCAGGCTTTCGGGTGTCACCTCGGCCTTGGCGGCCAGCACGAATTTTGCACCGCCTATCAGGCGTTTATCGGCAACCATCGCCACCGAAATGCCGTATTTGCGGGCTTCAAGCGCGATTTTGACGGCGTTTTGCTCCAGAACGGCGCTGAGATACTGGCGAAGCGCGCGCATCAGGTCGCGGAAGGTCGCGGTCAGGTCGTCATGCTTATAGGGTTTCATATCGGGCAGGCGTTTGGCGCTGTCCATGAATGTTGAAAGTTCGCCCGCAAGACCGATGAGCATTTCATACATCGCGCTGGGATGGGTGTTTTCGATATGCGTCAGGTGGCGCACCATCGGCAGGTAGCGGTTCACGCATTGCAGCAGCAAAAAATCCTGAATTTCGGCGGCCCCCTTGGCCGGCCCGCTTTCAGCCAGACGCCCGGCCAGCGCATCGCAACGATGGGTCAGCAGGCCTTCCACCTCTTGCAGGAAATCGGCCAGGGTGGGCGAGGCGCGCACATCAAGGCAGCTTGGTATGAACCCTTTGTCAAGCACCACGGCATTGTCAGAGCGCACTTCGATGATGCGGCAAATCGGGATGACCAGCATATCGGATGTATCATCGACATCCAGCGCGAACCCCAGCCGCAGCTTGGCCACCGCCAGGGTTGCCGGGGTTTTTTCGGTGCCAACCGCATTGGTCACCTCCACTTCGGCCGGGCGGAAACGCGCGGCAGATTTTTCGGCCCCTGTCAGGTCCACCTCGGTTGCGCCGTGGCGGCGGGTGGGCACGGTCAGGTAAACCACGGTGTTCTTGATGGTTTCGGGCACATCCATCGCCGGGGGGTGGTCATCGGCCGAGGGCACGCGGAACACCGCGCCATCCGGGGTCATCCCGCGGGCGGTTTTCAGCGCGATCTTGCCCAGGCGCAGCAGTTCTTCATCAATCGTAAGCTCGGCCACACCCCAGGCATAGGGCGCCACGCTGGTGGCGACACCGCCGACCAACGCCTCGATATAGCGATCCTGCTGCTGAAAATGATGCGGCTGCAAGAACAGCCCCTCATTCCAGACGACCTTGTTATCCCAAGCCAACGCTGCCTACCCTTTCAACGCTCCGCCACATGGCGGCACTATAATTTCTTCAATTGCGAACGATACGCTTCCGCAAAGGCCTTGCCGAACAGATTCTGAAAATCATCTTCGGCCTCGGCGGCGATTTCGCCATACATTTTTTCAAACGCGTCCCAGTATTTTGCCTTTTTACCGCCGAAAAGCCCGCCCTTGCCTTCGATTCGGCCCGCAAGGCTGGCGGGGTCGAATTTTTTGAGCAGCGAGGTGATGGCGGCCTGCATCCCGGTCATCATGGCAACCTCATGCGCCTTGATGTCTTTGAGCGCCTCATCGGCGGCGCGATCAGCGGGCAAATAGCCGGGCATTCCGGGGCGCAGCATTGCCTCGATCGCCTGATCGGCCGAGACCGAAAACTTGATCGGGTTGTTCCCGTCGGGCGAGATCATCGTCTGGCCAAGCCGGAATTCGGATTTGATCGAGGCGCGGGTCATCAGCACTTCGCGCAGACCTTCGACCATCTTGCGATAGGCGGCACCGGCACGCTCCATTGCAGCGGCCAGGTCGGCATCGTCGATTTTGACCTTCTCCGCGCCAGCCGATGCCAGGAAGACCTTGGCAAGATCGGCATTCACCACGGGGCCGCTGGCCGCAACTGCGGGCGCGGGTCTGGCCGCGTCAGGCGCCTTGACCTCGGGGGCCGGTGGTGCGGGCGGCGCCGGCGCAAGCGGCTCAGGGGGTGGCGGTGCAGCGGCATGGGGTGCTGCCGGAGCCGGGGCCGGTGGCGGGGTTGGCGCGGCCTTCGGGGCCGGGGCCGGGGCCGGGGCGGGGGCGGGTGCCGGGGCGGGAGCAGGCGCTTCCTCCTCACCATCCAGATCCCAGTCATCGGGAATGAACCCCGCGCCACCCCCCGAAACTTCGGGTGCCGCGAAATAGTCATTCGCGCTGGCGGTATGGTCTTCCGAGCTATGGCCAAACTCGGCAAACGGGTCCGGGCCCTTGCCGCCCAGAATATCATCATCATCGGGAATAAGCGGCGCCGGGTCGGGTGGCGGGGCCGACAGCGATGTGGCTTTCGGGCCAGCCGCCGGGCCTGCGCCCAGCAGATCGCCCAGAAAATCATCATTGCCCGCGCCCGGCCCGCCAAAACCCGGCAAATCGCCGGTATTGGCGGCGCGGCCTTGCGGCGAAAGTTCCTCATCGGCCAAGGGCGGCGCAAGATCGGCCAGAATGTCGGATGTGCTGGCGGCAGGCGCTTCCTGAATGTCGACGCGCAGCTCATAGGGGCCGATCTGCACGATATCGCCGTTGTTCAGCGGCGTTGCCACCGGGCCAAGCGCGCCCGGCTCAAAGTTCAAAAACGTGCCATTGGTGGAAATATCCATCAAGACATAGTCGTTCCCGCGCTCCTCGATCACGCAATGGCGCGACGAGACAACGCGATCAGGGTCGGGCAGAACAAGGTCGTTTCCTGCGGCGCGGCCAATGGTGAGTGCGCCCCCGCGCATGGGAATTTGCGACGGGCCATCGGGCACGACGCCAGAGCCTTGAATATTCAGAATTAGCCCCATGCGGTCGTGTTATCCTCCGATCAGAACGGTTGGTGCGCCCAGCACGATGGCGCCGCCATGACTCGTCATATCGCCCAGGCGTGCAGCGGGAAGGCTGGAAATCATGACGGTG
Organism: Abyssibius alkaniclasticus; assembly: GCF_020447305.1. NCBI lineage: Bacteria > Pseudomonadati > Pseudomonadota > Alphaproteobacteria > Rhodobacterales > Paracoccaceae > Abyssibius > Abyssibius alkaniclasticus. The sequence goes on along the minus strand of NZ_CP095732.1, from coordinate 1,204,481 downwards.
CCCGAGCCTTTCGTGATGACATCCGGCGGGCCGACACAGGTGCACATGTCGCTTGAACGCGCTGCGGGCACACATGCAATCAGGCAGGTTACGCCACCGGGTGGCAAAACCGGCCCGCCAACATGCGGCACGGGCCCGTTAAACATCGGGCAGGTATGCATATCGCCGACACGGGCTGCGGGTTGTCCCATTTCAGTCTCCTTTCAGCCTAGTCTATCCAGCCAGATCGGCTTCGCCAATGGCCTTGTCGGATTTCGTTGCTTTCGGTTCGACCTGCCCCGAGCCGCCGCGGGCAATATCCAGCCCGCGCGCCAGCAAAAGCTCGCCCTGCAGCGCAATCTCTTCGGGAATTTTCGATGAGAAATGCGATTTGACCTGCGCGGTAAACACCAGCAACCCCACCAGATGCGGTGGCGAGACCGATTTCTCCTCGTCATCGGGCATGGGCACGTTAAAGCCGGCTTCGCACATGGCCACATCCATGCCGCCCGGATCCTCGAACATCGGGCGCAGCTTTTGCTTTTGCGCCAGAGTCGGCTTGAACACCCAGGCCTCGGCGGCTTCCAGATGCGGGGTTTTCTTGCCCTCCGGCATCAGGTCACGCACCGCAAGGCAGCCCCACCACACGGCTTCGCGCCCCGGCAGGGCAAGGGCTAGAACCTTGAGCGCGTCCATCAGCAGGTTCTGCGCCACCAGTTCCTTGATCAGATGCGACACCGGCGCATTGGCAGGCGTTTCGATTTGCGTGTTGAATTTCAGTTTACCAAGGCGAACGACATCGGCGGCGGTTTTACCGTCGATCTTGGTCAGTTTGGCGAATGGATCTTTATCAGTCATCTCGCCCGCCCTAATTTATTTTCACAATGGAGCCTTGCAGCGCAAGAATGGCGCTACTCTTCACCTCGGCTGCGCCGCTCGCTTCTACCGTGACAGAGCCACCGGCCGTCAATTCGGCAGAGCCCCCCGCACTGATCGAGGCCGACCCGCCCGCTGAAACCTCGAACGAGCTACTTGCGTCAACGCTGACATTGGTGGTGCTGATAGCGATTGACGAGCTATCTATCACAACACTCGTGCCGCCCACCTCCAGCGTTATCTTGCTGCCGGACTTGATCAGAATATCACCCGTCACATCCAGCGTATAGTTACCCGAAACTGTGACAGTATTGTCACCACCAATCGTCACCTCCTCATTCGCTCCCACGGTTTCCGTGCGGTTGGCGCCGATATCGGTGGTTTCATCCTCGCCAACGGTCAGCGTGCGGCTGGCGGCAATGCTGCGCGCTTCGCTACCTTCCTTCACGGTGAAGGTATGGTCGCCCTTCTCAAGTTCGGTGGTTTTGTGGTTGTAGATCTTCTCGGTTAAATCCCCGGGGTCCATCTTTTCAAAGCCGATGGAAATTTCGGCGTTGTTCTTGATGGTTTCCTTATAGTCCTTCTCCGATTGCAGCCGGACAAATTCTTCGTCCTTCTTGTCTTCAAACACCAGTTCATGAAAACCGCCACCGCCTTTGGAGCTGTTGGTCTTGATGCCGGATTGAGTCATATTCGCGGGGAAGGCGAAGGGGTGCTTCTTGGCCTCGTTGTAAAGCATACCGATGATGATGGGCCGGTCGGGATTGCCCTCTTCAAACTGCACGACAACCTCTTGGCCGATGCGCGGAATATGGAACGCGCCCCAGCCCTGGCCCGACATATGCTGCATCACGCGCACAAAACAGGTGGTTTTCTCGTCCTTGTTGCCCTCGCGGTCCCAGTGGAACTGCACTTTGATGCGGCCATGCTTGTCGGTGTAAATCTCCTCGCCCGAGGGGCCGGTGACCACCGCGGTTTGCAGCCCCGATATTTTCGGGATCGGCGCGCGTTTCGGGGCGCGATAGGGCTCGGCCTTCAACTGCACCGAAAAATCCGACTCGATGGCCGGCGTTGTTTCCTTGTCGCCCTCTTTGGCGTCACCCACCGGTGCGCCGCCCTGCCCGCCTTCCGATTGCAGCGCCGTCTGCGCCTGGCCCTTGTCTTCGGTATCGGTTTCGATGCTCAGCTTGTGGCGCGCGCTCAGCACCAGATATTCCTTGTTGAAGCTGCTGCGCGGATGTTCCTTCATGGTAAAGGTGCCGCCCGCCGCCAGCCAGCGCACATTGCCCTTCCCGCGCGAACGGTTGTGCTGGGCGGCATGGGCTTCGGTGCGCACGCGTGTGCGCACCTTGCCTTCTTCAGCCGTCAGATGGTGGCCAGGATAGTCGTAATACTCGATATCCTTGAAACTATGCGTGCCCTTGGCAATCGCCGTCACCGCAGCAAGATCGGATGTCGGGTTCTCAAAATCGTAATCGGTCATCGTGACCTTGCCGGTATTCACCGCCTCGGCCGACTTCCACTCGTAAATATGGTCCTGATCGCGCTTGTATTCATCTTCCTTGAAGTGAAATTCCAGACTGTCGGCGCCGTGCTGCAGCTTCACATGGGCCGAGCTTGAATCGGCCAGCACCAGCGTTTCCTTGCTGTCGTCATGCTTGAAATAATAGTAGATGCCCTCTTCTTCCATCAGCCGCGAGATGAAATCAAAGTCGCTTTCACGATACTGCACGGTGTAAACCCGCGGGTTGTAGGTGGCGGTTGTCTTGTCTTCAAAATCGGTGAGATCGGCGTCGCGCATGACCTGTTTCACAACATCCAGCGCCGATTTATCCTGAAATATCCGGCAATCGCGCCCGAGGGTCAGAAAATACAGCGTCGGGCGCATTTCGCAGCGAAACAGCGCCTGCCCGCCATAGCGCCCCTCATAGGCCGCATTGGCGCAATACCCTTGCCAATAGCGGGTATTGCCGTCTTTATCGTCTATTTCCAAACCAAGCCGCTTGCCGACAATGTCTTCAAGGCTCAAATCATGATCGGGCGACAGGAACTGAATATCTGCCTTGCCGATCTGGCTTAGCCCTTCTTCAACTTCTGCGCGCAGCAAGACCATTTTTTCCGGGCCCAACGGCCCCTTGATGCGGACTTGGCGGTTTTTCTGAACAATGTCCTGACCAGCCATTTTATCTCCTTAAGAAATCGGCATGGGCGAAATCCCTAGCCTTTCAATTCGATCAAATTGTTTTCCCGGCGAAGCCGGTCGATAATATTTGGATGAATGGCCCAAAGACTGCTCATATTCAGCTCTTCCGGCTTTGATAAGCTCATCTCGTAAGCCGATTCGTAGCTGATCAGGCGCACGGGCGTAGGATAATATTCCTCGTCCGATAGCAACGCCGCCAGATACGCATCACCCTGCAACAGCCACGTGGTATTGCCGTCGCTAACCAGAATGATATCCGATTGTTCCTCGGACGTCATCACAGATCCCCCAATAATGCGGCAAGGTCGGCATCCATATCGCCGTCATCGCCGCCGTCATCGTCATCATCGCCGAATCCGGCCAGCAAATCATCAAGATCGCCGCCATCATCGCCGTCGTCACCAAAATCCAGATCCAGGTCGAGATCGCCGCCATCGTCATCATCGCCGCCGAAATCGAGGTCCAGATCGTCATCGTCACCATCGTCATCACCGCCCGCGCCCGCAGACGCGGCGGCTGCGGCCTTGCCACCGCCACCCGCCGCCTTGGGTGTGGCCGCCCCAATGCCGACCGAGGTGCGCGCCTGAATGCGCCCGGCCCCAAGCTCGCCCGCGCTATCGCCCGACCATATGCCCAGAAGCTCGCCGCCGCCGACCGACTGGAACGAGCCGAGCCGCACAACATTCTGCCCCTGTATGGACAGAACCGGCATATAGCCGCGCGCCACAACCTCGGCGGATGAACGCACATTGAGCAGCCGCTCGGTGCAGGGCAGCGCCACCTGGTCGCCATATTGGTCCAGCATATAGTAAAACGGCACATCATCCAAAGTCATGATGCTGCCAAGCTTGATATTCTTGCCCTGCTGGCTGACGCTTTCGGCCAGAAGCACGGCCACCAGCAGTGCCGGATTGGCCATCAGGAAGCTGCGCACACCTTCTTTTGTGCTGAATTCTTCGTATTCAAACCGGTCGATCGGGTCAGATTTCTTGCCATAGGGCATCCGCAGCATAAAGCGCGGCGTGGCCAGGCCCAGGTATCGCGCCTCGGGCATTTCGCGCAAGGCACCCCATGTTTTTTGCACCAGCGGGTGCCGGTCTTCGGGTTTGATGCCCATGAACCCCGTGGAAATGGACGAGATGAAGGGCGCATCCATATAGGCCGAAATCCGGGCCATACGCGCCAGAATTTCGGCATGGGGCGGGGTTTCTTCCCAGGTGAACAGCCCGATCACGGCCGAAAGCGGCCCCTGGCTTTCATCGGCACGCGGGCGTTCGACCAGCATATCGAACAGCCCGGTTTCGGCCATATTCTCGGTGCCGGCCAGATCGGCCGCCAGCTCTTCGGCAGCCATGTCATAGACAACCACCTCCAAATTCGTGCCGCTTTCCACACGCCGGCCAAGCAGATCGATCGAGCGCCAAGCCGATTCCAGGAACTGGAAATCGGGGTGGTGCAAAATGGCCGACATCAGCCCCGACAGCGCCTTGTCCACGGCGGCGACCATAGCCTCGGTGCCCTTTTGCGGACTGGCGGTGATATAGGGGCCGACGATTCGCGCGATGATATCGGTCGCATCGCTGGCCTCGGCGCGCGGGGTCGTATCGCCGATCAGCGACTGAAAATCGCTCAGCTTCATATCGGCGGGGGCGGCACCGCCCTTGCCGCGTTTGCTGGACTTCACCTTGTAATCGGCAAATTCGGCGCCCCAGCCTTCCAACTGGCGAATGGCGCTTTCCAGATTGCGCCCCGAGGTCAGGCTGCGGCGAATGGCCGAAAGCTCGGAGAACACCTCCATATTGTCGAACAACTCGTCGGGATGCAGGTCGTCCAGCTCATTCAGCTCCACCTCCATCGCCGCGCCGTCATTGCCCACAGGCAGGGTCAGCGTGGTGCGAAAGCGGCTGACGACCGTTTCCAGCGTATCAAAGTCGAGCTTGAAGCCCTTGCGCGCCGCCAGATCGGTGCCAATCTCCAGGGCGCCGCGGTTGGCGCGGCCCGAAAAATCGCCCAGCACGGCGATGCGGAATTTACGCCGCGCGCCGGCCTCGTGGCTTAGCGCGGGGGCGTCGAGCGTGCCGAAATTGGGCTGGAATCCGTCTTTGGGCTTGCTCACTTTTTTCTCCTCGGGGGCGGGGTCATCATCGGGTTGGTCATCGTCACTCTCGGCAAGCAGGGCGTCAAGATCGCCATCGTCATCGCCCAGCAAATCGGCCAGATCGGCGTCGCTGTCATCATCGGCCAGAAGGGCGTCAAGGTCGTCATCGGTATCGGTATCGTCGCCCAACAGATCGGCCAGATCATCGTCGGCATCGCCTGCATCGCTCAGCAGATCATCGAGGCTGTTGTCATCGTCATCGGCCAGCAACGCATCCAGATCGGTGTCGCCATCATCGCCCAGCAGGTCATTCAGCGCATCATCGCCATCTTCGCCGAGCATGGCGTCAAGGTCGCTGTCGTCCGCAGCATCGCCCAACAGCGCATCAAGCCCGGCCTCATCGCCATCGGCGAGCAAATCGTCAAGATCGGGCAGGTTGTCAGCAATTTCGTCATCCGCGTCAAAGGGGATGGTTTCGTCGGGCGCGTCCTCGGCCAAGAGTGCATCCAGCCCGCCATCATCATCGCCCAGCAGATCGTCAAGCGCGGTATCACCGTCATCGACCGGATCATCGCTTGCCGCAAAGGCCATAAGCGCGGCGAGCGGGTCATCACCGGCATTCGCATCTGCGCTGTCATCGCGCAAGGCATCTTGCCGGGTTACGTCGTCATCGGCTGCGTCGTCCGACAATGCGCCCAAAATATCATCAAGCGCCCCGCCATCCGCATCTTCATCCTCATCGACATCGGCCATCTCGGCCAAAAGCGCGTCGGTGTTGCTGTCATCAGGGCCGTCATCAGGGTCGTCATCGGGAAGATCTGCGGCCATGTCGGCAAGCAGATCATCGGTATCATCCTCTTCGGGCAGATCCGCGATATCAAGCGCCATGTCGGCGAGCAGATCATCGGTATCGTCCTCGGCCTCATCCTCGGGCAGTTCAACCGACATATCCGCCAAAAGCCCATCGGTGCCATCCTCCTCGGGCGGCTCATCATCGCCCGCAGCGGCCATATCGGCGAGCAGGCTGTCATTGCCCTCCTCCGCCTCATCCTCCGGAGCCTGCGCTGCCATACCGGCCAGCAGGTCTGCGTTGTCATCATCCGCCTCATCTTCCGGCACATCGGCCGCCATGCCCGCCAGCAGATCATCGGCACCGTCTACCTCCTCGTCATCCTCCGGAATATCGGCGGCCAGGTCGGCCAGGAGCGTGTCGGTGCTGTCATCATCCTCGTCGGCTTCATCAGGTGCTGCGGCCATATCGGCCAGCAGTGCCGATGTGTCATCATCCTCGGCCTCACCTTCGGGCAGGCCGGTCGCCATCTCGGCAAGCAGCGCCGCCGAACCGTCATCTTCCGGCGCCTCATCCTCAACCGCCGCGGCCATGCTGTCCAGCACTCCGGCGCTGTCATCATCCTCGTCGGCTTCCTCGGGCGCATCTGCCGCCATATCGGCAAGCAGCGCGTCAGGGCTATCCTCTTGCGCGTCCTCAGGCGCATCCGCTGCCATGCCGGCAAGCAGGTCTGCCGCGCTATCGTCTTCGACATCGTCGTCCTGAGGGCTATCAGCCGCCATGCCTGCCAGCAATTCATCGGCCAGATCGTCTTCAAACACGTCCTCTGGCGCGTCTGCCGCCATGCCCGCAAGCAATTCTGCCGATCCATCCTCCTCGGCTTCATCTACCGGTGCATCGTTTGCCATATCTGTTAGCAAGGCATCCGTGCCGTCATCTTCAGGCACATCCTCGGGCGCATCTGCCGCCATATCGGCCAGCAATGCGGCCGAACCGTCTTCCTCAACCTCATCCTCTGGCGCATCGGCGGCCATTCCGGCCAGCAGTTCAGTGGAATCGTCGGTATCATCCTCATCTTCCGGCGCGTCTGCCGCCATGCCCGCTAACAGTTCAGCGGAGTCATCCTCCTCCGCAGCATCTTCCGGCGCATCGGCGGCAACACCTGCCAGCACATCAGCCGACAGGTCTTCCTCAAATTCACCCTCTGGTGCATCGGCAGCCATTCCGGCCAGCAGTTCAGCGGAATCGTCTTCCTCAACCTCATCCTCTGGCGCATCGGCGGCCATTCCGGCCAGCAGTTCAGTGGAATCGTCGGTCTCATCCTCATCTTCCGGCGCGCCTGCCGCCATGCCCGCTAACAGTTCAGCGGAGTCATCCTCCTCCGCTGCGTCTTCCGGCGCATCGGCGGCAACACCTGCCAGCACATCAGCCGACAGGTCTTCCTCATCCTCATCTTCTGGCGCATCGGCAGCCATTCCGGCCAGCAGTTCAGCGGAATCGTCGGTCTCATCCTCATCTTCCGGCGCGCCTGCCGCCATGCCCGCTAACAGCGCGGCCGAACCGTCTTCCTCAACCTCATCCTCTGGTGCGTCTGCCGCCATTCCGGCCAGCACGTGGGCTGCGCCATCATCTTCGGCTTCATCTTCGGGCGCGTCTGAGGCCAGGCCGGCCAGAACCGCTGCACTTTCATCTTTCACGGGCGCGTCATCGGGGGCATTGGCGGCGATATCGGCCAGAATTCCGCCTGCCGAATCTGCTTGCGGCGCATCCTCGGGCGCGCTGGCCGCAACCGCGTTCAGCACATCGGCCTGCACTTCGGCCCCCACATCGGATTTGGTGGCGGCATCAGCGGCCCCGCCCGCCAGCAAGGCGCGCAACTGCTCGGGATTGCCGACAAGCCTGTCGAGCAATTCCTCTGCGCCGACCTTGCCATCCATATAAGTCATCAGATTATTGAGCTGCTCGCGCGCTTCCAGCAGTTTGCGCAAGGGCTCCACCTTGCGGGCAATCGCGGCGGGCGAAAAATCGTCCATCCGTTCAAAGGCGATATCAACCGAAAGATTGCCTTCGCCCGTCATCGTATTGGGCACCGCAAACTGCACGCGCGGCTTGATGGCGCGCATCCGCTCATCAAAGTTATCAATATCAATTTCAAGGAATTTCCGGTCGGCCACGCTGGGTTGCGCCACCTCAGACTTGCCGGACAAATCGCTCATCACCCCCATGACAAAGGGCAATTGCATTTTCTTTTCGGCGCCGTAAACCTCGACATCATACTCGATCTGCACACGCGGCGCGCGGTTGCGCGCGATGAACTTCTGACTACCGGCCATCGCGGGCCTCGAGCTGTTTGCGAATATCGGCAAGCGCGGCTTGCGTGGCCTCGTTGCCATCGGTCACGATTTTCAAGATACGCTCCAGCTCCTGGTCTTGCGCTTCTTCCACGGCCGATTGCATGGTGTTGACCAGAATACCGATGAACAGGTTCAACACGGCGAATGCCGTCATCACGATGAAGGGCACAAACAGCAGCCAGGCCTGCGGGTATTGCTCCATCACCACCCGCACAATCCCCATCGACCAGCTTTCCAATGTCATGATCTGGAACAGCGAGTAAAGCGATTCACCGATCGTGCCGAACCATTGCGGATAGGCATCGCCGTAAAGCATGGTCGTCATTACGGCGAAGACGTAATAGACGATGCCGAGCAGGATGATCACCGCGCCCATGCCGGGCAGGGCTTCGAGCAAAGCACGGATGACCGAGCGCAACTGCGGCACCACCGACAGGATGCGCATGGCGCGGATAACCCGCAAGGCGCGCAGCACCGACAGGCCCGCCGTGCTGGGCAAAACCGCGATCACCACAATGCTGAGGTCGAAAATATTCCAGGCATTGCGGAAAAAACGCCAGCCATAGGCATAGAGCTTCAGCACCATTTCAAGCACAAAGACAACGATCACGGCGCTGTCGATAAACCGAAGCGCGCCGCCAAGATTGTCGCGCACAACATCCGAGGTCGACAGGCCCAGCGTGATCGCGTTGAACACGATCAGCGCCAGAATCCCGTAACGGATGGCCGGGCTGTCAACAAATAGTGCGGCGCGTTCGCGCAGGCTACCTTTGGGTGCATCGCTGATAAACGGCATGGTGTTCCTGTTCAGGCTTTGGCGGCTTTCGCCTTTTTCTTGTAGGTTGCTTCCAGTTTCGAGGCCAGGTCGATGATTGCCGTGGCCGATTTATACAAGGGCGTATTTCTATCGACGATCAGCTTGGCGGTTTTCGCACCCGTCTCGCCGCGCGTGACCAGCGCAAGTGCTGCGGTATGGTTGGCAATGACCGTTTTGGCGGCATTGCCCAGGCGCAGAACTTCGTTCTTGATCGCAGTGATCGAGGTTTTGGCGTCCTTGGCCTCGTTATCGGCCACGCCCGCCTTCAACGCGCCGGCAAAAGTTTTCTGCATGTCCTGCACCTCTTTCACCTTGCCAAGCGCATTGCTGGCAAAATCGCGCGTAAGGGTCTTGAAGCTGGCCGCCGACAGTTTCAGCGCCTTGGCGAGCTTGTCATCGGGCTCGCCTTTTTCCTTCATATCGTCGCGCTCATCCTCCATTGTCAGCAGGAAGTTGCGCATTTCCTCGCCCGCATCCTCGATCAGCGTCAGAAAGCTTTCGGCGGCTTTCGGGTCCAGCGCCTTGGCGGCCTCGTTCAGCGCCTTTTCGTTGAACTTGGCTTCCGAGGAAATTTCTTCGCCCAGATCACCGATCTTCTCGCCGATCTTGTCTTCCAGCGATTTCAGCAATGTGCCGGCCTTCTTGTGAAACGCCTTTGTCAGCTTCATCTTGTCCTGGCCGTTCTTGGCCTTTTCGATATGGCCGTAAACCTCCATCAACTGCGTGGCAAAAAGCGAAAGGTCATAGCGCGCGATGGCACGCATCTGCGCCTCGATGGTTTTCTTGTTCCACTTGGCCGAAGTCGGCTTGAAATCTTGTGAAAAACTCATCGGTTTCGGCTTTTTATAGCCAATTTCCTTGGCCATCAGCAGCGCGAGTTTCTTCTTGTCCATCTCGGTGAGCGGGTCGATGGAGATCTTGACGGGGATCACATTGTCATTGGCCATAATATTTTCCAATCCTTGCTAAAATTAGTCGTCAGTGCCTCAAATTCGTCCGGGTCGTGCCCCGGCAGGTTGCCCCGCCGGGGTTGGGTTTCACGAAAAACTATACGTGAATTCGTTGTCTGCCACATCAACTTTGACACCGTTGACCGGCTCGCCATTCATCATCCGGCGTAAAAATTCGCCCGAAACCTCTGGCAGCATCGTATTGGTCAGGATCGCGTCAATCATGCGCCCGCCGCTTTCAAGCTCTTGGCAACGGTCGACAATCAGCTGCACAACGGCATCGGAATATTCAAACGGCACGCCGTGGCTGGCGCGCACGCGTTTGACGATACGGTTGAGCTGAAGCGCACTGATTTTCGCAATCATATCGGGTGAAAGCGGATAGTAGGGAATGGCCACGATACGCCCCAGCAGCGCCGCCGGGAAGACTTTCAGCAGCGGTTCGCGCAGGGCTTTGGCAATGCCGTCGGGTTCCGGCATCAGGTCGGGGTCTTTGCACATATCCATGATCAGGTCAGAGCCGACATTCGATGTCAGCAGGATCAGCGTGTTCTTGAAGTCGATCAGCCGGCCCTCGCCATCTTCCATGATGCCCTTGTCGAACACCTGAAAGAAGATCTCATGCACATCGCTATGGGCCTTTTCCACCTCGTCAAGCAGCACAACCGAATAGGGTTTGCGGCGCACAGCCTCGGTCAGAATCCCACCCTCGCCATAACCGATATAGCCCGGCGGCGCGCCTTTCAGGGTAGAAACGGTATGGGCTTCCTGAAATTCCGACATGTTGATGGTGATGACATTCTGCTCGCCACCATAAAGCGCCTCGGCCAGTGCCAGCGCGGTTTCGGTTTTACCAACGCCCGAAGGCCCGGCCAGCATGAACACGCCAATGGGTTTGGAGGGGTTGTCCAGCCCCGCGCGGCTGGTCTGGATGCGCTTGGCGATCATCGCCATCGCATGATCCTGGCCAATGACGCGCTTGTTCAGATGTTCATCAAGGCTCAGCACCGTTGCGATTTCATCTTTCAGCATCCGGCCCACCGGCACGCCCGTCCAATCGCCCACCACGGAAGCAATGGCTTGCGCATCGACAATTGGCAAAATCAGCGGGCTTTCGCCCTGAAGCGCGAGCAATGCCGCCTGTTTCTCGCCAAGCTGGGCCAAGAGCGCCGCGCGGTCTTCATCGCTCAGCGGGCTGGCGGGCGGGGCTTCCTCGGCATCGGGCTCGTCAACCGTGCCGCCATCCTGGCGCAGCTTGGCGCGCAGGTCCAGAATTTCATCGACAATGGCTTTTTCGCCATTCCAACGCTCGGTCAGCACTTCTAGCCGGGCTTTTTCCTCGGCCATCAGCCCATCAACCCGTGTGCGCCGTTCGGCAACATTATACCCGGCAGTTTCATCGCGCCCGATAATCCCCAATTCGGTTTCAAGCGATGCGATACGGCGCTGGCTGTCATCCACTTCCGCTGGCACGGCGTGTTGCGAAATGGCGACGCGCGCACAGGCGGTATCGATCAGGCTGACCGATTTATCGGGCAATTGCCGTGCCGGAATATAGCGGGCCGACAGCTTCACCGCCGCCTCGATCGCCTCGTCCAGCACCTGCACCTTGTGGTGTTTTTCCAGCATTCCGGCGATGCCGCGCATCATCAGAATCGCCTTTTCCTCGCCCGGCTCATCCACCTTCACCACCTGAAAGCGTCGGGTCAGGGCGGGGTCTTTTTCGATATGCTTCTTGTATTCGGCCCAGGTTGTGGCCCCGATCGTGCGCAACGTGCCGCGTGCCAAAGCCGGTTTCAGCAGGTTGGCCGCATCGCCCGTGCCCGCCGCACCGCCAGCGCCCACCAGCGTGTGGGTTTCGTCAATGAACATGACAATCGGCGTGGGCGAGGCCTGGACTTCCTCGATCACCTGTTTCAGGCGGTTCTCAAACTCGCCCTTCATGCTGGCACCGGCTTGCAGAAGGCCAACATCCAGCGCCAGAAGCCGCGCATCATGCAGGGCAGGCGGCACATCGCCACGCGCAATGCGCAGCGCAAAACCTTCGACAACGGCGGTTTTACCCACGCCGGCTTCGCCTGTCAGAATCGGGTTGTTCTGGCGGCGGCGCATCAGCACATCGACCAGTTGGCGGATTTCCTCATCGCGGCCGACAATCGCGTCAATCTCGCCATTGCGGGCCTGCTCGGTCATATCCACGCAATAGGCGGCCAGCGCCTCGCCCTGCCCCATTTCGGCGGGCGACATGGCCCCCGATGCCTCGCCCGGCACGGCCCCGCCACCGGCGGTGGTCACATGGCGGTCTTCGGGCGAGCCGTCAACGATATCGGCAAAATCATCCTTCAGCTCTTCAGCCTTGATCTTGCGGAACTCGCCAGACATCTGGATGAGAATCTCACGCAGATCACGCCGCGACACCATCGCCAGAATCATATGGCCCGAGCGGATATTGCCCGACCCGTAGCGCAGGCTGGCATAAAGCCAGGCTTCCTCGACCGAATTATGCACATGGTCGGAAATGCCGGAAATGGAATTGGCCCCGCGCGGCAACCTGTCCAGCGCCTCGGTCATTTCGCGGGCCAGGGCGGCGTGGTTCACCTCGAAATGGTTCAGGATATGGTGCAGGTCGCTGTCTTGCAGCTGCAACACCTGATGCACCCAGTGGATAAGCTCGATACTTGGATTCTGCCTTAACTTGCAAAACACCATCGCGCTTTCGAAAGCCTTGAAACAAGGCGCGTTCAGCTTGCCGAACAGTTTGGATTGGTCAATATGTGCCATAGCTTCGGTTTTGCTCCCTGAATTGTTATGCGGCGCTTACATGCGGGCTTGAATGCGGATTGAGGTAGAGATCATCAAGATCCCGGTCTTTTGGTGTGTTGCCCAGCCAGGTTGTCCAGCCCAACTGGCCTTGCTCACCCAGTTTCAGCGGCTCGGCTTCGCCCTTCTTGAGGATCAGGTTGACATCCCAATCATATGTGTCGCCCAGATAGTTGCGCACAAGCGCGCGCAAACGGCCCAGGCTTGTGCCATCGGGCAAAAGGCGCTTGTAATCGGCCAGTGAAACCGGGCCGATGGCAAAGCGGAATTTGGCATGGCGGGTCCAGACCTTGGAGCCAAGCGAGCAGGTCTGCCCCAGCCGTGCGGGGTTGCGCGCATCGCCCAACTGCCATGTGTCTTGCCGGTCCAGTTCCAGCCAGCAGCCGATAAAGGTTTCCAGCCGGGCGGGTGTGCCGAAATAGCCGGCCACCAGCGCCACAAGCCCTTCTTCGTTTTTTGCCCCCTGTGCCAGCCGCCCGGCATAGCGCAGCTTGGCAAGGTCGGGCATTTCATCGCGCCCGTCAAAGCTGCGGCCCTTCAGCCCGACCAGCGATGCCACCATATCGGCAAAAGGGTCATCTTCGCCGTGCCGATCAAAGCTGGCCGCCGGGCTGGCCGAGGCATAGGCGCGGTAAAGCAGGCTCAGCATTCGGTGATGGAAAATATCGGCAAAGGCCGACATGGTCGGGTCGCGGTGCGAATGCACACGGTTGCGGGTGTATTCGGTCAGGTGCAGCGGCAGCGGGCCGTTGGGGCCGAACATGCCGAACATCAGCTGAACCACCTCGCCCGGCGCGCCGTTCTTGCCCGCGCGCGGCCGGAATTTGGTTATGGTCGAGGGCGCAAAGGCCATATCCACCCGCTGCTTGAGGCGCACCGGATCCTGCTTGGGACGGGTCGAGCGCCCAAGGCGCGGGCTGTCACCATAGGCGGCCTCGATCAGGCGCAACGCCTGAAAGACATGGTAGTGTTCCGGATGCTCGCCAAGCCGGGAAACCGGGCTTACAGCACCTGGCGCCTCCCGCTCATCGCTGGCCATCGGGCAATCTCTCCTCGGTCGGGGCTGATAATAACGGTTTCGGTAAAGGAATTCACCGCAACATACCGCGCAAAAAACTGTTGCAGCACCGCGCCCAACAGGTAAACGCCGGTGCCCTCATAAAAACTTTCGTCAAACTCAATCGTCACTTCCAGCCCGCGCACGGCGGTTGAAAGCACCCCATCGGCCATGCGCCGCACAATCGGGCGGGTCGACAGTTTTGTAATGCCCTCAAGCTGCTTTGACAGCGCCTTGTCACCCAGGGGGCCATAGACGCCCAACAACTCGCGCAGGGCCGAGGCAGGCTCGCCCCGATCGGTTTGCGATATGGAGATATAGTTGAGGCTGAGATGCGAGATCAGCCGCCAGGCACTGTCGCTTTCCACCGCAAGGCTGGCGCGCGGGCGGGTGATGGGGGTGATGGCCACGGTTGCCTTCACCGGGCCGCCATCGGGCAGCACAAAATCGCCCTCCGGCTTGCCGGTATTCAGCAAAAGCGGCAGGTCGCGGTTGGAGCAGATCGCCTTGATCGCAAGCTGGTCGATATCCGGCCCATAGGGCGCCTGATTCTGGTCGACCATGTTGATGAAGGTATCACTGCCCAGATACGAGGTGCGCGTGCCCTTCAACCGCTGGCGTTCGCTGCGCTGGCGCATCCGGCGGCGCAAGGTGTAATAGGCGCTGTGGCTTTCACCGGCGGCGGTAAAATCATTGGCCGAATAGAAGGCCTGAAACGGCACGTCATCCTTGCCCTCGGCGCTGATCCCGCGCACATCCTGAATTTCGAATATCTCGAAATCCAGTGGTGCTGTGCGGTCGGGCACAACGTGATAGTCCACATCGCGCCCATCGACATGCACGCGGTCGCAGCGTTTTTCAAACAGGTTGATGGCAGGCGTGGCAAAAAGCTCGAAACTCGCAGGCTCGATCAGGGTTTTCAAACTGCCAACCGATTGTGACAGCAGAATATAGATATCGACCGCGTTTTCCTTCTGAACCTTCTTGATGATCGGCTTCAGCCCGGACAGTTCGACAAAGAAAAACCGGTTCGGCAGGGCGAAATATTCCTGCAACAGCCGATAGCCATCAAAGCTTTGGCCGGGGAAGGGCAACATCGCCTCGTTGGGGGCGAAGCCTTTGGCCGCAATGCCGCCGGGCGGGTTCACATGGCTCCAATCGGCACGGCGGTTGATGGAGCGGCCACCGATGCCCACGCCATCATTGGCCAGATGCTCGTAAAGCCGCCAGGGCTGCCAGCCGGTGCCGGTCATGAACAGGGTCAGCTTATCCAGCGGCAATTCACCCAGCTTGGCCTGACCAAGGGCTCTGAGGCGCAGGCGCACGGCGGCCTTGGCCTCTTTATTGCCACCAAGCCCGGCGGCAACCACATCCCCGCGCCCGTCGATATATTCGGCCTCGGCAATTTCGATTGGCCAAAGCGTTACATCATGCGCGGTGGTAAACTGGCAGGCGGTCACATCGCCCGCGCTCAAAGGGCTGCGCAGGGTCGCGCCGCGCTTCATCAGAAAGCCTTCATCCATGCCGCCCTGTGCCGGGTCGGGCACGAATTTGGCGATCATCATCGAAGGTGTCGGGGCCAGGTAATGCGGATAGACGATTTCCAGCAAATGCTGGGTCAGCACCGGATATTGCAGATCGAGTTCAAGCTGCACGCGGGCCGCCATGAAGGCAAAGCCTTCCATCAGCCGTTCGACATAGGGGTCGCGAATTTCGATCCCGTCCATGCCAAGGCGGGCGGCGATTTTCGGGTAGCTCTCGGCGAATTCCTCGCCCATCTCGCGCATATAGGCGAGTTCCTGTTCATAATGTTTGAGAAGCCGGGTGTCCATGTCAGGCCTTGTTCACCACCATATTGCCCGATGCGACATCGAGTTCGGTGCGCAGATACACCTCCATCGGCACGGGCTCCGCCCAAAGATCGGCGTTGATATTGAACACAATCCGCGACGCGGCCCCGATATCACCGGCCGACAGGTCAACCTGCAAACTGCCCTTTATGATACGCGGCTCGAAGGCTTCGATGGCGGCGTGCAGCATCCGCTCCAATTCATAGGGCCGCGCCTCGACCGCGCGCTTGCCCGATACATCGGTAATGCCATAATTCAGCGTGGATTTTGCCGCATAGGGGTAGGTATCGGCCGGGATGGCAAGATCCTGGTTCACGGTGTTGAGCAGCCAGCCAAGATCGCGCATGACGATCTCTTTCAGCCGGCGCATGTCGATCACCCGCTCGCGCGCCGATTCCTTTACCTCCGAAGGGTTGTCATCGGTCAATCGGTCGAGCAGCGAGGGTTGAAGCCGCTCAAGATCGCCCTGATTAGCCATCCTTCACCTCGGCTTCAGCCTCATCTTCCGGCATCTCTTCGGGCTCGGGCAGGTTCAAGTCCAGCGCGCGAATATCCATCACGCCGAAATCGCCGCCATCGGTGGCAAACAGCTTCTGGCCGGCGCCCAAATAGGTTTCCGCGCCAATATCCTGCCAGTCGGTCAGCCGTGCAAGGCGCACATCATCACTGTCTGAAGCCCCGGCGCCGGGGTAGCGCGTGGGAATGAAGGCGACCGATTCACCGCCCGTGGCGAACATGATATTGGCAGGGGTCCAGACCCTGTCGCGCAAATCTGTCGGCTCTTCGATCTGGATGCGTTTGATATTGGAAAACGGCGCCCAGTAATACTTGCCGTTCAGGATAAGCTCGCAAACCGGGCCAAGGCGGCTATCGGCATCGGCGACCCACGCGAAAGGTTCACCGTTCAGCGTGCCATCAATGGCGGGTGCGTCCTCAAAGGCTTTTTCACGCAAGGCGGCAGCGGCGGCGCCGTCCCCACGCGCGGCAGGCTCCAGCGCCTGAATAAGCAGCGCGATCCAGTTTTCCGGCTGGCCAAAGACCAGCGGCGCCTTTTTACCGGCAAAGACCTTTTCGCGCATCATTTCGCAGGCAATCGCCTCGCGATAGGTTTGCACCATCGACAGGGTGCCGGCGTCAAGCTCGCCACAAACCTTGAGCTGGGTCAGCGCCTTTTCCCAGGCACCCAGCACACAATACATTTGAAAGATGAAAATCCGCCCGCGCGCATCGGCGGGGTTTTTGCGCACCTGGTCGGTCAGGGCGGCCATAGTTTCAGCAATGCTGCCCGTTTTCAGAATATCTTCAGCAGCCACACTCATACCTCCCCAAGGCGCATTGCATCGCGGCGCACAAAGGCGCCGCGAGGTTTAGCTGGCCCGATTCTGGCGGCAGGTTTAAGCCTGCCGCCGCAATCAGATTTAGGCGACCGCGTATTTCGCAGTGTTGAGCACGCGGCTCCATTCGGCTTTTTTGGTTTTGCCGGTATCCATCGAACCATCCACCTTCTGCGGGATGTATTCGACCTTCATCGCGCCATACTGGTAGGTGATGCTTTCTTCGCAGATGTCATCACCGTCCGAGCCAGACCATTCAATGTCTTGCACCATGACGTGTTTGAAGGAGAAGCGCATGAAGATCGCGCCGGATTTATCGGCAGCACCGCCGGAACGGCGAAGCTCGACCAGCATTTCGTCGAAATGGCGGCCAACGCAGAGCTGCTGGAAAATGCCCGGCGAGCCTGTGTCGGTTTTCTTGGTCATGCTGAACTCTTTGAAGGTGGCTTTACCAGCGCCACCGCCGCCCGAGCTAGAACCGATATTGATCACGTTTTCGGCGCCGAAGGAAAAGCTGATCAGCTCCCATGCGCCCTTGTCTTTGTAGCCAGCGTCAAGCGTTTCGCCGGGAACCTTGTCTTTGTCAGCACTGGCTGTAAAAAATGCAAATGCGTCAAATGCCATGATATCTCTCCTGTGATATGGTCGTATCCGTTAATGTTACGGTTGCGGCGGACCAGGGGGCGAACCCCCGGGCCCAGTTCATAATCAGCCTTTTTCTGACGGTAGTTTCGAAACCAAACGTAGCGAAACTGACAGCCCCTCCAGCTGATAGTGCGGGCGAAGGAAGAACTTCGAAGAGTAATAACCGGGGTTGCCCTCGACCTCCTCGACGACCACTTCAGCAGCGGCCAACGGTCTTTCAGCCTTTACCTCTTCCGACGAAATGTCGGCGTTGAAATCAACATAGTTGTTGATCCATTCCTGTAGCCAGTTCTGCATGGCTTCGCGCTCTTTGAACGAGCCGAGCTTGTCGCGCACGATACATTTCAGATAATGCGCAAAGCGGCAGGTGGCAAACAGATAGGGCAGACGCGCACCAAGATTGGCGTTGGCGGTCGCGTCCGGATCGTCATATTCGGCGGGTTTGTGCAGCGATTGCGCGCCGATAAAGGCCGCCATATCCGAGTTCTTGCGGTGAATCAGCGGCATCAGGCCGTTATTGGCAAGCTCTGCCTCACGACGGTCGGAAATCGCAATCTCGGTCGGGCATTTCATGTCCACGCCCCCATCATCCGACGGGAAAGTATGCGTGGGCAGGTTTTCAACCGTGCCGCCGCTTTCAACACCGCGGATTCGCGTGCACCAGCCATACATTTTGAACGAACGCGTGATGTTCGTGGCCATGCCATAGGC
Source organism: Abyssibius alkaniclasticus (assembly GCF_020447305.1). Taxonomy (NCBI): domain Bacteria; kingdom Pseudomonadati; phylum Pseudomonadota; class Alphaproteobacteria; order Rhodobacterales; family Paracoccaceae; genus Abyssibius; species Abyssibius alkaniclasticus. Next base: position 1,185,997 of record NZ_CP095732.1, on the reverse strand, counting down.
GGCGTTCACCCAGCCATATTTGGAATGGTCCGAGCCATCGGTGTCTTCCTCGAACGAGAAATCCTCGACCGGGTCGGTTTTGGAGCCATAGGGCAAACGGCCCAGGAAGCGCGGCATGGCAAGGCCGACATATTGCGCTTCCTGGCTTTCGCGCAGGCTGCGCCATGCGGCATATTCCGGTGTCTGGAAGATTTTGGTCAGATCGCGCGGATTGGCAAGCTCCGACCAGCTATCCATCTGGAACAATGTCGGCTCGGCCCCGGTCAGGAAGGGGGCATGTGCCGCAGCGGCGATTTTCGACATCTCGCCAAGCAGTTCCACATCGGGCGGTGAATGGTCGAAATAGTAATCGCCCATCAGGCAGCCATAGGGCGCGCCACCGAACTGGCCATATTCTTCTTCATACAGCTTCTTGAAAATCGGCGACTGGTCCCAAGCGGTGCCTTTGAACTTTTTCAGCGTCTTGCCCAAATCCTTCTTGGAAATGTTCAGCACGCGAATTTTCAGCATTTCGTCGGTTTCGGTGTTGTTCACCAGATAGGACAGGCCGCGCCAGGCGCTTTCCAGCTTCTGAAAATCTTCGTGATGGAGAATTTCATTCACCTGTGCGGTCAGCGTCTTGTCGATCGCGGCGATAATGCCTTCGATGGTCTTCAGCGCGTCATCCGATACCAGATTCGTATTGGCCAGCGCCTGCTCGGCCAGGGTTTTTACCGCCTGTTCAACCGCAGTGCGCGCCGAGTCGGATTTCGGGCGAAACTCCTTTTGCAGCAGGCCTGCAAATTCCTCATTCGCAAAGATGGTTTTCGTTGCCCCACCTTCGGCTTGTTTTTCAGCTTCAGCCATTCTTATTCCTCCGCCGCATCAGATTTGGGTTTCGGGGTGGCGGCCAGCGCCTTCAGCAGCGCCGGGTCCTGGGTGATTTTCGCCATCAAATCCTCGGCCCCGGTTTTCCCGTCCATATAGGTCATCAGGTTGGAAAGCTGGGTGCGCGCCTCCAGCAGCTTGCGCAGCGGCTCGACCTTGCGCGCAATCGAGGCGGGGGTAAAATCGTCCATGCTGTCAAAGGTGATATCGACAGGCATATTGCCCTCGCCCGTCAGCGTGTTGGGCACCGAAAAGGCCACGCGCGGCTTCATGGATTTCATGCGATCATCGAAATTGTCGATGTCGATTTCCAGAAACTTGCGGTCTGCCACGGCGGGCAGTGGCTCTTCCGACTTGCCGGAAAGGTCTGACATCACGCCCATCACGAATGGCAGCTGCATCTTCTTTTCTGCGCCGTAAACTTCTACATCATACTCGATCTGCACGCGTGGGGCGCGGTTTCTCGCTATAAACTTTTGGCTGCCAGCCATTGTAAAGTCTCCTTCCTGATATGTCGCCCGATCCCTGGGCTTATAATTACTTAATAGTCGCTGGACTCGCTAATCCCGCTGATCGTTGCAACCTGTTCCACGCCACCCGAAGCCATATCCTTCATGATGGTCATAAAGTCTGCCGAAACAAGCCTGCGCGCGCGCTGCATCAAAAGCGGCACCGGGCTTGAAGGCTCATAACGGGCATAATACTCGCAAATGCGATCAATCGCACGTATTACATCATCGTTTGAAGCGATTGCGCCACCACCACCGCCGCCGGTCGGGCGCGGGCCGCCACCGCCGGTCGTGGCCGGGGCATCATCGCCGGCTGCCGGGGCCTCGGCCTCACCGCCGCCAAGCGCCTTGTTCACAGCACCCTGGGCCTTGAACAAAAGCTTGTCGAGCGCCGAAAGATCGGGGCTTTGGCTGGAAATGCGCGCATCGAGCGTTTTGCCAAGCTGCTTGAGCGCATCGCGTGATTTCGCAATGCCCGTGCGGATGCCATCCATCTGCTCGGGGTCGGTATCGGCAAAGGCACCGTTGATGATCGCCGTGGTCGGCACCTCGTCCATATCGGCGGCGGGCGGGTTTTCACCCTCGGCCACCTGCACATGGCGCAGACCGAAGCGGCCCATCCCGCGTGAAAGCGTCAGCGGCGCCCAGCGCACGGCGCGCAGCACGGTATCGGTGCCGACAAGCCCGCGAATGGCGTTCACACGCATGGTCGGGTCATCGTCATCATCGGCGTCGAGCATGGGATGCACCGTGTCCCAATACATGTCGAGCGCGCGGTCGATATACTCCATGACCTTGCCGAACGCAGCAAAACCTTCGGTATGCAGTGCCGCTTCGGCCAGAATTACCGCAATGCGCAAATCCTTGCTGCGGCCCAGAAGCTCCAGCGCGCGCTTGCCCACATCGTTGAAGTCAACCGCTTCGCCCGCGATAACAGCATCGCCAACCTGCTGTTCATCCTTGGGCTTGGCCAGGGTTTCAAGCTCGACAAAATCCGGGTCATATTCCAGGTCTTCGCCGCAAGGCGAGTCCCCGTCAAACGGTGCGATGAGGGCTTCTACATCAATATTCAAGCCGACGTTCCCCTAGGGCAGAAATTATTGTTGGGCGGAAATCCGCCATAATGCGGCTATCCTAAGCGGAAATTGCCAATTTGGGAAAGCATTTTATTCCACAAAATTTTCACCGCCGCGGCCAACTTCGCCTTGCAATCCTTGCGCATTGCCCTATGCGCAATTTCCTGTCTGGCGCGCGCTGATCGGGCCTCATCGTATCGACAGTCCCTTGCCGGGCCGCTAGACTGCGCGTGAATTTCAGAGGAGCGGTTTATGCGTTGGGCACTGGTTTTGATTGCGCTTGCAATAGTTACGGCACCTGCCGGGTGGTTTGGTGCCTATTATTTGCTGGGCCGCGATACCGCCACACGCGCCGATCTCGAGCAGGTTTCAACGGCACTGCGTGATTTGACGATCGATTTCAACAATTTGCGCCAGCAGGTTGAAATGCTCGAACAGCGCGGCGTTGGCGGGGATGAGACCATCACCTTTTCGGATGCGCCCGTCGCATCGGACAGTTTGCAAGACTCCTTTGCGCAAGTCGTGCTGATCGCCGACCGTCGCGAGGTGAACGAGGGGATGTCGACCGCATCGCCAAGCTATCTGACCAGCCTGTTCGGTCCACCCCGCACCGATCTGACGCAAGATTGCCAGACCATGACCAACCCGGTTCTGTCCGGCATGTTGCGCACCGAAAATGTGGGGCCGATCAATGTGCAGATGCTGGAACCGGCCATCATCTCACTGCGGCAGGTGTTCAAGAATGTCGAAATTTTCGAACCCGAGCTTTATGCGCGCATCCGTTCTGCCGGCAGCCTGTGCGTGCGGCTTATCCGTGGCTCGGACAGTTCGGTATCCACCCATAGTTTCGGGCTGTCGCTCGACCTCAATATCGACGGTGTGACCGATACTTTGGGCGATGACCGCACCCAATTGGGCCTGATTCTGCTGTCGGAGTTCTTCCAGCGCGAGGGCTGGTATTGGGGGGCGGGCTTTGGCCGCGAAGATTCGATGCATTTCGAGGTTTCGCGCGAAAAGGTCGAGCAATGGCGCCGCCTTGGCCTGTTGCCCGATGAGGCTGCGGTGGCGGCGATCATGTCAGGGGCCGCGCCCGCGCCCCAGTAATCAGCCCCCCAAAAAGGGCCGGTAACTAGCCCATTTCGCTGAGAAATGCGCGGCGCGCGCTGTCGCTGTCGATATGCCCGGCAAGGCTTTCGCACAGCTCGGCGCGGTTGCGGCAGGTCTTGGCCGTGCGGCGCACCAGCACCTTGGCAATAGGCCCCAGATGCGGCAGCAGATATTGGGTCATCGCATCAAGCGTGGCCTCATCCAGCCCCAGCCCGCCCTGGGTTTGCGACCCGCCAAGCATCGCCTTTACCGCATTGCGGAACTTTTCGCGCTGCTCGGGGGTGATCTCGGCCGAAAGCTTGTCAACCAACTGGTCGGTGGACGAAGTGCTGGAGGAAACCTTGCGCATCAGATGCTTGGCAATCGGGCCGATCTGTTCGGCCAAAAGCCGCTCGATCTTTTCCATCGCCGAGCGCGGCATCAGATCGGCCATTGTCTGTGACATTGGCGCGGCGGGTGCGGCACTGCGCGGGGCGGCCACAATCGTGCGCTCCATCGATTCCATTGCCTGCGCGTCGAGCGTGCGCATGGCTGCGTTGATCGCGGCGGCGAAATCGCGCGCCGTGGCAAAACGTGCGGCGGGCTCCACCGCCAGCGCGCGGCGCATGATGTCATCGAGGCTTTGCGGCAGCTCCGGTGCAATGTCGAGCAAAGCCAGCGCATTGCCCGACATGACCTTCTGGCTCAGCTCGCCAAGCCCCGAGGCCTGAAACGGCTTGCGCCCGGTCAGAAGCTCGAAGAAAATCACGCCCGCTGCAAACAGATCGGCCCGCGCATCAACCTGCTGGCCGGCGAATTGTTCGGGCGACATGTAATCGGGCGTGCCGATCATGCCGCCATAGGTCGCCCCAAGCGATTCGACCCGCGCCACACCGAAATCGGCAATTTTCAGGCGGCCATCGGGCAAAAGCAGCGCATTGGCGGGCTTCACATCGCGGTGGATGATGCCAGCACCGTGGATCGCATCGAGCCCGGCCAGCATCTGCACCATGATCGACTGCGCTTCACCAAGCGGCGGCAGGGGCGGGCGGCGAAGGCGGTCGCCCACGGTTTCGCTTTCGATGAATTCCATCACCAGATAGGGCTGCGCATCCTGCTCCAGATAATCAAAAATCGTGACAAGATTGCCGTGCAGCACGCGCCCGGCGGCGCGCGCCTCGCGCGCGAACCGTTCCAGCCAGGCGGCGCGCTCGCTATCGCTCATCAGATGCGCATGAAGGGTCTTGATGGCCACGGTGCGGTCGATATCCGGGTCATGGCCCTTATAGACCACGCCCATTGCACCTTCGCCCAATACCGAATCGACACGGTATTTCCCGACACTTTGCGGCTGTTCCGCAGGCATGTTCACCTCAAATTTCTGCGTATGCGCGTTAGTCGTCCAGCAATTTCATGGCCGAATCAAGCGAGCGTCGCATCCGGTTGAACGACACAGACAACGAGGAAATTTCATCCTTGCCCGGCTTGACGTAATCGGGTGCAGAGAAATCGCCCAGCGAGACCTGTTCGGCCATTTTGGACATAGTTGTCACAGGACGAATAACAATACGTGAAAGCAGCACGTTGATCACGATGATGACAATCGAGAATGCCCCAAGCACGGTGGCCACCAGCACGATGATCAGCTGTTTGGCGCGGGTGTCGGCCAGTGTCAGCGGCGCATAGATGACCTGTGCGCCAATGGTTTCGCCCAATTGCCAGCCAAAGCCGTTTTCGGTGCCGTAAAGATCGACCATCGCCGCCGGGGCAAGCGCCGGGTCGGAATGGCATTCAAGGCAGGATTCCGCGCCGACTTTCAGCGGAAAGGCCACAACACGCACCGGGCCGATTCCGTCGACCTCGCGCTCGACCGACACCGAGGCCAGATCGGGATTGTCGCGCAACTGGTTGATCAGCTCGGCCTCCCAGGGCTCGGCCAGGTCATCGGGGTTGGTCGGGTTCAGCGCGGCCTCTTTATAGTAGTAGTCGCGAAAGCTGCCCTGGAACTGTGCAAACACCGTTTGCGCCGAAAAAGACGGCACGCGGTGTGGCAGGAACAGAATGTCGTTATCGGCGGCCAGCAGCGGGGCGACCCCGGTCGAGGTATAGGCGCGCACGGCCAGCGCATTGCCGCGAATAATCGCAATCTCGTTTTCAATTTCGACAATCGCATTCTTGCGCGCCGCGACATAGGCAAAATATGACGCGGTTGTCATGCCGATCAAACAGGCAATTACAAGAACGAGGTTAAATTTGGTCCGCAAACGCATTTGCAACTATCCTGTCCGACGGTATCTTATAGTGCCGATGTGTATTAGAGTTTGTCGAATTTCGCTAGCACGGATTCCGCCTGCACCAGGAATCCGGTCATTATCTGGAGCTGTCATGCCTTTGCTACGTATCCTTTGCCTTGCATTTTCAACCCTGATCCTTGGCGTTTCAGCCTATGCACAAAGCGATGCGCCGCGCGTTGTCGCCGTGCTGATTTCGGCCGATGCCGACAACAGCCGCATCGAACGGCTTGCAACGGCGCTGCAAGGGGTGAATGCCGAAACCAAGATCGTGGCCGCCCCAAGTGATTCTGAAATGCGCGCCCTGTTGCAAAGCTTTGCCAATATTGCGCTCGAATCAGATGTGGTGATTATCTATATCGATGCCCCGATCCTGAAACTGGGCGAGCGCGGCTTTGTGGCCACGCGCGGGCTGACCTTGCCGCGCGCCTCGGCGCTGCTCACCCGTGCCGTGCCGCTTTCGGCCTTTGCACGCGCCGCGGCTTTGGCCGGAAATGGCGGGCTGGTCATGGTGGGCGCACAGGATTTTGGCGGCACTGTTCCCAGCGGTGCCACGCAAGCCAGCGCCGCGCCCGGCCCGCGCAACGGCCTGGCCCCGATTGTGTTCATACCCCAGGGCGCGGCCGATAGCGCCATCGCCGCGCTGGCCATTGCCCTTGAAAAACCCACGGTCGAGCTTGGTGACATGATGGCAACGCTGACCAGCATCAACGATGTCACGCAATCCCAGACCCTGCCGCGCCCGGTCGTGCTGCGCGCACCGCCTGTTGTGAGCCGCACGCAAACCCCGGCCCCGCCCGCAGCACCACCGGCCACCACGCAGCCGCAAACCACGACCGCCCCGGCAACCGCCGCAGAGGCACCCGCTCCAGAGGAATCCGCCCCGGAAGCTGCGCCCGAAAATGGCAATACTGCCGGCCTGCCGCAGGTCAGCGCCGAAGAACTGGCCGCCCAGCAAACCGCGCCCGCCGGTGCAACGCCGCGCGCCGTGTCGCTCGAAGAGCTGCAAGCGTTCGAAAACAACCTGTCGCGCAGCGACAAGCGCGAAATCCAGCGCGGTTTGCGCGCGCTTGGCTTTTATCGCGGGCTGATCGACGGGCTGTTCGGCCGCCAGACCAAAAGCGCCATCGAGGCCTATCAGGAATCTATCGGCGCAGAGCCGACCGGGCTTCTGACCGAAGACCAATTTGCCGCGTTTCATTAGACGTGCTGCTTGGCACTTGGCGTGCCGGGGTGTATCATCGGGCATTTCGTGCTTTTTATTAGCCTTGGGCGGACCAGATGTTTTTGAAGCGAATAGTTTTGGTGCTGCTTATCGCAACGGCGCCAGCCGGTGCATATGCCGCAAACCGTGTTGCTTTGCTGATCGGCAATTCCAATTACGACAATCCCGACCTGAGCCTGCGCAACCCGGTCAATGATGCAGAGCTTTTGGCCCAATCGCTGCGCGACCTCGATTTTGATGTCACCGTCGTAACGGATGAAGACCGCGACGGGATGCAGGCCGCCATAAACGATTTTGGCGCTGCCGCTGAAGGGGCCGAAATGGCCGTGTTCTTTTATGCCGGCCACGGTGTGCAGATTGACGGTTCCAACTACCTGATCGGGCGCGATTTTTCGGGCAATGATGTTGATGCCCTTTTGGCCGGGGGGTTGCCAATGGGCGCGGTCCGCGACGTGCTAACCGTTGCCAAACCGGAAATCGGCATTATCATCCTCGATGCCTGTCGCAATAACCCGTTTGTTGAAGCCGGCACGGTGCCCAAGGGGCTGGCGCGCAGCCAGGGCGGCGCGGGGCTGCTTCTTGCCTATTCCACCGATCCGGGCAATGTGGCCTATGACGGGGCGGGCAACAATTCGGTCTTTGCCGAGGCGCTGGCCAACAATCTTCCAACTGACGGGCTTGAAGCACGGCTGATGTTCGGACGGGTCCGCCAGGAGGTGATTCTCGCCACACGCGGCGCACAGGTGCCCTGGGTGGAAGAGGCAACCCTGGGTGAGCATTATTTCGCCAATCCGGGGGACACACCGGCGGTGAATGTCGCATCGGCGCGCGAAATGCAGGTCTGGCGCGAAATTTCGGTGCGCAGCGATATCGAGCCGTTCGAGGCATATATTGCCGATTTTCCCGATGGCATGTTCCGCCAGTTTGCCGAAGATCGTATCCGGATGCTGCAACAGGCACGGCTTTCCGGGTCGCGCGCGGGCCAGACCAGCGGCGAAATTCTGGCCAATGCCGAGCCGACCCGCGTGGCGGCCGCGCTGGAAACCCTTGGCTTTCTGACCGACACGCGCAGCCTGAGCATCGTCACCCAGAACAGCCTGACCAGCGCTTTCGATGTGTATCGCGCCCAGCTTCTGAACCCCGAAACCGCTACGCCGGAAACGCTGTATGTCGATGCGGCGCGCATGACCATGTTTCTGGCCGCGACCACGGCGCAGCAGATCCGCACCGATATTGTGGCGCTGTCAGCCATAGACCGCACATTGACGATTGCGCGCGATGCGCTGCGCCAGATCGAAGATATCGCCGCCAGCAACCCCGATGCCCTGCCGCTGCTGCAACAGGCCCGCGCCGATGTCGATGCCATTTCCGCATCGCAAAACGAGGTGCTGGCCCGGCTCGACGCGACGCGCACCTACTATCAAAGCCTGCTTGACAACGCCTATGAAAACTTCCCCGACGAAATCACCTACGATCTGATGGACGTGCAGGGAACATCGGGCGGCCTGTCCCGGCTTCAGGAAAGACTCGCCCGCGATGCCGAACAATTCGTTCGCCATGTGCAGGGGCTAACCCCAGAAAACAAAGGAACATATGCATGGCTTATCGACTTTCTGCCAAAAACCTGACCCTTGCCATTCTGGTTGGAACAACCCCGCTTGCGGGCTGCGCGGTGAGCTTTGGAAATACCAATGCATCCGATGTAAGCACCGCACCCGAGGGGGCAACCGCCTCCGAGGTGGAGCTGCGTGAACGTGCCGCCGCCATGCAGCGCACCGTCGTCGAGGCGATTGCCGCCGGTGGCCTTGCGGGGGCCGCGCTCAACTTTGTGGTCGGCAACCGGACGCGCGGAACCAATCTGGGCTTTGCCGGCGCGTTTACAACCGGCGCCGTGCTGGGGGGCGCTGCGGGCAGCTATGTGGCCTATCTGCAAGACCAATACGCCACGCGCGAAGACCAGCTTGAACGCGTGCGCGCCGATTTGCGCGCCAACAACGCCGAAACCGAGGCGACGCTTTCGGTCATGCGGGTGGTTCTGGCCAACCAGACCGAAGAGCTGAACCGCCTGCGCGCCGCGGTTGCCGCGTCATCGGGTGAATCTGCGGCACTGGCGCGTGAGGTGAGCGAAGCGCGCGCCAACCTCAACGAGATGCAGCGCGCGCTGGAAGGCGCACAGGCCCGGCGCACCGAGCTTAGCCAAAGCCGAAGCCTGATCGCCGGCGCGCAGCCCGACCCGGCCTCGGATGCGGAAATTGCCGCGCTGAGCGAGCGTATCACCCAGATGCGCGCCGTGGCCGACGCGCTGGCCACACAGCTTTGACGTTGAAAGGATTTCAAATGAAACATGTTCTCATCCCGGTGGCGCTTGCGCTCCTTGCCGGTTGCGCCACCTCCGATGATCCGGCGGCTGGTGGCTTTTTCAACGGGGTCTCTGGCCTTGCGGGCGGGGGCTATCAGGCTCGGGTCGACGAGCGTCAGGCCGATGTGGATAGCGAACAGGCCCGCGCCGCCGCCCTTGCTGCACAGCAATCCAGCGTCGCGGCGCAAACCGCCTCGGTCGGCGTGCAGATAGACCAACTGCGCGACGAGCTGACCCGTCTGCGCATTCAAATCGCCAACCAGCAGGCAGAATTGCGCAGTTCGGGTGTTGCCATTCCGGCCTCGATGGTCACGCGCGTCAATGCGGTGGTCAACGCCTCGCCCGGTGGCGCCAATGATGCCGAGCGGCTGGCGAATTTGCAGGCCGCAATCGCCAATGCCCGCGCCCTTTCAGCCGATCTTGCACGGCTTTCAAGCTAGGGCGGATACAAAAACCCCGGCGCTGGCTTTGGCCGCGCCGGGTTTTGGCGTTTCAGCCGCGCGTCTGGTTACAACAGAACCTGAATTTCGACACGGCGGTTCACATCACCGTCCGGGTTCGCCGGGTCTTTCAGGCGCGCCTCGCCCATGCCAACCGCTTCCAGCCGATCGGCGGGAATGCCGCAGCTGTCTATCATATAACGCACCACTTCGCGCGCGCGCGCCGTGCTTAAGGACAGGTTGTATTCCACCGATCCGGCCGCATCGGTATGGCCGATGATCTGGTATTTACCCTCGCCGCCCGCGGTCTGGATTGCGCTGCACAGGGCCTGAACCTGCTCGCGCGATTCCGGTTTCAGCAGGGCCGAGTCAAACTCGAAGAAAATCGTCAAATCAAGCACCAGCTCTTCGGGCAGGGCTGCGGCGCCATCACCGGCGGCCACGGCTTGCGCATCGCCCGCAACTTCGGTGCCAACCGAAATGCCGGCATCGGTTTCAGGGGTCGATTCGGTTACAAATTCCAGCGTGCGCGATGTGCCAAGGTTGATTGTGCTTGTCTCGGCCAAGGCCTCGCGCTGGGCCTGCAGAAGGGCCAGAATATCTTCTGCGGTCATTTCCTGGGCAATGCTTTGGGCCGTCATCGCGCTAAATGCAGCAACGCAGGCTACGCTATAAAGTCGCCATTTCGCCATTGTAATTCTCCATTTCAATCCGCCCAATATAGGGTATTTTTACGCCATAAAACAGGGGGTATGCAAAATTACCCCTGTCCTGGTCACTTGTCTGTTACCAGATAACGCCGTGTCACCATCGTTGTGCCAAGCTGCAAGAACGCAGCTTTTTCACGAAACGCATCCATGAAGGCCGAAACCGATTCCGCGCGCGGGCGCAGCCGGTCGAACAGGGGCGTGTCGCTGACGATGGCCACAACCATATTCGTGCCCACCGGCTCGACCACGTTAAAGCCCAGTTGCGATGTCGACGCCTCGGCGACCGGCCATGTCAGGCGCACGCGGCGCAGCGCGCCATCAATCTCACCCAGGCGCACAAGGTTGTTTTCCGGGCGTGCCATATGCGGCAGCAGGTGAAACACCTGACCCTCCTGATCCACGTAAAACGCGGTCAGATAGCCCACGGCGCTGGCGGGCAATGTCACGTCGATCACCGGGTTTTCGCCCAGATAGTAAACCCCGTCGCGCGCCTCGCCCTCGCGGTCTCCGTAAAGAAAATCGAGGTTTACAACAATGCTCGACCGGCTTGGCAGCAGATTGTCGACCAGACAGACCGGCTCGTTCAGCACCGCAAGGTTAAAGTCAACCGCGCGCCCGTCAAGCACATCATCCAGCGCCGTGCGCAGCACGTCGATATCGCCCTCACGTGCAATAATGCCCGAAACGGCAAGCCGGTCCGTGGCCTGCAGCGCCACGCCATCACCGCCCGAGGGGCGCAACGGGCCGCAGGTTTCATAGCGCTTTATGGCGGCTTCAACATCGGCAAGCGCCAGCGGCTGGCTTTCGCTGCGCAAAGCAATGCTCACGGTCATGCCCGCTGATGTGGCGGCGGCGCGCAGGCCGGCGCTTACTGCGTCCGATTGCGCATCATCCTGTGCAGTGCCTTCTATCCTTGCGTTCAACCCGTCAACGGCGAGCGACCATTCCGGCAGGGGGCGGGCCGCGGCGACAAGGGCGGCCAGACGTGTCTCCCAATCGGAAATCGGCGCGCCCGAGGCGTTTTGCAGATCACCCGCATCCGTGGCCAGGCCAAGTGCGCTGCGCAGTTCTGCCGCCGCCTCCGGGCCTTGCACAAAACCCTGCACCTGCAAATTTCCCCCGGCGAAGCGCGCTTCAAACTGCCAGTTCTCTTCAATGGGGAATTGCGGGCCAAAGACCATTTCCTTGCCGGGGCCAAGGCCAAAATACCAGCCGCCACCGCCAATCGCCCCCAAAAGCAGCAGCACGAACAGCCATTTCAGCCCGCCACCCTTCCGCCCGGTCGATGTCGGCTCGGCGGGCAGGCTTACCGCGCCGCGCCCGGTTTGCGACTGATACGCCCCCGGCGTGGTGGTCACGCGCGGCGCGATCACCGTTGCTTCACTATCCGGGGCGGGTGCCCCGCTGCGCAACGCCTGTATGACAGCAAGGGCCGATTGGAACCTGTCTTCTGGGCGCGGGGCGACAAGCCGCGCGATCAGCCCGCCAAGCGGTTCGGGAATGTCGGATGTATCCACGGCCTTCATCTTGGTCTGGACAATTTCCATCAGCGAGGCACCAACCCCCATCGGCTTGCCCCGAAAGCCCGTCAGCAGGGTAATGCCAAGGCTGTAAAGGTCCGAGCGCGCATCGACCTTGCCATCCATCTGCTCGGGCGAGGCATATTGGTATTTGCCGGCAAACCCGTCACCCACCACGGTTTGCGCATTCTCGTTCACATCGCGCGCAATGCCAAAATCTATCAGCACCGCCTTGTCGGGCGAGCTGTCGCGCAAGATCACATTGTCGGGCGAAAGGTCGCGGTGGAAGGCCTTCTTGTCATGCGCGGCCTTCAAACCCTTGGCCACGCGCCCGGCGATTTTCATCAGGTCAGCCGGGGCCATCGGCCCTTTTTCCTTGATGATCTGCGCCAGCGACGGGCCTTCGATGAACTCCATCACCAGAAAGACAAACCCGCCATGCGTGTCGCTTTCAAGCAGGTCGTAATAGCGCACCACCGCATCATCCACGACCTCGTGCAAGACCGAAGCCTCGCGCCGCATCAGGTTGATGAAATTCTCATCCGCCGCAAATTCGCGCCGCAGAATCTTCACCGCCAGAAGCCGGCCCGTCACCTTGTTATGCGCGCGATACACCTCGCCCGTGCCGCCAAGCCCGACGAGCATGTCAATCACATAGGTGTTGTTCAAAATCTCGCCGGGCTGCAACGTGCCTCTGGTTTCAGACTCGTTCACCGGCGGGCTCCTTGGGCTGGTTGGCTGTTATCGGGTTCGCCCGATACTATAGGGCCGCGCCGCAACCTGCCAAGCGATTTGGCGTATAAAAGTGACGCAGCGGCACGGTTTATGGCCGCGATTACCCCCGCAGCAGCGGCAGGTTGAACGCGCTGCGCAGTTTTGCAAGCTGCGCAGCCCCGGCATCGGCGGCTGTGGGCAGCAGGGGCGGGCGTGTATTGGCCCAGCGCGCATCGCCTTTGGCCAGCGCCAGAAGCCGCTTCATATCGGCGATCTGCGTGCCGCCCTGCACAAGCAGGCGAAGCGCGCGGTTCACATCATGCCGCGCCTGCGCCCCGGCACCATCACCGGCAATCCACAGCGCAAAAGCCTCGGCCAGCCCTTCGGGGTTGATATTGGCGGTGGCGGAAATCGTGCCGCGTGCGCCCCGCGCCAGCGCATCGATCATTGGCAATTCCGAGCCGGGGAACACCGCCAGCCCCGGAATTTCAAGCAGGGCGGCAGTATTCTCCCAATCACCCGAGGAATCCTTGATGCCGACAATCTGCGCCGGAAAATCAGCGCGCAGCCGCGCCGCAAGGCTTGCCGGAATGCCAACACCCGCCACCTGCGGAATGTGGTAAAGCACGATGCGCGCATCATCGCCAATGGCGGCAATCAGCGCAGAAAAATAGGCATAAAGCCCGTCTTCTGGCACACCTTTGAAGTAAAAAGGCGGCAAAACCATCACCGCCGCACAGCCCATATCCAGGCATTTGCGCGACAGATCGGCGGTTTCGGGCAGGTTTGTCAGCCCGGTGCCCGGCACAAGCTTATGGGCGGGCACGCCGCCTGCGATGAGCCGCTTGATCGCCTCAACCCGCTCGGCGCTGGCCACCGAAAGCGCCTCGCCCGTGGTGCCAAAGGGCGACAGGCCGCCGCAGCCGCCTTCGAGCAGCGCCTTGGCATGGGGCAGATACAGGTCATGCGCGATGCGCAGATCATCATTGAACGGGGTCAGAATCGGGGCGACAATGCCCTTGGGAAGCGTCATGTCAAACCCTTGCAAAACCGCGCGATGCGCGCGCAAGCATCAGCCAGAACCTCATCGGCCGCAGCATAAGACACCCTGAAATGCGGGCTCAGCCCAAAGGCCGCGCCATGCACAACGGCGACGCCCGTCGCCTCGAGCAATTCGCGCACAAAATCCGCGTCACTGGCGATTTCTACGCCGCTTGGCGTGCGCCTGCCGATCAGCCCCGCAATGCTTGGATAAACGTAAAACGCGCCTTCGGGCGTGGGGCAGCTTAGCCCGTCAATCGCGTTCAGCGCCGCCACGACCAGATCGCGCCGCCGCAAAAACGCCGCGCAGCTTTCAGCAATATAGTCCTGCGGCCCATCCAGCGCCGCCACCGCCGCCCATTGCGAAATGCTCGAAGGGTTGGTCGTCGACTGCCCCTGCACCATGCGCATCGCATCAATCAAAACCTTCGGTGCGCCCGCATAGCCGATGCGCCAGCCGGTCATCGCATAGGCTTTGGACACACCGTTGAGCGTGAGTGTGCGGCCATGAAGCTGCGGTTCCACCTGCGCGGGGGTTACGAAGGTAAAACCTGGATAGGCAATATGTTCATACATATCATCGGACAGAATCCACACATGCGGATGGCGCAGCAGCACATCGGTGATGGCGCGCAGCTCGTCGGCCGAATAGCCAGCACCCGTGGGGTTGGAGGGCGAGTTGAAGATCAGCCATTTCGTGGCCGGGGTAATCGCCGCCTCCAGCGCCGCGGGGCTGAGCTTGAAGCCCTGTTCCGCCGGGCAGGGCAGCACCACGGGGCGTGCGCCGCACATCTCGACGATATCGGGGTAGCTCACCCAATAGGGCGCGGGGATCAGCACCTCGTCGTCCGCATTCAGCGTGGCCAGCAGCGCGTTGAACAGCACCTGTTTGCCGCCCGTGCCGACGATGATCTGGTCGAGGCCGTAGGTCAGCCCATTCTCGCGCGCAAACTTGCGCGCAATCGCTTCCTTAAGCTCCACAATCCCGTCGGGCGCGGTGTAGCGGGTTTTGCCCGCATCAATCGCCGCCTTGCCCGCCGCGCCAATATGGGCGGGCGTATCAAAATCCGGCTCACCCGCGCTTAGCGCAATAATATCGCGCCCCTCGCGCTTCAACGCCCCTGCCCGCGCGGTAATCGCCACGGTGGGCGATGGCTTCACCGCCGCCAGCCTGTCTGCCAGAAATGCCATAAATCCCCCTGAATTCGCGCGCGGATCGTGGCACAGGCCATTACGGGCTTCAAGCGGGATCAGCTTCGCCCGCGCTGCAAATCGGCGGGCAGGCTTTGCGCGCCAACTTCGCCCGTCAGCCTTGCGCGAAACACGAACACCGCCTCCATCACCCGTTGCACATAGTTGCGGGTTTCAGAGAAGGGGATGCTTTCGGCCCAGATGATCGGGTCGGCGCCGATACGCGGATCACCATAGTCGATGATCCAGCGGTCTACCCGTGTCGGGCCCGCATTATAGGCGGCGGCGGCCAGCAGGTATGAGCCGGTATAGCGCTCCAGCAGTTCCGCCAGATAGGCGCTGCCAATCTGGATATTGTAGCCCTGATCCGACAAAAGCCTATCCGCGTCATAATCCAGTTCCAGCCGCCCTGCGACCTCGCGCGCCGTATCGGGCATGACCTGCATCAGCCCGCGTGCGCCCACGCTGCTGATGGCGCGCGTATAAAACTCGCTTTCCTGCCGGATGATTGCCAGAGCAAGCTCCACCGGCACAGGCAGATCCGCCACGTCCCAATAGGCCAGAGGATAATAGGCCGACATGATCACATCGCCGTTGCGCGCATGGTTCTTGGCGATGTTCAGCGCCGCCTGTGGCATTCCCATTTCCATAGCAAGCTGCGCCAGTTTGGCGGCGTCATCCGGGCTGAGCGATTCGCTTTCATGCGCCATGAAACGGTGGGATTGCAGCACATCGCCCGCGAAATAGAGCAAGATCGCGGCGCGCACGGAATCATTAGTCAGGAAGCCCGCATCATACCATTCAATCGGGGTTGCGGGGCCGGTCAGGGCCGCATCGGCGGCCACGGCCCCCTCGACTGCGGCCAATTGCCCGTAGAAACTGGTCTGGTAGCGCGCGGCATTGGCAAAGGCGGCGGCGGCGGCCACCTCATTGCCCACCGTGCGCTCGGCCACACCCAGCCAATATCCGGCCCGCCCCTGGCTGATGGGAGAGGAGACCGCCCCCTGAAAGCGGGTGAAATGGCGCACGGCATCGCGGGGCTGGTCCAGCCGGGTAAGCGCGATATAGCCGGCCAGCCATTCCAGGTCGTCAAAATCATCGTTACCGCTGCTCAGCTGGTGCTGCGCGGCAACGCGATAGGCCTGTTCGGCATTTCCTTCGCGCAGCAATTGCCGTGCAAGGCTGCGCCGCGTTCCGGCCCAGAATGCCGGGCGGCCAAGGCTGGCGGCCGACATGCTGACACTGTCCAGAAGCTCCAGCGCGCTGGCCTCATAGCCGTTGCGCATCCGCCAATCAAACCGGTCGCGCGCCAGCCCGCCATCGGCAAGCTGGGAGGGGCTGAGCGCGGCAATCAGCGCATCCACCCCGCTGGCATCGGCCTGCAGGGCAATGCGCACTTCGGCCAGCTGGCGGGTCGGGGCATCGACCCGTTCAAGATAGCGTTCGGCCGCGGCCCTGTCGCGCTTCCACAACAGCCAGTCAAGCCGCGCGGCATCCTGGGCACTGGTGGTTTGCGGCCATGCGCTGCGCATGGCGGCCTCGTCATCGCTGCTCAGCTCCATGCTGCGCCAGGCTTCGGCGATCAGCACGGCACCATCTTCGGTGCGGCCATCGCGGCGGCGGGCATCGGCCAGGCGCATGATGCCGGTTGCGGTTTGCGGGGCGATGGCGGCGAAATAGGTCTCCAGCCGCGCCGGGGCCAGCCCTTCGGGAATTTCGCTTTCCGAGACCTTTGACATCAGCGGCAGGCCGGGCCAATCGGCATTCTCGGTCAGGAAATGCTCGTATTCCGCAAAACTGCCTTCACCGGCGCGCAAGCGAATCCAGTCGATGATTTCAACGGCGATATCGTCGGGGTTTGCGGCGGCCAGGCTGACCGCCTCTTCCCAGCGCCCGGCATTGGCCGCAGCCAGAGCGGGCGCAAAGGCGGCGCCGTTTTCCTGCGGCGATTGCGCCGTCGCCCCGCCCGCCGCCAATGCCAGCGAAAGGCCCAGACCAGCCGCCCGAAATTTCAATTTCCTCATCATCATCATTGTGCCCGGCCTCGATTTTATATGATTTGGGCATGTGATACCATGTCGCCGCCATATTGTCGCGGCACCAAAGCTTGCCCGCCGCTCAAATTTCTGTATAGCGTTCGCCTTGGTCAATTTTCCGCCGATTTTACCGCCCGGCCCAACCTTACGAGGCTTTCCGATGTTCTCTGGCTCACTCACCGCGCTTGTCACCCCTTTTGCAAATGGCAAAGTGGACAAGGCCGCGCTGAAGGCGCTGGTCGATTGGCAGATCGCCGAGGGCAGCAACGGGATCGTGGCGGTTGGCACAACGGGCGAAACCCCCACGCTCAGCCACGAGGAACACCGCGAAGTTGTGAAAATCATCGTGGAAACCGCTGCGGGCCGCGTGAAGGTTATTGCCGGTGCAGGCTCCAACAATACAGCCGAGGCGATTGCGCTGGCGCAATATGCGCAAAGCGTGGGGGCCGATGGCATTCTGGTTGTCACCCCCTATTACAACAAACCCACCCAGCGCGGGCTGGTGGCGCATTTCACCGCCGTGCATGATGCCTGTAGCCTGCCGATCATCATTTACAACATTCCGGGCCGCTCGGTGGTCGATATGCTGCCCGCGACAATGGCCGAACTGGCCCGCCTGCCGCGGATTGTCGGCGTGAAAGACAGCACCGGCGATCTGGCGCGCGTCTCCAGGCAGCGCATGGCCTGCGGGCCGGATTTCATCCAGCTTTCGGGCGAGGATGCCACGGCACTTGGCTTCAACGCCCAGGGCGGGGTTGGCTGCATTTCGGTGACCGCCAATGTCGCCCCGCGCCTATGTGCCGAATTCCAGGCCGCAATGGCAGCGGGAGACTACACAGCCGCGCTTGGCCTGCAAGACCGTCTGATGCCGCTGCACGAGGCCGTGTTCCGCGAACCGGGCGTGACGGGGGCCAAATTTGCCCTGTCGCTGCTTGGCAAATGCAGCGACGAGGTGCGCCTGCCGCTGACCACCGCCCTGCCCGAAACCAAGGCAGAACTGGAAGCCGCGATGCGCCATGCCGGGCTGATCAACTAGCGACGGCGCGAACAAAAAGGGCCGGCAGCTTCGGGATGGGTGAAGCGGCCGGCCAAGAAAGAAACGGGTTCTGGGAGGAACAAACCGTCGTCTATTCCGCATCGGTTTTACTCTGGGAGGAGCGAGCGCCGATGCGCGTTGATATCGGATTTACCCTGGGAGGAGCGAGGTCCGATATCTTCGATGTCGTGTGTTCGCCACGATCATCGGGTAACTGATACAGTTGGATTGATAGGCGGCCTCCTTATACGTTATGCGTGTTGAATTCGAGCGCGACCGACCTTGCGGCAATCGCGGGAATGTCGTCGCGCGCAAAGCCATTATCGGCCAGCGAACGGTCGGACAGTTTTGACATTTCATTGATCGTGGCGCGCAGGCGCGCCCTGCGCCGCACCGCCACTGGAATGCCGGCAAGGCTGCGCGCAAGTTTTGCGGCCAAGGTATTCGGCCCGCGCATAGCCCAGCCGAGCGTATTGTTTTTTGCGATCTGCATGGTGCCACCTTTTCTGTTTGCTGCGCTGCAATATTTATGCTGCACTGCGGTAGTAGTAGCGCGATATTCGCAGCGATCAAACACGCTCAATGCGCATAGGGGCGTTGCCCAACAGGAAAGGATGCCAGGATAATATGGACGTATCGTCGCAAATGCTGACTTTTGTGCGTGTTGTGGAGGCCGGCAGCATTTCTGCCGCATCAAGGTCGAGCGGGCAAACCCCCTCGGCGCTGAGCAAGCAAATCAGCCATCTGGAAGACCATGTCGGCTATCGGTTGCTGCACCGCACCAGAGCCGGAATTTCGCTTACCGAAGACGGCCAGCCCTTTTATGAAAAATGCCGCGCGGTTGCTGAAAAAGTGCAAGAGGCGGAAGAGCTGGTTCTGGCCTTTGGGGCGGCCCCGAAGGGGCAGTTGCGCGTTGCCACCAGCGTTGCCTTTGGCAAGGCGCAGCTCATTCCAGCATTGCCGCGCTTTTTAGAGCTTTACCCGGACATCAAGATCTCGCTCGAGCTGACCGACCGGCATGTCGACCTTGAAGCCGAAAAGTTTGACGCCGCCATCAGCTATGCCGAACAGCTTACCCACCCCGATGTCATGACCCGCAGAATCATGAAGAACGAGCGGGTTATCTGCGCGGCGCCCAGCTTTATTGCCCGCTATGGCGCGCCAAATTCGTTTGAAGACCTGGAAAATTTCAACTGTTTGCGCACATCCAACGGCATTGGCCGCAACGCCTGGCGCGCCGAATATGAAGGGGTGACCCATAATGTAAACGCCTCTGGAAATTTTGAAGGCAATAGCGGCAATGCCGTTTATATGGCGGCGCTTGCGGGCTTGGGCATCGCGCGGCTTTCCACCTATCTGGTTGCCGATAAAATTGCGTCGGGCGAGCTTGTCCGCCTGTTTCCGTGGTATACCCAGCAACATGCCGATGTTGCGGTAAATTTTCCCGCCAAGCGCAATCTGGCCCCCAAAATCCGGGTTTTCATTGATTATCTGGCCGCGCAGTTCCAGAAGGGCTAGCACCTGCGCCACACGCTGGCAGATGATTGGCGCGACTCACCAAATATGCTAGGTTATGCGCATTGAAACCTAGGAAATTTACAAAATGGCCGATCCCGATCCCGACACGCTCGTCAAGATAATCGACAAAGAAATACTCTTGCTGCGCAAGGTTTTTGACAAGATGCGCGGACTGGCAACCAGCGTTCTGGCGCTGCTTGGTCCGGTGCAGAGCGCGATCAACCTGCTTGTCTCCAAGCTCAGCCGGATCAAGAGCTTTGTGCCCAATCTGGTCAGTTCGGTGGCAAAGGGTCTGCAGAAATGCCTCAAGACCCTGGTCAAGACCGTGCCCAAGGCGCTGCGCCTTGTCGCCAAGACAATCGGCGACCTGCTCAAGGCGGTGCGCAGCAAGGTGCTGGCCACCATCATCCGCGCCTGGACCATTGCGCAGCGGGTTCTGGAAACAACGATCACAATGATCGTCACCACCATGAAAACGCTTCTGGACTGGGTGCGCCCGGTCGAACAGCTTGTTGGCGCGCTGCGCGGCGTAATGTCGGCGATCCAGACTATATTCGCCGAAGTTGTTACCATCATCGCGCAGCTCGATTTCATGAAGGTTATCAAGGCGATGATCAAGCGCATCCATGCCGTGCTGCAAAAAATGATGACATCCGTTGCCAGCCTGAAAAAACGCATGACCGAGGCCGCGCGCCTGCCCGCCTGAACCCGCCGCGCGCCGCTGCCACTGGACTTTGGCGGCGCGCGGCATTACATCCGCGCCAGTATGGCAGGTAAGAAATCAGACCCGAACAACAAGACCGTCGCCGAGAACCGGCGCGCACGGTATAACTATGCCGTTGAAGATACGCTGGAATGCGGCATCATGCTTGAAGGTTCGGAAGTGAAAAGCCTGCGCATCGGCGGGGTGAATATCGCCGAAAGCTATGCCAGCGTTGAAGATGGCGCGCTTTACCTGATCAACGCGCATATCCCCAGCATTGACCACGGCCGCACCTTTGGCCATGAGGAACGCCGCAAGCGCAAGCTGCTGGTGCATAAGCGCGAATATGTGAAATTCGCCAATGCCATCGGGCGCGAGGGGATGACGCTGGTGCCGCTGAAAATGTATTTCAACGACAAGGGCCGCGCCAAGCTGCTGATCGGCGTTGCCAAGGGCAAGAAACTGGCCGACAAGCGCGACATCGAGAAAAAGCGCGACTGGAAGCGCGAACAGGGCCGGCTGCTGCGCGAACGCGGCTAGGCGCTTGACAGGCCAACCCCTTGGCGCTAGCCCATGCGCAAGGGTGCAGGCCCCCGCCGTGTGCAGACGTTTGTCTTGGTGAAGCCCTGCCGGTAAAACCGTTTCCCCCCCTTGACGCCTATCGCCGGGTTGGCAATGCACGCCGCCGCCAATTTGCGAGACTGTTGAAAGAGCGCGGGATCATGTCGACCCCCCAAAACCCCTATACGCACGGCCCGCTCGGCGCGGTCTTTGCCAAAACCGCCCTGCCCATCATTCTGGTGATGGGCATGAACGGGCTGCTTGCCGTTGCCGATGCGCTGTTTCTGGGCCATTATGTTGGTGCGGCGGCATTGGGCGCGGTTACGCTGATGTTTCCGCTTTACATGTTCATCACCGCATTGGCGACACTGGTGGCCAGCGGCATGTCTTCCATTCTGGCGCGCCATCTGGGCGCGGGCCACATAAATGCGGCGCAGCGCGTCTTTGCCGGTGCGCATGGGCTGGCGCTGCTCATTGCCGCATTGCTGATTGTGGCTTTCTGGCAATTTGGCGCGCCGCTGGTGCTGCTCATCGCGGGCGGCAATGCCGCGCTGGCAACGATGGGCGCGCTTTATATCGGCATCATCGTCATGTTCACGCCGCTGGCCTTTGTGCTGGCGCTCAACTCCGATGCGCTGCGCTGCGAAGGGCGGATCGGGTTCATGGCGCTGGTTTCGGTGCTGGTGGCCTTGGCCAATATCGCCTGCAACTATGTGCTGATTGCCCTGCTTGATATGGGCGTGGCCGGGTCGGCCTATGGCACGGCATTGGCGCAAGGCCTGGCCTTTGGCGTGCTGGTGGTGTTCCGCCTGTGGGGGCGCACGGTGCTGCGCCTGTCGGCCCTGATGCAAAACAGCCTTGTTGCAGGCTGGCGGCGGATCATTGCACTTGGCGCACCGCCCAGCCTGAACTTCATGGGCATCGCGCTGGGGGCGGCGGCGATTATCGCCGCATTGCAACTGGTGCAAACCCCGCGCATGGCCGACACAATCGCGGCTTACGGCATTGTCACCCGCATCCAGACCTTCATGTTTTTGCCCCTGCTTGGCCTGAGCTTTGCCATGCAATCCATCACCGGCAACAATTTCGGCGCGCAGATGTGGCAGCGGTCTGATGACAGCCTGCGCATCGCCATCACCGTGGCGCTGGTCTATTCGGCCCTTGCGCAACTGGTGCTGAACCTATGCGCCCGCCAGATCGGCGCGGCCTTTGTGTCGGAAACCGTGGTGATTGACGAGGTGGCGCGCATCATGCCCGCGATGACCGCGCTCTACATTCTCGCAGGCCCGCTGATGATGATTGGCGGTTATTTTCAAGCCATCGGCGAAGCGTCCGGCGCCGCCATTCTCGGCCTGTCGCGCACCTATCTCTTTGTGCTGCCGCTCACGTTAATCCTGCCCCGCCTGCTGGGCGAGGCCTGGATCTGGCGTGTTGCCCCGATATCCGAGGCGCTGCTCCTGCTGCTTACACTTGCTGTGCTGGCGCAAACCGCGCGCAAACACGGGCGCAGGCGCGGACTATTCTTTGCGCGCTAGTCCATCACAGCCCACAATGCCTCGGCATGGTGGGCGATATGGTCGCGCATGAAGCTGGCGATGAAGAAATAGCTATGGTCATAGCCCGGCTGCATCCGAAACACGCCGGGCTGGCGGCGCGCGGCCATAGCAGCGGCCAGGGCTTCGGGGCGCAGCAGGTCCAGAAACTGGTCGTCGGTGCCCTGATCGATCAGCACCGTGCCCTCAAAACCCTTCTCGGCCATCAGCAGGCTGGCATCATGCGCCGCCCACAGGCTTTCATCCGGCCCCAGATAGGCGCCAAGCTGCTTGCGGCCCCAATCGCTTGCCACCGGGTTGGCGATGGGGGCAAAGGCCGACAGGCTGGCATAGCGGCCGGGGTTGTTCATGGCCAGCGTAAGCGCCCCATGCCCGCCCATCGAATGCCCGGTTATGCCATGCGCATCGCCAAAGGCGAAGTTGCGCGCCAGCATTTCGGGCAATTCGCGGGTTATGTAGCTGCCCATCTGGTAATGCGCCGCCCAGGATGACTCGGTCGCATCTACATAGAATCCGGCCCCCTGCCCAAGGTCGAAGGCTTCGTCATTGGCCACAGCTTCGCCGCGCGGCGAAGTATCGGGGAAGATCAGCGCCAGCCCGAATTCGGCCGCATGGGCCTGCGCACCGGCCTTGATCATGGCGTTCTCATGCGTGCAGGTCAGCCCCGACAGGAACCATAGCACAGGCACCGGCCCTTCGGCGGCCTGTGGCGGGGTGTAAACCGCGAAGGTCATATCACAATCGCAAACATCGGATCGATGGGCATAAACGCCCTGCGTGCCGCCAAATGCACGGTTCTTTGAAATGGTCTTCATGGGGCTATCCTTTGGCTTGGCCGCTGGCAGGTTTCGGCTTTGGGGCTTGGGCGGGATTGATGCGCACACGCGGCACGCTGCCCGTCGTCGCCACCTCGAATGCACCGACAGCTTTGAGCAGGTCGATCAGCTTGGCCTTGCCATAGTCACGCGGGTCAAAATCCGACTTCATCGCGCGGATTTTTTGCCCCAGCGCGCCAAGCGACATCCATTCGTCAGCCTCGCTTGCAGCCAAAACGCGGTGAATGATCGGCACTGCCTTGCTTGGCGGGCTCACCTTGCGCGCGGATTTCGTTGCCGGCGTGTCAGCCTGCACGGAGTCCACAATATTTTCGACGTAAATAAACTGGTTGCAGGCTTCACGAAAACTTTCGGGGGTCTTGCGTTCGCCAATGCCATAGACGATCAGCCCCTGTTCGCGAATCCGGCTGGCCAGTCGGGTGAAATCGCTATCGGATGACACAAGGACAAACCCGTCGAACCGGCCCGTATGCATCAGGTCCATCGCATCGATGACCAGTGCGATATCGCTGGCATTCTTGCCCTTTGTGTTGGCGTGCTGTTGATGCGCGACAAGCGCGAGTGCGCCAAAGGCCTTGTTCCAGCCATTCATATTCGCGCTGGAAAAATCGCCATAGACCCTGCGCACGGCCGCCTCGCCAAGGCCCGCGATCTCGTCAAAAATGTCGCTGGCAATGTCGGCCCTGATATTGTCCGCATCAATCAGAACGGCGAGCAGGCGTCGCTGTGCATCGCCGTTCTGGTCGGTTGCCATGCCTAACCCAACTCATTTACCGAGCTGATCACCTTGCCGAGCAGCCCGTAGTTCAGCGCCTCATCGGTGTTCAGCCAGAAATCGCGCCTGGTGTCCTGGGCAATCTTTTCGGGTGTCTGGCCCGTGGCCTCGGCGAAGAGTTTGTGGAAACGTTCGCTCATCCGGCGGATTTGCTCGGCCTGGATCTGGATATCGGAGGCCGAGCCGCCGATGCCGCCGCTGGGTTGGTGCAGCAAGAAGCGGGTATTCGGCAGGCAGAAACGGTTTTCGCGCGCAGCCCCCACAAAAATCAGGGCACCCGCACTGGCCACCCAGCCCGAGCCGATCGTGCGCACGGTGGGGCGGATGAACTTGATCATGTCATGCACCATGTCGCCGCTTTCCACATGCCCGCCGGGCGAGGAAATGAACATGTTGATCGGGTCATCGCTTTCTTCGGCCAGGGCCAGCAGATGCGTGACCGTGCGGCTGGCCAGCTTGTCATTGATCGCCCCGGTCACAATGACCGTGCGGCTTTTGAAAAACAGCTGCTCAACCGGTGTGCTGGCTTTTTCGTCTTTGGTTTCGGTTTCGTCGGTCATCATTCTGCCTTTGTTGTTCTACCGATTAAGTGGGGCATAAATGCGCGATGCACAACCTCCCCTGAACAGATTTGCCCGGGTGCGAAAGATATTTTCGATGCGGTGGCTTGCGCCCGGCCGGTTGATGCGGCGCATCAATACACCACCACCCCGCGGATGCTTTTGCCCTCGTGCATCAGATCGAAGCCTTTGTTGATGTCTTCCAGCCCCATTGTGTGGGTGATCATCGGGTCGATCTCGATCTTGCCATCCATATACCAGTCGACAATCCTGGGCACATCGGTGCGGCCGCGCGCGCCGCCAAAGGCCGTGCCGCGCCAGCTGCGCCCGGTCACAAGCTGGAAGGGGCGGGTCGAAATTTCGGCACCAGCAGGCGCCACGCCGATGATGATGCTTTCACCCCAGCCCTTGTGTGCGCTTTCCAAAGCCGTGCGCATCACCTGCACATTGCCCGTGGCATCGAATGTATAATCCGCCCCACCGCCGGTAAGTTCCACCAGATGGCCGACAAGGTCGCCCTTCACCTCGGACGGGTTCACGAAATCGGTCATGCCAAAGCGTTTGCCCATGTCGACCTTGCCGGGGTTGAGATCGACGCCGACAATCTGATCAGCCCCCGCCATGCGCAGCCCCTGAATGACGTTGAGGCCAATGCCGCCAAGCCCGAACACAATCGCCCGGCTGCCGATTTCCACCTTGGCTGTGTTGATCACCGCGCCAATGCCCGTGGTCACGCCGCAGCCGATATAGCAGATCTTGTCGAACGGTGCGTCCTTGCGCACCTTGGCCAGGGCAATTTCCGGCAGAACCGTGTGGTTGGCGAAGGTCGAGCAGCCCATATAGTGCAAAATCGGCGTGCCATCGAGCATGGAAAACCGGCTTGTGCCATCGGGCATGACACCCGCGCCCTGGGTTGCGCGGATTTTCTGGCAGAGGTTGGTTTTCGGGTTCAGGCAATAGTCGCATTCGCGGCATTCCGGCGTGTAAAGCGGAATGACATGGTCCCCCGGTTGCAGGCTGGTCACGCCGGGGCCGACCTCCAGCACCACGCCCGCGCCTTCATGGCCCAGAATGGCCGGAAAAGCGCCTTCCGGGTCGGCACCCGAGCGCGTGAACTCGTCGGTATGGCACAGGCCCGTGGCCTTGATCTCGACCAGAACCTCGCCCGCTTTCGGGCCGTCCAGGTTCACCTCCATGATTTCAAGCGGCTTGCCGGCGGCAAGGGCAACTGCGGCGCGTGTTCTCATCGAATCCTCCCATGCGTTTGGTGCCAGTCTTGTGCAAACGCCGCACAGGGGCAAGGGTGCCGGCAAGGATTTGCTGGCATCCGGGCGCATTACTTGACCCGGCGCAAGCCAGCCCCTAGCCTGCCCAAAAACCCGAGGAGACCGTCATGACCACCAAACCCTTCACGCTGATCGCCCTGCCCTTCATGGCCCTTGCCGCCTGCAGCACGGCCGTCATTCCCGCGGGTGAGGACGTTTGCGGCGCTTCGGCCTTGCAGGATTTGGTCGACCAGCCCGCCGACCGGCTGTCATCCATGCGCTTTGTGGCCCCGATGCGCATTTTGCGCCCCGACAGTGCCGCCACAACCGATAACCGGCCCGAGCGCATCAACATTGCCGTTGATAACCGTGGCATCATCACCGGCGTGACCTGCGGCTAGCGCAGATAGGTTTCGATCAGGCTGTCGGCGCAGTTTTTCGCCGCCTCGCGGGCAAAAATCGTGCTGGCGGCCACGCCTTGCGCTGCCGCATCGCTGATCAACTGCGGGCGTGTATTGGTTTCATCGCATTGCCCGCTGACCAGCACAGCCCCGGTTTCAATGTCATAAATCGCCATATTCGCCGCCACGCGCACCGAGAATTTCTCATCGCGCAAGCCAAGGTCGCGGCCGGTCGATTCGGCGCCAAAAGCCACCAGATAGACATCAATCAAAATACCGCTCAGCCCGCGCCGGCGCGCAATTTCGGTAAGCTCCGGCGCGCGTTCTCCAACCGTCGTGCCGCGCACATTATAGGCATAAAGGTCGCGCAAATTCGGGCGGGTGGCGAAATTCCGGTTCAGATGCGTGGCAATCGCCTCGTCGATAAGCGCCGCCGGGTCCACCTCGGTTGGCGTGGCGATCGTGTTGATCTGCGTGCGGTTCTGGTTATCGGCGTTGAGCGCGCGGTTGCGCGCCTCGCCCACCAGAAACCCCAGCACACCGCCGGGCAAACCGCTTTCGGCCACCGGCAGGCTGCGGGTAAACAGCGGCGGGCGCTCCAACGCGCGCAAAACGGGCTGTGCAACCAGGGCTGCACGCGGAATATTGGCGCTGAGCGGCGGGGCGACATTCACGCAGCCCGCGGCGGTCAGCACTGTGGCAAATGCCAGAATTCGAGCGATCATCATAAAACCCATACTTGCGCGGCGTGGCCAGTCTTTATCATTCACGCATCATCATCAACCGCCCCGCGCAAGGCCTTTACCCCCGATCGGCGGGCTTTCGCCTTCAGCCGCCGCTGGATCGAGCCATAGGTCGGCTTGGTCGCCCGCCGCCGTTTGGGCCGCTCAAGCGATGCACGGATAAGCGCGGCCAAACGCTCTTCTGCCTCGGCCCGGTTGCGCGCCTGGCTGCGATGGCTGTCGCATGAAATCAGCAAGGCACCATCATTCGTCCACCGCCGCCCCGCCAAACGCTGAAGGCGCGCCTTGGCATGATCGGGCAGGTTGGGCGAGCGCGCGGCCTCAAACCGCAGCAGAACCGCGGTTTCCACCTTGTTCACATTCTGCCCCCCGGGGCCGGATGACCGCATGAACGTGGTCGTCAGCTCCCAATCGGCAATGGAAATATCATCATTGATGCGCAACATGGCTTTGCTATAGCGGCTTTGGGTCAGGCAGGCAAAGCCCGGAGTCGCGCGCGGAACCAATTCACCAATTCCTGCTCGTTCATACTGCCTTCAACGACGTCTACAACCACATCGTCTATACGGTCATCCTCAAGCAACTCCAACTCGTAACCGCTGCGTTCGATCAGGACTGTGGTGGATATCCAAGCGGTCCGCTTGTTCCCGTCTACAAAGCCGTGGCTGGTCGCCAAGCCGTGCAATAGTGCTGCGGCTTTGCGCTCAATCTTGCGGTGATACCCATGAAAAGGTCGCCCAATAGCGCCAAGAATATTGTCATAATTTGACACCCCTCGCCGCCCACCGGCCAATGCCAACGAAGTTTCATGTGCGTCCAGCACGTCGGCCAGGGTAATCCTGTAATTGATCCTACCGATCGGCCAAGCGGATCAGCGCCGCTGAATGCTTGCTCACAGACCTGCGAATGATTTCGCGGGATTTCGCCGAAGACTTGCCTATGAGTTGGGCTTCAATACTGTAGCCCGAAACCATTACGGATTCGGCATCGCGCTTCGGAATGCCGGTAGACGCCACTCCGCGCCCTTTCTTGTCTACAGATTTTGAATCGGTCATTTCGCTATTGCATCCAAGCAATTCTATTTCCCCTTAAAATATGCTTAAGCGCGGTATACTTCAAGCTGCTTAAAATTCTGTGACCTATTGCGTATTTAAAAACGAAGGGGTTCAGTTGGTAGAGCAGCAAGAAATTCTCATGCTTCTTTCCCTGGCGCATTCACTGTGCAAAGTCAGGCAATGGTAAAGTTCAGCCGCAAAAAGAATGGGCCGGTTCCGCAGAACCGGCCCAACCCAGGTCGGAGGTGGCCAGTGGAACGAATCCAGGCCGGGCTCCTTCTCTAACAGGGCTGCCTGCTAGATTTTCGCCCCGCTTGTTAGCCTGACCTCTAGCTCCAAATCCCAATTAGACATTGGCACCTCCTTTCTGATTGTTGCAAGTAGGGGAATCTTTGCACTGAATTGCGAAATCGCAAAGCAAAAAATTTGTGAACCTGCGCGATCAGATCAATTTGGCGCCCGCATCCGCCCCGCGATCAGCCTGAACGGCACCAGTGCCACCAGTGCCAGCGCCAGTTTCACGCCGAAATCGGCCACGGCCAGGCTGGCCCAGAGCGGCACAACGGGGCCGAGGCCGAGCAGCGGCAGGGCTTCGTTGGCCCAGCTTACATCGGTTGCGGGGTCGATGAAGGCTAGCCATGTTGAAAACGCGATGGTGAAGAACAGCGCCGTATCCAGGCTGGAGCCGATAAGCGAAGAGACCAGCGGCGCGCGCCACCAATGGCCCTGGCGCAGCCTGTCGAACACCAGCACATCGACCAGTTGCGCCACCAGAAAAGCCGTGCCCGAACCGATGGCGATGCGCAAGGTCACGGCGGGGCCGAATTCCAGCATGATTTGCGTGCCGATCAGCGAGCAGATCACGCCGACAACGAAACCCGCAAAAATAACGCGGCGCGCGGCTTTTGCACCGTATGCGCGGTTCATCAGGTCTGTCACCAGAAAGGCAATGGGGTAGGTGAACGCCCCCCATGTCAGCCAGTCGCCCAGCAAGAACTGCACAAGAATATTGGAGGCGACGACAACCGCCGCCATAGCGATAACGCCTGCGAGAATTCCGTTTTTCATGTTTTAACCCGTGTTTTTTAAGAAGGTGTTCGGAGACTTCTGCCAGCACCATGCTGGAACCGGGGCGGCATAAACGCAAATGCGGCTAGGTGCAAGCCCGCTGCATCAGCACAACATCGCCCCCGGCATGGTGCGCCTGGCCAAATGCCGCATAGCCGCATTTTTGCGCAAGGCTGATTGAGGCGGCATTGTCGGGCGAAATCATGCAAACCGTGCGCTGTGCGAAAGGTTGCGCATCAAACCAGCCATGCACCGCCAATGTCGCCTCCAGCGCATAGCCCTTGCCGGTGGCGGCCTTGCGCAAGCTCCAGCCGGCTTCGGGCGCGGTATCAAAATCAGCTCCAAGCTCGCGCATGGCCTCGAACAATCCGGTCTGGCCAATATACTGGCCCGCCGCATTGAAAATCGAGAAAAACCCGAAGCCCGAAAACGCCCAGCCCCCCAAAACCCGCTGGAACCGCATATGCGAGTCCGCGCGGCTTTGCGGTGTGCCGGTCACGTGACGGGCAACAAATTCTTCGGCCCACATGGCGGCATAAGCGTCAAAATCGGCGCGGACGGGCGGGCGCAGCAGCAGCCTTTCGGTGCGAAGTTCCAAACTCATTTGCGGCGTTTATGCTCTTCTAGGCGCGGCATGATTTCCACAAAGTTACACGGCATATGGCGATAGTCGAGCTGGGGGGCCAAAATGCTGTCCCAGCCATCCTTGCAGGCACCGGGGCTGCCGGGCAGCGCGAACAGATAGGTGCCGCCCGCCACCCCCGCACAGGCGCGCGACTGCACCGCCGATGTGCCGATCTTCGGGAAAGAGACCAGCGTGAACAGCGTGGAGAAGGCGTCAATCTCCTTTTCATAGACATCGCGATGCGCCTCGACGGTAATATCGCGCCCCGTCAGCCCCGTGCCGCCGGTGGAGATGACGACATCAACACCGGCATCCGCCACCCATGCGCGCAACTGGCCGGCTATTTCCGCTCGCTCGTCGCGCAGGATTTTACGATCGGCCAGAATATGCCCCGCCGCCTCCAGCCGGTTGACCAGCACGTCGCCCGAACGGTCATCGGCAAGGCTGCGGCTGTCGGAAACGGTGAGAACCGCAATGCGGATGGGAATGAAGTTGCGCTCAGCCATTGTCCAATCCTTCAAGCCTGTCTTTCAGTGCCAGCAAATCGGCCCAGGCATGGCGCTTGTTGGCCGGGTTGTGCAAAAGCCCGGCCGGGTGCAGCATGTGCAGGGCGGGCCGGCCTGCCAGGTCCACCCAACTGCCGCGCAGCCGGGTTATGCCGGTTGTTGCCCCCATCAGCCCGCGCGCCGGCACATTGCCCAAAAGCACCAGCAGCTTGGGGGCGGCAAGTTCGATATGGCGCAGCATGAAGGGTTTCATCATTGCCGCCTCATCGGCGCTCGGGTCGCGGTTTTGCGGCGGGCGCCAGGGCACGAGGTTGGTAATGTAACAGGCATTGGCCACATCCGCATGGTCGCGCGCAATGCCAATGGCGGCGAGCATCCGGTCGAGCATCTGCCCCGCCGGGCCGACAAAGGGCAGGCCGCGCGCATCCTCCTCGCGCCCCGGCGCCTCGCCAATAATCATCAGCGGTGCTTCGGGGTTGCCATCGGCAAACACCGTGTTGCGCGCGCCTTTCTTCAGCGCGCAACCCTCAAAGGCCGCAAGTGCTGCGCGCAAGTCCTCAAGACTGTTGCAGCCTGCCGCCACGCGCTCTGCCTCGGCAACAGCCGCCGCTGCGCCCTCGGCGGCGGGCACAGCCGCAGCAACCGGCGCTGGCGCTTCTGCAACCGCCCTGCCCGCCGCCGGTTTGGCCACGGGGGCGGGCAGCGCATAACGGTCGATCGGGCTGTCACCAATCGCCTCATCGGCGCCAAGCTCGATCAGCCAGCGCAGCCTTGCCAGATCTGCCGCATTTGCCTGTAATCCGCTCACCGCGCCGCACCCATGCCGATTCCATTTCGCCCTTGCCAGCCACCAGTTTAGCCCCCTGCCCGAAAGGATGCGAGTGCTACATGCGCAAGAATGGTTGTTTAGCCCGCGCACCCTGCTATAACGCGCCAAATCAGGTGGAGTATGCGGCGTGCTGAGCCAAAGGCATCTTTTGGGGATAGAGCCCCTGACCCAGACCGATATCACAACCATTCTTGATTGCGCCGAAACCTATGCGCAGGCCAACCGCGCCCACCAAAAGCCGCCCGCCATTCTGTCGGGCCTCAGCCTCATCAACATGTTTTTCGAAAACTCGACGCGCACGCAAAGTAGCTTCGAGCTGGCCGCCAAGCGCCTTGGGGCCGATGTGATGAACATGTCGATGCAGACCAGTTCCGTCAAGAAGGGTGAAACGCTGATCGACACCGCGCTTACGCTCAACGCCATGCGCCCCGATATTCTGGCCGTGCGCCACCCGGCCTCCGGTGCTGCCGATCTGCTGGCTTCCAAGGTCAACTGCATCGTGCTGAACGCGGGCGACGGGGCGCATGAACACCCGACACAGGCGCTGCTCGACGCGCTCACCATCCGCCGCGCCAAAGGCCGCCTGCACCGGCTGACCGTGGCGATTTGCGGCGATATCGCGCATTCCCGCGTGGCCCGCTCCAACATGTTCCTGCTGGGCAAAATGGAAAGCCGCATCCGCCTTGTCGGCCCGCGCACGCTTATGCCAGCGGGCGTTGAGAAACTGGGGGTCGAGGTGACGGATGACATGGCAAAGGGGCTGGAAGGCGCCGATGTGGTGATGATGCTGCGCCTGCAAAAAGAGCGCATGGATGGCGGTTTCATCCCGTCTGAGCGCGAATATTACCACCGCTGGGGTCTGGACGCCGCCAAGCTGGCCGCCGCCAAACCCGATGCGATTGTCATGCATCCCGGCCCGATGAACCGTGGTGTGGAAATCGACGGGTTGCTGGCCGATGACATCAACCGTTCGGTCATCCAGGAGCAGGTGGAAATGGGCGTCGCCGTGCGCATGGCCGCGATGGATTTGCTCACCCGGCACGTGCAGCAAGGAGAAGCGTGATGGCCCGCCGCATTGGTTTTCGCAATTCCACCCCCGAGCAACCCGACCGCACCGCAAGCAATGGCTGGGAGGGGATTCTCGACCCTGACGAGCGCATTCTGTGGCAGGGAAGGCCGGATACGCAAATCATCATCGGGCCGGGCAATATCGCGCTAATGCTGTTCGGTGCTGCCTTTGGCGGCTTTGCGCTGTTCTGGATGGTCATGGCAGCCAGCGCGGGCGGCGGCTTCTGGGCCTTCGGCCTTATCCATTTCTCGGTCGGCTTCGGGATCATGTTCGCGGCAATCTTCGGCAGCCGCTTTACGCGCGCCCGCACATGGTATGCGCTCTCCAACCGCCGCGCCTTCATTGCCACCGATATGCCGCTTGTGGGCCGCAAGCTCAAATCCTACCCGATCACCGAAGCCTCGGTGCTGGAAACCGATGGCAACCACCCCGCGACGATACATTTCGCCACCGAAACCCGGCGGCGCAGTTCCAAAAACGGCGGCGCGCGCACCTACCAAGCCGCCATTGGCTTCGTGCGGATTGATGACGGCGAAGAGGTCTACAAGCTTTTGCGCCGCGTGCAGCGGGGGGCGGTATGACCACAACCTTCACCAATGCCCGCCTGATCGACCCGGAATTCGGCAGCGACTCGCTCGGCAGCCTGACCATCGATAATGGTGTCATTACCGCGCGCGATGCTGCGCCGACGGGCGAAATCATCGACTGCAACGAACAGTATCTTGCCCCCGGCATCATCGATATCGGCGTCAAGATCGGCGAGCCGGGCGAGCGGCACAAGGAAAGTTTCCGCACGGCAGGCGCGGCGGCTGCGGCGGGTGGTGTCACCACGATGGTTACCCGCCCCGATACATCGCCCCCCATCGACACACCCGAGATGCTGGAGTTTTTCCGCACCCGCGCCGCCGCTCTTTGCTGCGTGAACGTGCTGCCGATGGCCGCGCTCACCAAAGCCCGCGCCGGGGTTGAAATGACCGAGCTTGGCTTTCTGGCCGATGCTGGCGCCGTGGCCTTCAGTGATGGTGACAGCCCCGTGCCCAACGCAAAAACCCTGTCGCGCCTCATGGCCTATGCGGCGGCTGACAACGCGCTGATCATCGGCCATGCGCAAGACCCGCAGCTAAGCCTTGGCGCGGCCGCCACTTCGGGCGCCCTGGCCGCCAAAATGGGCCTGCCCGGCGTTTCGCCTATGGCCGAGCGCCTGCGGCTGGAGCATGAGCTGACCTTGGTCGAGGCGAGTGGCGCGCGCTACCATATCGACCAGATCACCACCGCCGCCGCCCTGCCCGCCTTGGCCCGTGCGCGCGCAGCCGGGCTGAAAGTGACAGCGGGCATCAGCATTCACCACCTCACGCTGAACGAGTTTGACATTGAAGGCTACCGAACTTTCTTCAAGTTCAAACCACCCCTGCGCAGCGAAGATGACCGTATGGCAATGGTCGCAGCCCTTGCATCGGGCGAGATCGACATCATCTGCTCGCTCCACACCCCCCAGGATGAGGAAAGCAAGCGCCTGCCCTTTGCCGATGCCGCTTCCGGCGCTGTCGGGCTGGAAACCCTGCTACCCGCCGCGCTGCAACTGGTCCATGCCGGGCATCTGTCCCTGCCGCAGCTTTTTGCGGCGCTTTCGCTGAACCCGGCCAGGCTGCTGGGCCTGCCCGCCGGGCGGCTGGCCATCGGCGCCCCGGCCGATCTGGTGCTGTTCAACCCCGACATACCCTATATCCTCGACCGTTCAACGCTGCATTCCAAATCCAAGAACACCCCCTATGATGGGCGGCGAATGCAGGGCCGCGTTCTGGGCACATGGCTGGCCGGGCGGCAGGTTTGGGGGCTTGAATGATACCCGATATGCTGAGGTTCTGGGCCGAAGGCAGCGGCTTTGCCGCAGCCGCCCCGAGCCTTGCGCTGGTCTTTGCCGCCGCCTACCTGCTTGGCGCCGTGCCCTTCGGCCTTGTCATCACCCGCGCGCTTGGCCTTGGCGATCTGCGCAAAATCGGCTCGGGCAATATCGGCGCCACGAATGTGCTGCGCACCGGCCACAAGGGGGCGGCGCTGGCCACGTTGCTGCTGGATTCCGGCAAAGGCGCCATCGCCGTTCTGCTTGCCCGCGCCATGTTTGGCGATGCCGCCGCCCAGGTCGCCGGGCTTGGCGCCTTCATCGGCCATCTTTACCCGGTCTATCTGCGCTTCAGGGGCGGAAAGGGCGTGGCCACATTCCTTGGCACCTTGCTGGCACTCAACCCGCTGGCCGGTCTGGCCACCTGCGCCACCTGGCTTGTCGCCGCCCTGCTGTTTCGCATCTCCTCGCTCGCAGCACTTGTCTCGGCCACCAGCGCCGCGCTCTGGCTCTATCTGCTGGGCCAGCCACAAATGACCGGCCTCGCGCTTGCACTCGCCGCGCTCATCATCTGGCGGCACCGCGCCAATATCGCGCGGCTGATCAACGGCACCGAGCCAAAGATCACCCGCAAACCCTGATCATCTTTTGCTCATAAATATCCCACGGGGGTCCGGGGGTGTGAAACCCCCGGCCACCAGCATCGGGTCAGGAGGTGTGAAACCCCTGGCCACCGCCCGTCAGGACACATGAAAACGGCCGGGAGATTCCCGGCCGCTCCCTGACCCTGAAATACCGGCCTAGCCTTTGCGCTCCAGCGCCTCGGCCGTGCGCTTGGTATTGTCGTGAATACCAATGACAAGGAACATGATCCCGCCAAAGATGATGGCGTAAAGCACGCCGCCAATCATGATCCCCAGCCCCATCAGGAAGCCGCCCATCGGATTGCCCATCATCGCGGCACCACCTCCCAATGCGCCCAGCACGATGAGGATAACCATGAGCCAGACCAAAAGCTCCAGCGATTTGATGATCATATCTTTCATAAATACTCCTGTTTTTATACTGTTCCGACTGCCGCATCTTGTGCTGACATGCGACAATCGGGCGCAGCATACATTAATAGGAATATTCGCGATAGATATTGCTCAAATCACCCTTCCAGTCGCCATGAAAGCGTTTCAGCAGCTCATCCGACGGGCTTTCACCGCGCGCTACAATATCGTGCAGCGCGTTCAGGAAATGGGTTTCGTCCGGCACCAAACCGCCCGCGCCCGGGCGGGCGCGCGCCGCAAGCCCGGCTTGCGAAATGTCCAGCACGTCGCGCGCCACATCCAGCACGCGGCGCCCGGCAATCGTGGCATGTAGCCCGTCTTTGGCCACATCAAGGCGCAGCGCCTCGCGCGCATCAAGGCTCCAGCCCTTGCACAGATCCCAGGCCGCATCCAGCGCGCCTTGCTCATAGATCAACCCCACCCAGAAGGCGGGCAATGCGCAAATCCGCCGCCACGGGCCAGCATCGGCCCCGCGCATTTCGATGAATTTCTTGATGCGCGCTTCGGGGAAGGCGGTGGTCAAATGATCGGCCCAGTCGCTCAGCGTCGGGGTTTCTCCGGGCAGGGCGGGCAGTTTTCCCTCCATGAAATCGCGGAAATTCTGGCCCAGCGCGTTAATGTATTTCCCGTCGCGATAGACAAAATACATCGGCACATCCAGCGCATAATCCACCCAGCGCTCAAAGCCGAACCCGTCTTCAAACACAAAGGGCAGCATTCCCGTGCGGGCATTGTCGGTATCCTGCCAGATACGCGCACGCCAGCTTTGATAGCCGTTGACCTTGCCTTCAAAAAACGGCGAACAGGCAAAAAGCGCCGTGGCAATCGGCTGCAATGCCAATGCAACCCGCAATTTCTGCACCATGTCCGGCTCGCTTGCGAAATCGAGATTCACCTGCACCGTGCAGGTGCGCCGCATCATCTGTGTGCCATGCGTGCCGACCCGCTGCATATAGCTGTCCATCAGCTTGTAGCGGCCCTTGGGCATCAGGTCCATCTGCTCATGGCTCCAGACGGGTGCGGCCCCCAGCCCGATGAAGCCCACGCCAATCTCGTCGGCCACCTCTTTGACCTCGGCCAGATGCAGGTTCACCTCGTCGCAGGTCTGGTGGATGGTTTCCAGCGGCGCGCCCGAAAGTTCCAGCTGCCCGCCCGGCTCCAAACTCACATTCGCGCCGTCCTTGACCAGCCCGATCAGCTTGTCGCCCTCGACCACGGGCGCCCAGTTGAACCGGTCGCGCAAGCCTTCCAGCATCGCCTGGACCGAGCGCGCGCCCGCATAGGGCAGCGGCTTTTGCGTATCGCGGCAATAGCCGAATTTCTCATGCTCGGTGCCGATGCGCCAATCGGCCTTTGGCTTGCAGCCATCGGCCAGATATTGCGCCAGTTGTGCTTTGTTTTCGATGGGCCCGCCACCGGATTGAGGGATCGACATGGGCTGGCCTCCGCCTAAAGGGTTTGCTCCGACTTAGCGGCTGCGCGCGGGGCATTCAAGCCACGCTCTTGCGCGCAGCCGTCAACGCTGTTTTTCCCAGATGGATTCCATCCCCGGCCTGGCCGCCGCCACGCTGCGCAGAAGCGTCGCAAGGCTTAGCCCCGGCAGGGCGGCAAAGGTGTCGGGCAAAATATCGGCCCCCTCGGCCCCGAGCGGAATAACCAGCGGGGTCTGGTCGGGTGCATATAGCACCCAGGACTGGGTGCCACCCCTGCCGGTAGACAGCGCCACTCGCCGCAGATCATCCAGATCGAGGCTACCGCCAAGGCTGGGCGCCAGATAGGTGATGCGCCGCTCATCCACCTCGACCAGCCCGACCGCCGCCAGCCGCCGCGCAAGGCTGGCGCGCAAAATCGCAAGGTAGATCAGCACGCCAAGCACAGCGGCCAGCACCAGCCCCAGCCCCACAAGCACCCAGGCCCCGCGCGCAATTCCAAGCCATGCCAAGCGCAGCGCCAATAACATGGCCGCGGCCAGCGCCAGCGGCTCTATCCAGCGGGAAAGTCTTTCACGGGCTTCGGGGCGGATCAGGCTCATGGGGCTAACTTGGGGCTGGGCGCGGCGCGGCACAAGGGCAATTCACGCGCCAACCACATGGGTATCGGCCATCATGTAAAGCGTCCAGTCGCCAATGCGTTCAAACCCGATGCCAATATAGGCCCGCGCCGCCACCTCGCTGGCGGCAAACAGGCTGGCGCGGCTCACGCCTTTTCCGCGCGCGCTGTCCAGATGCAGCGCCAAGGCGCGGCGTGCATATCCCCGGCCACGCAAATCGGGCGGCGTAAACACCCCGCCGATTTGCACCGCTTCGGGAATGCGGGCATTGAACCCGGTCATGGCCAGCGGGGTTTCGCCCGCCATCAGCACGACATGGCTTTGGTTGGCGCAATATTCATCATAGGAAAATGCGGCATCCCTGGCGGCCTGATCGGGCGGTGTTTGCAGCGCCTCCATTTCATAGGCCAGCAACCAGTCGCGGATCACTGCCTCGGGCGCTTGCGCAATCGGCACAATATTTCCCGGCCCATCGGGCAGGCGAAGCTGGCTTAGTTCCAGCGCATACTGCCCGTCATCATCATCCAGCGTGGTGGCGACATTCTCCATGCCCAGCGCGGCAATCAGCGGGCGCACCTGCTGTGCTGGCCCCAGAAACCGCGCGACACTCTCGCCCTGCAAGGCGGCGCGCAGGGCAGCCCAGTCGGCATTCGGACAAACCGGCATGACAGCACCCGAATTCGCCAAGCCCACAGCATCGGTAATGACGCCGCCCGCTTTGGCCACCCAGAACCGCATGGCATAATCATGGCGGCCATCAATCCCGTATTGCGCAATGTTATTCAGCGGAAACATCGCATGGTCGAGATGCTGGCGAAAGAAATCACACAGCTTTGCGCCCATATCGGGGGTGACGCGGATCATGCCCAATCCCCCAACTTGCTCTGCCATATCGCCAGGGCGGCCAGTGCGGCGGTGTCGGCGCGCAGAATGCGCGGGCCAAGGCTGGCGGGCGCGCAAAACGGCAGGCTGCGCAGGGTTTCTGCCTCTTCCGGTGCAAAGCCACCCTCTGGCCCGATCAGAATTGCCCAGGGGCCGGGTGTGTCCAGCACCTCGGCCAGCATCGGTGCAGCCCCACGTTCATCGCAAAACACCAGGCGGCGCGACGCATCCCAACCCTTCAAAACCTTGTCGAGCTTCTGCGGCATCTCAAACGCGGGCAGCGCCGTGGCCCCGCACTGCTCTGCCGCCTCGATGATATGCGCGGTCACGCGATCTTCGCGCAAACGCTCGGTATTGGTGTAGCGCGTCATGACCGGCAGCAGCCGCGCTACGCCAAGCTCTACCGCCTTTTCCACAATAAATTCGGTGCGGGCTTTCTTGACGGGCGCAAAAAGCAGCCAGATATCGGGCAAGCTGGCCTGCGGCGCTTGCATATGGTTACACAGGGCCACCGCCCCCTTGCGGCCAAGCTCGGCAAGGCTGGCGTGCCACTCGCCATCGGCCCCATTGAACAGCGCCACAGCGTCGCCCGACGCGCGGCGCATGACGTTCATCAGGTAATGCGCCTGTGCGCGATCCAGCCCCACGGCTTGCCCCGCCCCCAATGGCGCGTTTACATACAGCCTGATCTTTGCCCTATCCAAAAAAGCGCCCCCAATGACAAACCTGCCCGATACTTCCAATGGTCGCGTGGCCGATGCAACCAAAATGAACTGGGTCGACCGTTTTGCACCTGCCGCGCTGCGCCCCTATCTGCGCCTGTCACGGGCCGATCGGCCCGCTGGCACCTGGCTGCTGCTTATCCCCTGCTACTGGGGGCTGGCGCTGGCCGTGGGCGCGAGCGGCGCGGGCTTTGCCTGGGGCGATCTTTACATCGCGCTTGGCTGCACGGCGGGGGCGTTCCTGATGCGCGGCGCGGGCTGCACCTGGAATGACTTCACCGACCGGCATATCGATGCGCGAGTGGCGCGCACCCGCTCGCGCCCGCTGCCATCCGGCCAAGTCTCCCCGCGTGTGGCCCTGCTGTGGATGGTGCTGCAAGTCGCGCTCGCCGCGCTCATCCTGCTGCAATTCAACCGCTTCACCATTTTTCTGGGCATTGCCGCGCTCATCCCCGTGGTGATCTATCCCTTTGCCAAACGCTTTACATGGTGGCCCCAGGTCTTTCTGGGCGTGGCCTTCAACTGGGGCGCCTTGCTTGGCTGGGCGGCGCATAGCGGCAGCCTGTCGCCAGCACCCGTGCTGCTTTACACCGCCGGCATGGCCTGGACGCTGTTTTACGACACGATCTATGCCCATCAGGACAAGGAGGATGACGCGCTCATCGGCGTCAAATCCACCGCATTGCTGTTTGGCGGGGCCACGATGCGCTGGCTGTTCTACTTTCAGGTCGCCGCAGTGCTGCTGATGGCGGGCGCGGTCATCCTTGCCTTTGCCGCCGCGCCACCCGCTGTGCTGATGCTGGCACTTGCCGCACCCTGGGGTTTCGGCCTGCATATGTATTGGCAGTTGCGGCGGCTCGATATCAACGACCCCGCGAATTGCCTGCACCTGTTTCGCGCTAACCGCGATACTGGGCTGATTGCCGCCGCTTTGCTGGTGATTGCCGCCGCGCTTTAGCACGGCCCTGTGCGGGCGCTTGATATGCGCCCGGCCTTGGCCTAGACAGTTGCCAGCCTCAACATCGGAACTTTTGAATGCGCTTATTTGCCCTTCTGTTTGCCCTATTCGGTCTGATCGGCGGCGGCGTAGCGGCCTGGATCTATGCCG
Source organism: Abyssibius alkaniclasticus (assembly GCF_020447305.1). NCBI lineage: Bacteria > Pseudomonadati > Pseudomonadota > Alphaproteobacteria > Rhodobacterales > Paracoccaceae > Abyssibius > Abyssibius alkaniclasticus. The sequence continues at coordinate 1,146,172 of NZ_CP095732.1, read as the reverse complement.
ATAATGTGATCACCAAGCTGGAAACGCGCAATCTCACCCGGCTCGATTCGGCCCTGCGCGCCAGCGAAATTGCCTGGCCCAACCTGCGTGCCGATGGCCAGTTGCTCATCATCTCCGGCGCGGCCCCCGATGATGAAGCCGCCGCGCTTGTGTTGCAAATGGCGACCGATGTGCTGCCCGCTGCGCTGGTCATGGATGAAACGCATCGCCTTGAAGGGCAAACCGCCACGGGCCGTGCTGAGCGGATCCAGCCACCGCGGATCGAGATTCTGCGCTCGGATGCGGGAATATCGCTTTTGGGTCGCGCCCCGGGCGGGCCCGCGCTGACCGCGCTGCGCGCCGCGCTCAGCGCGTTGCCCAATGGCGGGCGTGTCACAGACCTGCTGGAGGAAACCGACGGCCCGATCACCCCGGACTGGAATGCCGCCATAGAATTCGCGCTGCGCACCCTGCCGCAAACCCCCGAAGCGACGCTTACCATCATGCCGGGCCGTGTGACCATCGAGGCCGTGGCCAGCACCGCAAGCTGGCAGCAGGGCCTGTCGGAACTGCTCGAACGGATGCGCCCGCCCGATGTGGCGCTGGAGCTGAACATCCGCGCCCCGCGCCCGGTCATCTCGCCCTTCCGCTTTGCCTTTGACCCAAGCGCAGAGACCCCGGTTTTTGACTGTGCCGCGCGCAATGAAGACGAGGCGGCGCGCATCATCGCCGCCGCCGAGGCTGCGGGCCTTCCGGCTGGCAGCGGCACATGCAACATTGGCATCGGCGCCCCGTCCGAGCTTTGGGGCACGGTGGTCAGCCAAAGCCTGGCCACATTGTCCGAACTCGGCAGCGGCAAGCTCGAAATCATCGATACCGATATCATCTTCACCGATATATCCGCCCCGCTCGATGTGCTTGGCCGCACCGAGATCAATCTGCGTGCCGAACTACCGGCCATCTATTCCGTGCGTCCGCTTGGCCAGATCGCACAAGAGGCTGTTGCCCCCGCCGCCACAGCCAGCCAAAACGGCTGGGGGCCGCGCTTTCTGGCCATCCGCGATGCCGAAGGCGCCGTCGTGCTGCGCGGCATGGTGCGCGACAATCTCACCAGCAAGGTGATTGATTCCTATGCCGAAAGCCGCTTTGGCTATGAGAATGTGCAGGTCGATTTCACCGAAACCACCGACCTGCCCGAAGGCTGGCAGGCGCGGATTTTCACCGCACTCGATGCATTGAAGCTGCTGGATACCGGGCAGGTGACCATTACCGCCAACGCCTTTGTGCTGCGCGGCACGGGCGCGCTGCCCGATCTCGAAGCCGAGCTGTCGACCATGCTCGACATCTCGCTTGGCGCGGGCAATTTCAACCTGCAGGTCGTGCAGACCGAACCTGTTGTCCAGGAAGAACCGCCGATGGATGCCCGGCTTTGTGCCGGCCGCGTTGCCGCTATTCTGGCCGAAAACCAGATCAGTTTTGCCCCCTCCTCGGCGGTGATAGATGACAGCAGCGCCGGGGTCATTGCCGAAATTGCCAGCGTGTTGCAGGGCTGCCCTCAGGTCGATTTCCAGATCGGCGGCCATACCGACAGCCAGGGCGGCGAAGAGATGAACGCCGCGCTCAGCCAATCCCGCGCCAATGCCGTGGTCGATGCGCTTTTGAGCCAAAATCGGCTCATGGGCCAGCTTTCGGCCTTTGGCTATGGCGAAAGCCAGCCCATTGCGAGTAATGAAACCGAAGAGGGCCGTGCCGCCAACCGGCGCATTGAAATATTGCCGCTGGACGAGGCGCAGGCCCTGCAAGCGGCAGCGGCCTCTGCCGCACAAGACGACACAGCCGGAGTTGAAGAGGGCGCCAATGAGTAAATCTGAACTTACCCTGATGCTGGTCAGCGCGGTGGTCGTGGCCATTGTCTTTGGCTGGATGCTGCGCTGGATCTATGACCGGATGACCCATGCCGCCCATGCCGCCCCCGGCAAGATCAACACCAACCAGGACGGTCTGGTGAAAGAGGCCGTCGCCGCCCAGCACCGCGCCGAGGCGGCCGAGGCGGAAATGAAAAGCGAGATTCGCCAGCAACGCGCCGAAACCGAAGCGCTGCGCGACGGGCTGCGCGCCGCGCGCGGCCGGCAGATGGAGCTTGAAGCCGAGCTTGAAGCCCTGCGCGGCGGCCAGTAAACCCAAGCCGCCGAAGCCCTGCCGCGCATGGCCATGCTGCATGAATGCAGCCCGCCATGCTTGGCGGTGGCAGCGCGACGAAGGCAGCCCCTGTGGCACCCGCACACCCGCGCTGCCTTGCACCCTTCGGAACAGTTGAGACTGCGGCCAGGCCAGCCCGCAACTACAGGGCAACGCCGCCAGGCGGCGCGGGCCAAACGCCGCCAATCGCGCAACATTTGCCGCGCCGCCACCGCCAAACCCGCTTGCGGGTGCGGCAGGCCATCGTTTAGTCCCGGCAGCCGATGGATTCGATCGCGATTGAATTTCGACGGGCCGGGCTTAAAGCCTACGCGTGCAATCGCGCAGAGGATGGTCGATATACGGTGTTTCGGTGTGAAAGGGCGCGCATTCCTGAATGCCCGGCTTTCAGACAGGCTCGCGGCTTCAACCAGCGCGCGACCGGGGTCAAGTCGAATGGTTTTTTGCCCGTTGCTCCGCGCACGCGCCAACAGCGCAAGCGTCATTGCCTTGGCCTTCATGTCTGGCCAGCAGCAAGGCACCGCTTGGGCGGGCATGAAGATATGCTAATTCTGCGACCAGTTCATCAATCCCGGCCGGATCACATTTCCTGATGTTATTTTCACGCTCTTGCAGCGCGCGCGCGCAGAAATTCCATTTTCCCCAGAACCAGCGCGGCCATAGAAGCGCGACGTTGGCTAGGTGAACAGCCACATGGCCAAGGCCCCAAACACCAGCCCGACCCCAAGGCCAAGCCAGGCCGAGAGCGGTTTTCTACGCGGCACGGGTGCGGGTTGGGCGGCCTTTTGCAACAGGGTTTCGGCGAGTTTTGGCAGATGCGGGCCGAAACGCGCCAACACGCGCATGGTGCTGCCAAGGTCGCGCAGCATGGCGCGCGGGCCAAGATTGTCGCGGATATAGGCCTCGACCACCGGACGGGCGGCATCCCAGATGTTCAGCGTCGGGTCCAGCGAGCGGGCCACGCCTTCGACCACAACCATCGTGCGCTGCAGCAAAATCAGCTCGGTGCGGGCTTCCATGCCGAAACGCTCGGTAACCTCGAACAGATGGGCAAGCAGCCGCCCGATGGAGATTTGCGTGGAGTTATGGCCGAAAATCGGCGCGGCCACGGCGCGCAGGGCCTGAGCGAACTCGTCGATATCGCGATCGGCCGGCACATAGCCGGCCTCAAAATGCACTTCGGCCGTGCGGCGATAATCCCTGTGCAAAAACCCCATCAGGATTTCGGCATAGACCCGGCGCGTATAGGGGTCTATCCGGCCCATGATGCCAAAATCATAGGCGATCAGGTCGCCATTGTCGGCGCGCTTCAGGTTGCCCTGATGCATATCGCCATGAAACAGCCCGTCGCGCAGCGCCTGACGCAAGAAAAGCTGGATGATGCGGGTGGCGAATTCATGCGCGTCATAGCCGGTCGCGGCCAGCGCCTTCACATCACCAAGCGGCACACCATCGGCCCAGCTCGATGTCATCACCCGGCGCGCCGACAGGTTCCAATGCAGCTTTGGCACGGTGAAACCGGCATCATTGGCGGTGTTCTCGGCAAATTCATCCCCGGCCGAGGCTTCGGTGCGCAAATCCAGCTCGGCCAGCACCACGCCTTCGAAATGCTTGATCACCTCGCGCGGGCGCAAACGGCGGGCTTGCGGGGCGATGAGCGAAACCATCCAGGCGGCAAGGTGGAAGGCATCGACATCGCGCAGAAAGGCGCGCTCGATTCCGGGGCGCAGCACCTTTACGGCAACGGTTTCGCCTGTCGCGCGCAGCTTTGCCTTATGCACCTGTGCCAGCGAGGCGGCCGCAATGGGTTCGGAAAACTCCGAGAATACATCATCAAGCCTGATGCCAAGCTCGCGCTCCACCTCGACTTTGGCGATGGCGCGTTCGAAGGCGGGCAGCCGGTCTTGCAACACGCGCAACTCGGTGGCGAGGTCTTCGCCCACAAGGTCGGGCCGTGTGCTGAGCAACTGGCCGAATTTGATATAGGCGGGGCCAAGGGCTGTAAGCGCGCGCAGAATAGGCGGCTGGCTCGGGTCGCCCTTCAGGCCAAGCCAGGCAAAGGGCCAGCCCAGAATACGGGCGGCAATGCGCAGGCTGCGCGGGGCGTCGAGCGCATCAAGCGCCACACGCATTGCGCCGGAACGTTCAAACGTGGCGCCGGTGCGGATCAGCCGCCAGATATTATGCGGCCCCCTCAAATCTTCCACCCAGAATGCAGCGCGGCAATGCCCAGCGACAGGTTGCGATAGCTGACCTGCCCAAACCCGCCTTGGCGGATCATGGCGGCGAATTCGTCCTGCCTGGGGAATTTGCGGATGGATTCGACGAGGTATTGGTAGCTGTCACGGTCATTGGCGATCATCTGGCCAAGCGGCGGGATGATGTTGAAGGAGTAGCGGTCATAGAGCCATTGCAGCCCGGGCTGGGGAATGGATGAGAACTCCAGCACCATCAGCCGCCCGCCGGGGCGCAGCACGCGGAACGCCTCGGCTATGGCATCGGGGATGCGGGTGACATTGCGAATGCCAAAGCTGATCGTATAAACATCAAAGCTGTTATCGGGAAAGGGCAGCGCCATTGCATCGCCGACCACCCAGTCGAGCTGGCTGGCCAATGTTGCCGCCTCGGCACGTTTGCGCCCCGCGATCAGCATGGATTCGGTCATATCCAGCACGGTGACTTGCGCTTGCGGTGCGCGGGCCAGAAAGCGAAAGGCAATGTCGCCGGTGCCGCCCGCCACATCCAGCAGGCGCTGGGGGCCGCGCGGGGCCAGCCAGTCCATCATCGCATCTTTCCAGATGCGGTGGATGCCAAGGCTCATCGCGTCATTCATCACATCGTATTTGCTGGCGACATTGGTGAACACACCATGCACCATGCCGGCCTTGGCGGTTTCATCGACTTCGCGAAAGCCGAAATGCGTGGTCTTGGCGGTCATAACTGGCCCTTCATGCTTGGCCCTGATTAAAGCGGAACGCGGCAAGGTGCAATTGCCTGCATGTCGCAAGGACATGGCCGACGGGCTGCCGCGCAGCTTTGGCCCGATCAGGTGATCGGGCCGCGCCGCTTGGCGGTGGCGGCGCGGCGAAGGTTGCACCCGGGCCAAATGATGCACCCGCGCTGCCACCGCCAAACCCGAAGGGTGCGGCAGGCTATGTGGCGGCTTTGAAAATCCGGATGGTGGTATCGCCATAGCGGCGCTCGTCGACTTGGGTGAAACCGGACACGGGGGCAATATTGGCGGCGCTGCTTTCCTCCAGCACCACAATTGCGCCCGGCGCCACCCAGCCGCCTGCAAGCGCGCTTTCGATGGCACGCTCGCCCAGACCTTTGCCATAGGGCGGGTCGATGAAGATCAGATCATAGGGCGCATCGCGGTTTTCGCCCAGCCGGGTGGCATCGCGGCGAAACAGGCGGGTCTGGCCGATGGCGCGCAGCGTGTCGGTGTTGGTGCGGATGAGGGCGCGGGCCTTCGCACCCTCGTCCACAAACAGCACATGCGCGGCACCCCGGCTCAGTGCTTCAAGCCCCAGCGCGCCGGTGCCTGCAAACAGGTCAAGCACGCGCGCACCTTCCAGCGGCGGATAATCGCCATGCGCCAGCAGGTTGAACAGGCTTTCGCGCGTGCGGTCCGATGTCGGGCGCAGATGCGCCGCCGCATCGCCCGCGCCAAGGCTTGCCAAAGCGGTGCCCTTGTGCTTGCCGCCGATAATGCGCATCAGCCTGCCAGAAGGGTTTTCAGGTTCACCCCGGCATCGGCCACCAGGGCCGCATCGGGGGATTTGCCCGCCTCGATCAGCCGTTTGCCCACCATATAGGCGCGCGGGTCATTCATGGCATCGACCGCCAGCAAGCGGCCCTTGGCGTAATACCAGAAGGATACGGCATCGCCCTCGCCCTGCCGTGTAACGATCTGCTCATAGCCTGCCGACAGCCCGGCGATTTGCAGCTTGCAGTCATACTGGTCGGACCAGAACCACGGGGCGGCGGTATAGGTTACGTCCTCACCCATCATGGCACTTGCGGCTGCGGCGCCCATATCTATGGCATTGCCCACGCTTTCCAGCCGCATCCGCCCGGCAGCTTGCGGGAAAGATGCACAATCGCCTGCGGCAAAAATCAGCGGGTCCGACGTGCGGCAGGCGACGTCACAGGCAATCCCGTTGTCAATCTCCAGCCCCGCCGCCTCGGCCAGCGCGGTATCGGGAGTTATGCCAATGCCGATGATCACGAAATCCACATCCATAGCACTGCCATCGGCAAGCTCGGCCCGGCAAACGCGACCATCTTCGCCCACAAGCCGCGACAGGGCGCAGTTTTCGCGAATATCGACACCATGCGCCAAATGGAGCGCGCGGAAATAATCCGAGGTTTCGGCCGAGGCGACGCGCTGCAAGATACGCGGCGCGGCCTCGATCAGCACCACGTTCAGCCCGCGCTTGGCGGCCACGGCGGCAGCCTCCAGCCCGATATAACCGCCGCCGACAATCAGCACCCGCGCGCCCGGCTTGAATTCGGGCGCCAGCGCATCGGCATCGGCAAGGCTGCGCATGGCGTAAACGCCAGCAAGCGCGCCGCCAATCGCTTCGGGCAGCAAGCGCGGGCGCGCGCCGGTGGTCAGCGCCAGCCTGTCATAGGAAATCTGGCTTCCATCGGACAGGGCAACACGCTGGCCGGCGCGGTCAATCTCTATGGCCATCACATCGGTTTTCAGCGCAATATCATGCTCGCCGTAAAAACCGTCAGGGCGGAAAAACAACCGCTCTACCCCCATTTCGCCCAGCAAATAGGCCTTGGAGAGCGGCGGGCGCTGATAGGGCGGGTGGGGCTCATTGCCGATCAGGGTGATCGGGCCGCCATGCCCGCCCTTGCGCAAATGCTCGACAAGCGAGAACCCGGCCTGCCCGGCCCCGATAACGACAATATGTTCCATAACCGTTTCTGCCTTCAATATTTGCGCCATTCTGGCCAGCAGGCCGGGCGGGTCAAGCGGCAAGTTGCGCTGAATTTCGCTGCTTTGCGCCTGCCCACTCGACATTGGTGGCCGTGCAAGCCTAGGCTGTGTCAACGTAATTCAAGGAGCTGACCATGACAATCCAACCCGGTGACAAATTGCCAAGCGCAACCTTTCTGCAAATCGGTGCCGCCGGCCCCGAACCCGTGGCCAGTGCCGATGTGTTCAAGGGGAAGCGCGTGGCGCTGTTTGGTCTGCCCGGCGCCTATACCGGCACCTGCTCCACCCTGCATGTGCCGAGCTTCATGCGCGTCGCGCCGGCGCTGCGCGACGCGGGGGTGGATGCGATTGTATGCGTTTCGGTCAACGACCCGTTTGTGATGAAAGCCTGGGGCGAGGCCACGGGCGGGGCCGATGCCGGCCTGACCTTCTTGGCCGATGCCGATGGGGGTTTCATAAAATCCATTGGCCTTGATTTCACCGCGCCGCCCTCGGGCCTGATCGGCCGCAGCCAGCGGTTTGCCGCCTTGGTGGACGATGGCGAGGTGAAAATCCTGAATGTCGAGCCTTCGGCCGGCGAATGCAACCTTTCAGCCGGTGAAACCCTGCTTGCGCAGATGGCCGCATGAGCCGGCCGCCGTTTTCGCTGGTCGGGATCGACCATGTGGTGTTCACCGTGGATGACATGGCCAAGGCGCTTGCCTTCTATCACAACGTGCTGGGCTGCGTTCCGGGCTATTCCTACCCCGCTTTGGGGATGGAACAGGTCTGGTGCGGGGCGGCGCTGATCGTGCTGTGGGATATCACCGATCCCGGTGCTGCCGATGCGGTGCCACCAATTGCCGGCGGGCGGAATGTCGACCATATCTGCCTGGCCCTTTCGCCCTTTGCGCCTGAAGACATGCGCGCACATATGGCCGCGCATGGGGTAACGATAGAGAATGAAGCTGTGCATGGCGGGGCGCGCGGACGGGCACAATCCTTTTACATCCGCGACCCGTTTGGCAACAAGCTGGAGCTGAAAGGCCCCGCCCAATACCCCGACGGGCGCGGCTAACCTGCCAGTTTCGGCGCGCTGGGGGCGGCGGCAATTTCGGCGGCGATGCTGTCCATCGCCAGCGCCAACTGCCAATCGAGCCCCGAAAGCCCGCCCGTGTCATGCGTGGTCAGCAGCACCTGCACGCGGTTATAGACATTGAACCATTCGGGGTGGTGGTTGAGCGCATCAGCCTTGACCGCCACCGCCGCCATAAAGCCAAAGGCGCGGCGAAAACCCTTGAACTTGAACTCTTTCTCAAGCGCCTCGCGGGTGGTTGCGCGCGCCCAGCCTGCGGCAATCAGGGTGTCAAGCTGGTCTTGTGTCATCGCGTCAGGCATCATCATCTCCGGTTCTTTTGGCAAAGGGCGAATGGTCTTGCAGATAGTCGATTTCCGCCACCACCATTTCGCCTTCTTCATTCAGAAAGACTTGCACGGCGGCGGCAAAGCGCGGCTCGGCGATCCAGTGGAGCGAGTAGCAGGGCACTGGCAGATAGCCGCGCGCCAGCTTGTGTTCGCCCTGCGCGCCCGCCTCGACCCGGGCAAGCCCCATGTCTATCGCCGCCTCGATCGCCTGATAATAGCATAGTTCGAAATGCAGGTTGGCATGATGTTCGGTGCAGCCCCAATAGCGGCCATACAGCACATCGGACCCGATGAAATTGAGCGCGCCGGCAATGGGCGTGCCGTCTTTTATGGCCAGAACCAGCAGCATATCATCGCGCAGATGCGCATGGGCTTCCTCAAAAAACGCACGTGTCAGATAGGGTTGGCCCCATTTGCGCGCGCCGGTATCCTGGTAGAACTGCCAAAAATAATCCCAATGTTCGGGCTGGATCTCATCGCCGGTCAGCCGCACGATATCGCCACCAAAGGCTTGGGCCGAGGCGCGCTCGCGCCGCACATTCTTGCGTTTGCGCGATGAGAGCGCCGCCAGATAATCGTCGAACGACGCATAGCCGGGGTTGAGCCAGTGGAACTGCTGGCTGGTGCGCTGCATCATGCCAAATTCCGGCCCGCGCGCCCATTCATCCTGCGTGCAAAAGGTAATGTGGAACGAGCTGATCTTGTTTTGCCGCGCCAACTCGCGCGCCGCCTCTACCAGCAATATCCCCGCTTCAGCCGGAGCATCGGGGTGGACAAGCAGCCGCCGCCCGGTGGCCGGCGTAAACGGCACCGCTGCTTGCAGCTTGGGGTAATAGCGCCCGCCGGCGCGCGCGTAGGCATGGGCCCAGTTGAAATCGAAGATATATTCGCCCTGGCTGTGGCCCTTGGCGTAAAGCGGCATCACGCCCAGCAACTGCCCGCCCAACTGCCCGCCCAACCGCGCCACCAGATGCCGCGCCGCCCAGCCCGTGCCCTCACCGACCGAGCCGGAGCGTTCCAGCGCCAGCAAGAAACGATGTGTCAGGAACGGGTTTTCGGGGCGGCCCCGGTTAGGAGCGGCGCAACTGTCCCAGTCCTCGGCGCTGATCTGGTCAAGCCCCGTCAACACCGTGATTTCGACATTGCCTTCTGCGCTGTCTGTCACGCCAGATAGCCCTCGAACGTGATGTTATGCGCCACGCGGCGGGCCTGTTTTTCCTGCAAGGGGCCGCGCACTGTCCAGCACAGAATGGGCACACCGGCGGCGCGCAGCAGGGTTACGGCCTCGCGGTCAAGGTCTTCGCGGTCATGCGAAATGAAGCTGCTTCCCGTCGCGCCAAAATCGGGGATTTCGGCCAAGGCCGCACGGCGGGCGGCGGGCGTGAGCGCCCATTCCTCATCGGCAAAAGCGCAAGTGACCAGCCCGCGCGCAATATCAGGGGCAATCCTGGCCATTTCGTAAATGGCGTGCGGGTTGAAAGACATCACCGCCACCGGGCCGGCATAGCTGGCCAGTTCAGCCGCACAGGCCGCCTCCAAAGCGCCGATATCGGGGCCGAGCGTGCCATCCTGGTCCTTGATTTCCACCAGCAGCGGCACGCGTCCGGCAACCAACGCCAGCACCTCGGCAAAGGTCGGAACCCCCTCGCCATTGCCAAGGGTCAGTTCAGCCAGTTCAGCCGCGCTGCGCATTTGAATTGGCCCGCTTTGCCCGGTCAGCCGCGCAAGGTCATAATCGTGAAACACCATTGCCTGCCCGTCGGATGACAGCTGCAAATCCAGCTCGATCCCATAGCCGCCGTCAATCGCGGCTTCAAAGGCGGCGCGGCTGTTTTCCGGCACCGCGCCGCCATGCAGCCCGCGATGGGCGATCGGGCGCGCCAGAAACGGGGCTGGCAGGTCAGGCAAGCTCGAACACCGCGTCAATTTCTACCGCGACGCCCAGCGGCAGCACGGCCCCGACGGCGGCGCGCGCATGGCGACCTGCATCGCCAAACACCTCGGCCATCAGGTCGGACGCACCGTTGATCACCGTCGGTTGCGCGGTAAAATCCGGGGTGCAGTTGACAAAACCACCGAGTTTGACCACGCGCGCCACCCTGTCCAGATTGCCGCCGCACGCTGCCTTGGCCTGCGCAATCAGCGCCAGCCCACAGCTGCGCGCTGCGGCATAACCCTCTTCAAGCGTGCAATCCGCCCCCAGCTTTCCGGTGATGAAACCCGCATCATTGCGCGATACCTGCCCGGATATGAACAGCAGCTTGCCGCTGATCACATAAGGCACATAATTGGCCGCCGGGGCCGGGGCTTCGGGCAATGTTATGCCAAGTTCGACCAGTTTCGCATCAATCTTTCCCATGCTCTCTCCTTAAAATTCCACGCCGCGCTGGGCTTTGATGCCGCCCCGGAACGGATGTTTCAACAGCTCCATTTCGGTGGCCAGATCGGCAATGTCCAGCAGCTTTTCATGTGCATTGCGCCCGGTCAGCACGACATGGGTCATGGGCGGCTTTTCGTCTTTCAAAAAGGCGATGACCGCGTCGATGTCCAGATATTCATAACGCAGCGCGATGTTGATCTCGTCGAGCAGCACCATTTTGTTGCGCGTGTCGCGGATAAGCTCCTTGGCCTTTTCCCAGGCGGCCTGTGCCATTTCAATATCGCGCGCGCGGTCCTGCGTTTCCCAGGTAAAGCCCTCACCCATTGCATAAAACGGGCAAATATCGGCGAATTTCTCGGTGATCAGCTTCTTCTCGCCGCTTTCCATTCCGCCCTTGATGAATTGCACAACCGCGCAAGGCATATCCCATGCGATGCAGCGAAAGATCATGCCGAAGGCGGCGCTGGATTTACCCTTGCCCTTGCCGGTATGCACAACGATCAGCCCTTTTTCGCCGCTTTTGGTGGCCATGATCTTGTCGCGCGCGGCCTTTTTCTTGGCCATCTTCTCGTTATGGCGGGCAGTGTCGTCTGTCATCGGGATTGTCCTTGTTCAGGGGCGTGGTTTGGGAGGAGTGTAGCCCCATCGGCGCAATGCTGGCCACGGGAAATTCGAACAAACCTGGGCTACTTGCGGCGCAAATTGTCGCCAAGCTGCACCCAGCCCACAGCCTCGTCGGCATGAACATGGATGGTGGGAATGAAATGCGTATCGGCGGTAAGCGTTGCGGCATGAAAATGAATTTCGCCGGGGTAGCGTTTGGCGCGATAGGCCATCGGGCTGCCACAGGTCGGGCAGAAATCGCGCCAGACATCGGGGCTGGATTCGTAGGTTTGCGGGGCGGCCCCCGTCCATTGCCACTGCCCGTCGCGCACACAAAAATACGAGGTGAAGGCCGAAGACGTGGCCCGCCGACAGCTTTCGCAATGGCAATGGGCCATCCACTTCACCGGCGGGTCATAGCTGTAGGTGACCGCCCCGCACAGGCAGCGCCCGGTATGTGTTGCAACATAGCTCATATTGGCCGCTCCATTGTCACACTGGTTGGCCTAGCGTAACCCGAATGCGAGGATTCGGCCACAATTACAAAGCCAAGCCGCGCGAAAGCCCGCTGGTTTTCAACAAGCTCAACGCGCGTTTGAAGCTGAAGCGCGGCGCAGCCCGTTGCATTTGTGGCACTAGCTTCCATCAGCCTGCGCGCCAAACCAAGGTTGCGATGCGCAGCATCAACCGCGATTTTGCCAAGATAGTAACGATCGCCCTTCACCTGCCCGAGCAGGCAGGCGACAGGGGTGCTGCCCGCCTCGATCACCCAGACATCATGCGCGGCGGCATGGGCCGCAATCGCCGCCGGGGTGAGGCTGGCAATAGAGGATGGCGGGGCGATCCGCCCGTCCATATAGGCGAAGCTATCGGCAATCAGCCGGTGCAGCGCCGCCCAGTCATAGGGCGCTGCCACACGGCGCGGCTTCATGCGCGCAGCCTGTCAATCAGCCCGCGCGCGGAGTTGGATTTTGGCACCCAAAGCCCGCGCTCTATTGCCTCGGCCAGCCGGTCGGCCATTTCGCGCAAGGCGGCGGGGTTGGCTTCGGCGATGAAGTCGCGTGTGGCCTCATCCTCCAGATAGGCGGCGTGGATCATGTCGAAATGGTGGTTCTTCACCGCCCGCGTGGTGGCGGCGAAGGCGAACAGATAATCCAGCGTTGCCGCCATTTCGAACGCGCCCTTGTAGCCGTGGCGCTTTACCCCGTCTATCCATTTCGGGTTGACCACGCGGCTACGCATCACGCGGCCGATCTCCTCATCCAGCGTGCGGATGACCGGGCGTTCGGGGCGGGAATGGTCGGCATGATACACGGTCGGTGCAATGCCCCGCAGGCTTTCAATGGCGGCGGCGGCCCCACCTTCGAACTGATAGTAATCATCGCTATCCAGCAGATCATGTTCGCGGTTGTCCTGGTTCTGGATCACCGCCTCGGCGCGGCCAAGCCGGGCTTCCAGCATGTCGCGGGCGCGCGGGCCTTCAGCGCCCGCACCATAGGCATAGCCGCCCCATTCCAAGTAAGCAGCCCCAAGGTCGGCGCGGCTGTTCCAGATACGCTCGTCGATCAGCGCCTGAAGGCCCGCACCGTAAGCCCCCGGCTTGGCACCGAAAACGCGAATGCCGGCGCGGTCTTCGCCATGCCGGGCCGCCTCGGCGCGAAAGCGCGCGGCGGCGGGGTTGATATCCTCCGGCTCGTCCAGCGCCATGATCGCGCGCGCCGCACTGTCGACAAGGTCAATCTGTGCGGGAAAAGCATCGCGGAAAAAGCCGGAAATGCGCAAGGTCACATCCACGCGCGGGCGGTCAAGCACCGAGGCGGGGATAATCTCGAACCCCGTCACGCGGCGGCTGGCCTCGTCCCATTTCGGCCTGGCCCCCATCAGCGCCAGCGCCTGAGCAATATCATCGCCACCCGTGCGCATGTTCGACGTGCCCCAGGCCGTGATCACCGCGCTGCGCAGATGATCGCCCGCATCCTGCAAATGCCGCTCCAACAGCTGCGTGGCCGATTTCCAGCCGAGTGTCCAGGCGGTTGGCGTCGGCAGGGTGCGGCTGTCGATCGAATAAAAATTCCTTCCCGTCGGCAATACATCCAACCGCCCCCGGCTGGGTGCGCCCGAAGGGCCGGGCGTGACGAATTGGCCAGCAAGGCCGGTGAGGAGCGCCCCCCTCTCTGCAGGCCCACAGGCCGCAATATCGGGGGCAACGCGGCTGTTGACCTCTTCCATCACCGCAGCACTTGCGGGGCCGGGGGCTTTTGCACCGGCAATCAGCCTGGCGGCAAGAAGCTCCAGCCGTTCCACCGTATCGCCCGCTGTCCGCCACGGGTCATCGGATAGTGGGCGCATTTCTATCGGGCGCGGGCCTGTCCAAGGCGCGCTCATCTGGCAATCCAGCGGATCGAACGCTTGCGGCAGGCCGCTATAGCTGGGCACTTGCGTATCGTTGAGACCGAGATCCACGGCCAAAGCCCGCAACAGGCTGGCATTACGGCCCTTGCCATCGCCGCGCGGCAAGCGCACCAAAGCCGCCGCCAGATCCCGCGCCAGGCGGCCTTCGGGCGCGCGGCCAAAAATGTGCAACCCGTCGCGGATCTGGCTTTCTTTGAGGTCACACAGATAGGCGTCGAGCTTTTGCAGGCGCGCTTCGTCGTCATCGCCATCGGTCAGACCTGCATCCTTGTCGAGTTCCGTTGTCGCCGTCAGGCTCAGAATTTCACGGCGCAGCAGGGCGGTGCGGCGCGCATCCACGCCCGCAGCCTCGTAATATTCATCGACCAGCGCCTCCAGATCCTTCAGCGCGCCATAGTTTTCAGCCCGCGTCAGCGGCGGGGTCAGATGGTCGATGATCACCGTCTGCGCGCGGCGCTTGGCTTGCGTGCCTTCGCCGGGGTCGTTCACAATGAACGGGTAGAAATGCGGCGTCGGGCCAAGGGCGGCTTCGGGAAAGCACTGGTTCGACAGGGCCAGCGCCTTGCCCGGCAGCCATTCCAGATTGCCATGCTTGCCCATATGCACAATCGCATTGGCGCGGAAGGCATTGCGCAGCCAGAAATAGAAGGCCAGATAGTTATGCGGCGGCACAAGGTCGGGCGAATGGTAACTATCGGTCGGGTCGATATTATAGCCCCGTGCGGGCTGCACGCCGATCACGACATTGCCGAATTCAAACACCGACAGCGCGAAGGCGCCACAATCCACCTCGCCCTGCTTGAAGAACGGGTCGGCCTCGGGCAAGCCCCAACGCTCGGTGACTTTTTGGCGCATTTCGGCGGGCAGCTGGCCCCAGTCCAGGTGGTATTCCGCAAGCGTCAGGCGCACACCGCCGCTGCGCTGCGCGCGGTCGGTCAGCCAGTTGGTTGGCCCTGCGGTTATTTGCGCCATCAGCTCGGCCGATGTGGCGGGCGGGTTATGCACGCGGTAGCCGTTTTCAGCCAGCGTCGCCAGAAAATCGACCGTTGCGGCGGGGGTGTCCAGCCCCACGCCATTGGCAAGCCGCCCGTCCTTGTTCGGATAGTTTGCCAGCACCAGCGCCACGCGCTTCTCAGCAGGCGGCGTTGTGCGCAGCCTGGCCCAGTTGGCGGCAAGCTCGGCGACAAAGCCGATGCGCTCACCATGCGCGCGATAGGTGGAGATGAGGCATTCGGTCGCCGCGTCAAAATACGCCTCGCCCTTGAAGGACAGCGCGCGCGTCAGAATGCGCCCATCAAGCTCCGGCAGGCTGACATTCATGGCGATATCGCGGGCCGAAAGGCCTGATGTGCCCGCCTCCCACCCCGCCTCGGTGCCCCCGGCAAAGACGATCTGGAACACCGGCGCGCCGGGCGCATCAAGCACGGTGCCGGCGAAGGCACCGGGGGTGGAAATGGCAAAACTGGTGGCATTCAGCACCAGGGCTGGCGGGGCATCTTCCATCAGCCCTGCCAGCGTTGCCGCCGAAACCGCATCCTTCAGCGAAGCGACATAAACCGGCAGCGGGTTCATCCCCTTGGCCAGCAGCGCCTTGATCAGCCGGTTGATCGGGTGCAGCCCCGCGCCCTGCACCAAGGCGCGGTAAAACACCACCGCCACAACAGGTGCATCGGGCTGCCAATGCTGGCGCAGGCTGGCAAGGTCGGGCGAGTCCAGCCCCGGAAAATACAGCCCGGCGCGCAGCAGCGGGCGGGCCGGTTGGGGGCGCGCACTGCCCGCCACCATCGCACGGGCATAGCGCAGAAAATTCGTGGCATTCTCCGGCCCACCCTCGGTGAGATAGGACCAAAGCGCGTCGTAATCCGCATTTGGAATGTTGGACAGGCTGCGCAGGTCCGGGTCGGGCTTGTCATCGCCCGGCAGCAGCGCAAGGCCAATGCCCGCACCCGCCAGCCGGATGGCGAATTGCTCCACCCCGTAGGGCCAATAGGCGCGGCCACCCAGCACGCGCACCACCACAAGTCTGGCATGGCTTGCCGTGTCATCAAGGTATTTGTCGACGGTGAAGTTATGGCCAAGGTTCAGCAGGCTGGCGAGGCGCAGGCTGGTCTCACCCGCCCCTTCGCGCGCTGCTGAAAGGGCGGCAATCTCGGTATCGGCTGCCGAAATCACCACAATTTCGGCGGGCGTCTGGCCAAGGTCTACGGGCGAGGTGCCATCGCTGATCTCGCCCGCCTGAACCTGTAGCAAATGCATGGCACCGCCCCTTTATTGCTGCGCGCAGCCTGTCAGGCCTGCAAGGCGGTTGCAATATCGCCCTGTTTCAACCCCGTCTCGCCAATCACAACCAGCCGCGTGCGGCCCTTTTCAGCCGCCGTCAGCGGGCGGTCGAAATAGTGTTCGATACGCGGGCCAACCGCCTGAATGACCAGCCGCATGGGCTTTTCACCCACTTGCGCAAAGCCCTTCAGCCGCAGAATATCATGCGCGGCGATGGTGGATTTGAGCCGTGCGACATAGGCTTCGACATCACCAAGCGCGCCGGTATCCACCTGAAAGGTTTCAAACTCGTCATGGCCGTGGTCATGATGATGGTCGTGGGCGTGGGCGTCGTCTTCATCATCATCGTGGTGATGGTGGTGATGCTCGGCGCGTGCATCCAGATCATCCTCCGCCCCGATACCCAGGCCCAGCAGCAGCGCGGGCGAGATTGCGCCGTGCTGTGCGCGGATCATCCGCACACCGCTGCGCAGCTCGGCCTTCAGACGTGTCTCCAGCGCGTCAAGCGCGGCGGCATCAAGCAGGTCGGTCTTGTTCAGCACCACCATATCGGCACAGGCCAACTGGTCGTCGAACAGTTCAGAGAGCGGGGTTTCATGGTCAAGCCCGTCATCTGCGGCGCGCTGCGCATCAACCGCCGCCTCGTTATGGGCGAAGCGGCCCTCGTGCAGCGCCACCGAATCCACCAGCGTGACCACGCCATCCACCGTTACCCGGCTGCGGATTTCCGGCCATGCGAAGGCGCGCACCAGCGGCTGCGGCAAGGCAAGGCCCGAAGTCTCGATCACAATATGGTCGGGCGGGGTTTCACGGCCCAGCAGCTTTTCCAGCGTCGGCACAAAGTCTTCGGCCACGGTGCAGCAGATGCAGCCGTTGGACAGTTCCATCACGTCATCATCGGCGCAGCCCTCGATGCCGCAGCCCTTCAGCACCTCGCCGTCGACACCAAGGTCGCCAAACTCGTTGATGATCAGCGCGATGCGCTTGCCGCCTGCATTTTGCAGCATATGGCGGATGAGCGTGGTCTTCCCCGCGCCCAGAAAGCCGGTGATGATTGTCGTTGGAATTTTTGCGGGCATCTAAGCCTCCTGTGATTGGATACGTGCCCAGACCATGCCGGCAACCGTGCCCAGCACCAGCCAGGCAACCGCGCCAACGGCATAGGCGCGCGCGACATAAAGCGCCATAAGCTCGGGCGGCACAACGCCACCATAACCCTGCGGATGCGGCGCGCCATAAAGATGCGGCAGCGCAATGAGCAACGCACCCAGCGCAATGCCAGACAGGCTGCGCATATAGGCCAGCGTGTAGATACCGGCCGCCGAAAGCAAAGCCGCAGACAGCCACCAGATCTGGCGCGCCTGAAGATCGGCGGCGAAATTGCCCGGCAGTTCCGGCGGCAGGCCCGCACCGGTCGCAATTTGGAAGGCCGCAAAGCCCCCCAGCCCCCAAAGCGCGCCCATGCGGGCGGACACGGCAATGCCCTGCCGCTGCGCCAGCCCGAAAGCGGCAACCAGCAGCAGGCCAAAGCCGCCAAATGCCGCGATGTTGGACAGCAGCGTCAGCGCGTTGCGCTCAAGGTTGAACCCGGCAGTTTCGGCGGGCTCGGGCGTAGCTTCTTGCGGGCTTTCCGCCGCGCTGTCAGGCTCTGCATGATGGTCGGGGGCGGCTTGCGCAACATGCACAAGCGTGCCGTTTTCATAGAGTTCCGCCTGCAAAATCAAAGGCAAAACAAGCGCCAGTTGCAGCAGGGTGGCAATCAACCCCGCCGCAACGCCAGCGATCATTCCGCTGGCAACCAGTTTTTTAAGCATTGTTCAGTGGCAGGGAAAGCCGATGGCATGGCGCGAATCATGCGCAGAATCATGCAATGTGGCCGAATTTGCAAAGCCTGCGGTAAACAGCAAACCCGCGCCCAGAATGGCAACAAAAAGAATGGTCGCAAGGTTGGTGGAGGCGGCTTTTGCCTGTGTGTTGGTCGTCATGTCTCATCTCCTAAATCCGTCATCCCCGACGGAGGTTTCAAGGTCGATGCAAAGCCGGTCTCCTGGCTTGTGGGTCCTTGCGCCTACACCCCTTCCCGACCGAGGTCAGTGGTTCCGGTGCGCGCTCGCCACGTACAGTCGCGGGGGCGGCTACGGCTTCAGGTGCCCTATGGGCTGGCCTGTCCCGTATTCCCATTTATCCACCCCCGGAGGGATGAAAACTTCTCATCAGGTTATGTATGGAGGCCGAGGGACGGGCTTGTCAAGTTAGCCAAGACAGGTTGAGGCCCGTTTGCGACAGGATGCGGCGATTCACGCAGTCAAAGCGCAAGCCGGGCAGCGCCTGCCCGTGGGATGGCGCTGCCATCGTGGAGCGGCACACTTTATCCCCGCACCCCCGCCCTATGGCCTAGCAACGCATTGCCACCACCAAAGCGCCAGCCCGCCGGAACGGGCAGGCGCTGCCCGGCGCCTTCGACTTGATTCCGGGCGGGGTATAAATTGACGTTGCAAGGAAGCGCGTAAGTTGCTCAATCACAACACGAACCAAATACAACTTACGGCAACTTGAAGGGCATTTCGTTTTCTGAGAATTCTAGCACTGGCTTTGCATTCAAGATTTCGTAGAACAACATAATGACGCATAAACCATTAACACTCGGCGACAAACTAACGCCCGTATTAGCATCCGCCAATGAAGTAAGATCGCCGTCCAAATTGAGTGCAGCGGCGCGAAATACTGCGTTCTACCTGCTGAACTTGGTGCTGTTGGCGGCGATCATTACGCTTCCCGTTTGGTGGTTCACGATGCGCCCCGATATAGACGAAAACCTGGTGTTGGTCCTATTGGCTGCGCTGCTGATATTTTGGTTTATTGTCTATCTTCGAAGCAAAACCAACACGCGAACTGCGCGACCCCCACGCCCCAGAATACATGATCTGCTGGCAAATGATCGTCAGGGGTTTATGCGCGATTTGCGACTAGATGCAAAAACCGCCGTCTTTGATGGCAGCAACATTTACCACTTTGGACGGAGCAACGGGCTGGATGCCCAACCGCTTGGCGAACTCGCTCATCAACTTCGCGCCAAAGGCTATCGCATTGTCAGTTTCTTTGATGCCAATATCTTTTATACGCTGAACGAGGATGGCGCATTCCCCAGGGAACAGGCCCATTCAACTAAATTACTCGAGGACATTTTCGGGCTATCAGCGAATGAAATCTATGTGGTGCCAAGTGGAAATCAGGCCGATAAATATATTCTCGAAAGCCTAAAACACCTGCCAATTTCCTTCGCGGTGACGAATGATCTCTATCGCGACTATGCAAAGAGTTACCCTACGGTAATGAAGGACAGCCAGTGGCGCAAAGGTGTGGTGGTTTCAAAAAATGGGGTTAGGCTGCGATAGCTTAATCACCCATCCTCCTCAATCGGGGGCATCCGGCTCACGAAATGCCCTTTCACGCCGACCGGCCATTCCTTGAAGGGCACGCGGCCCGTTTCCGATTCATCGAATTTCGCGGCGAATTCCACCACTGCGGCGGCGGATTCTGCCGTTGGTTCGAACGCGCCCAGCACATAGGTCAGCTTGCCGGGGGCGCGGATGGCGAGGTTGCAGTGGTGGTCGCACCCCATCAGGCAGGAATGGCGGCGCATTTTTACGCCTTCTGGCAGGGCGGCGGCAATGTGGTCGCCCAGAATCTCGCCGCCGGTTTTATCGCCGCACAGTTTTTCCTTTGCCGAAAAGCGGCAGGTATCGCAAACGAGGATGGTTGTTGTCATGCCAAAAGCGCCCCAAGCAGAGTTTCGGGCGTGGCCCATTCGGGGGCAGGCGGTAGCACGGGGCGGTTGATGATGACAACCTTTATCCCCAGCGCATCCGCCGCGTCAAGCTTGGCGGCGGTCTGGCTGCCGCCTGCGTTTTTGGTCACCAGATGGGTGATGGCGCGCTCGCGCATCAGCGCGGCCTCAGCCTCCAGCGAAAACGGCGGGCGGGCCAGCAGCACCTCGCCCCGCAGCCGCGTTGCGGGCGGGGCGATTGCGCGGGTCAGGCACCACAGATCACGCCGCTGGAATGCCGTAAGCGACTGGCCGCCGACCGTCAGGAAAACACGGGCGCCCGCTGGCAGCGCGGCGGCGGCATCGGCAAGGCTGTCAACCGCCTGCCAATGCGCACGAAGCGCCCATGCGGGGCGGATCAGGCGCAACAGCTTGGCGCCGGTTTCAGAGCTTGCGGCAGCGGCATGGTGGCTCATCTGCGCGGCAAACGGGTGGGTGGCGTCGATGATATGGGTGATGGTATGCGCGCGGATATAGCCAGCCAGCCCCGCCACCCCGCCAAACCCCACACGGCGCTGCGGCAGGGGGCTGTGCGGTGCATCTGTCACGCCCGCCAGCGAAAGCGTTGCGTCAATGCCGCGCGCGGCAAGCAGCGCGGCGAGTTCGCGCGCTTCGCCCGTGCCGCCAAGCAGCAGCACCCGCATCAAAACCCCGTATCCGCGATGATGTTGCCGGCCCGGTCGCAGACCAGCACCTGCACCGCAATTTCTGCCGGTGCAAGGGCGGCGCGGGCTTGGGCGCGCGCGGCCCTTGCCACCTCCATCGCCAAGGCTGCGCCGCCATAATCCAGTGCGGCCAGCGCGGTTTCGGCAGCGGAAATCGGCTCCGGGTCCAGCCCGGCCTTGGTGCCAAGGGCGGCGAGCGCGGCGAAGTCCACCTGTGAGCGCGCCGAATGCAGATCCATCGCGCCTTGCGCCAGTTTGGCAAACTTACCAATCCCGCCCGCCAGCGTGAGCCGCGCGATCGGGTGGCGGCGCAGGTATTTCAGCACGCCGCCCGCAAAATCGCCCATATCCAGACAGGCGCTTTCATCGAGCCCTGTCAGCTTGCGCGCCCCGGCTTCCGAGGCATTGCCGGTGGCGGCAATCACATGGCTGCGCCCCTCGGCGCGGGCGACATCGATACCGCGATGAATCGAGGCTATCCAGGCCGCGCAGGAAAACGGGCGCACAATGCCGGTGGTGCCGAGAATCGACAACCCGCCTTTGATACCCAGCCGCCCGTTCCATGTTTTCAGCGCAATCTCGGCCCCGTTGGGAATGGAGATTTCGACGGTGAAGTCGGGCGCGGCCCCCTCCAGCACCTCGGTGAGCGCGGCATCGATCATCAGGCGCGGCACAGGGTTGATGGCAGGCTCGCCCACACCCAGCGGCAGGCCAGGCTTGGTTACGGTGCCCACCCCTTCGCCCGCCACAAAAACCAGCCCCGCGCCGGGTGTGCCGTGGCAAATGCGCGCGCGAATTTCGGCCCCGTGGGTGACATCGGGGTCGTCGCCGGCATCCTTGATGATGCCCGCCTGTGCCCAGCCATCGCCCAGAACCTGCATGGATAGCTTGAACGCCGGCTGTTGCCCCTGTGGCAGGGTGATTTGCACCGTGGCTGGAAAATGCCCGCTCAGCAGCGCCTGCATTGCGGCCTTGGCGGCAGCGGCGGCACAGGTGCCGGTTGTCCAGCCACGGCGCAGCTTTTTGGGCGGCGCGGTCATGCGCCACCACCAAACGCAAAGCGCATGACATGGCTGAGGCCAAGGGCTGAAAGCCCGGATTGCGCGCGGTCCAGGCCCACAGCGCCCGGCACAAAGAGCAGGCTGATGGCCGAGCCTGTATGCGCCACGGCAATGCCCAGCGCGCCGGTTTGCCGGGCAATGTTTTGCACGGCCGCCCAGTTCGGGCGCGGGTTGCGCTGTTGGTTGGCCTCTGCCGACAGGCGCGCCGCCTGGCCGATATTTGCAGGCGTCGGGCTGCGCAACAGCGCGAAGGCCGCCGACATATCGGGGAAATTGTCATCCGCCGGATCTGTCACCTGGCCCGGCCCGTCGAAGCCACCCACGGCAACAAGGGGCGGGAAGGCCGGCAAAATTTCAAGCGTTTGCGCCTGGCGGCTGGCCCAGATACGCGGCGGCGAGGGCGCGAAGGCCAGCGGGTCTACCGCGCCTTCAACCGCCAGCATATGCGCCGAGTCCGCTTCAGCCGACAGGCCCGGGGCCAGCAGCCGCAAGGTGGCCAGCAGCGTGGCCGTCGAGATACCCGCACCGCAGCCGGGCGGCACATTGGCATCAATCGCAATCGCCGCACCCTTATGGCCCAGCCGCGTGGCCATTGCCGCGGCCAGCGGCGGCGTGCCGTCGCCAAACCGCGCGCGCACGCGCACCCGGGTGCAGGGCAATGTCACCAGCGCCAGCGGCCCGTCCTTGCCCAGCCGCCCCTGCACCAACTCGCCCATATGGCCAAAAACCAGCGCCCCCCGCGCTTGAGTGGCGGGCCGTGCCGGGCTAGAAGGGGCGCAAATCTCCATGCACTTGCTCTAGCGCGAAAGTCTGCCCCTTGCAAAGCTTCCCAGCGACCGTTCAGCGCCCCGCGCGCGACCACGGCGGCAATTTATCCGCAGCCATCGCGCAATATGGCGGCACGATGGAAGGCTGGCTCGACCTGTCGACCGGTATCAACCCCCATGCCTATCCGCTGGGCCCATTGCCCGCCCGCGCCTTTACCGCCCTGCCCGATGCCGGGCGGCTGGCGGCCTTGTGCGCTGTGGCACGCTCGGCTTACGGGGTGCCGGATACGGCGGGTATTCTTCCCGCCCCTGGCGCGCAGGCCTTGATCGAGGCGCTGCCAAAGGTGCTGGCGCGCCTGCCTGTCAGCATTGCCAGCCCCACCTATAACGAACACGCCGCCACATTTCGCGCACATGGCTTCAAGGTAACGGAAACCGCCACGCCCACCGGGCCGGTCCGGCTGGTTGTAAACCCCAACAACCCCGATGGCCGCCGCTGGGGGCGCGACACGCTACAGGCCTGGCTGGATGAGGGCGCGATCGTCATCGTCGATGAAAGCTTTGCCGATGCAGAGCCGGGCCTGTCACTGGCCGATCTGGCCGGGCAGGAGCGGCTGATCATTCTGCGCAGTTTTGGCAAGTTCTACGGGCTGGCCGGGCTGCGGCTGGGCTTTGCTTTGGGCGAGGCGGGGTTGATTGAACGCCTTGGCCGCACCTTCGGGCTGTGGGCGGTAAGCGGCCCGGCAATCGAGGCGGGGATTACGGCATTGGCCGACACGGCCTGGCAGGCCGATATGCAGGCAAGGCTGGCCGATGAGGCACAGGCGCTGCACGATCTGCTGATATCGACAGGGGCCGAATGCATCGGCCAGACGCCGCTATTTGTAACCGTTGCGCATGACCGCGCCGCTGCTTTGCACAAACATCTTGCACGCCAACATATCTGGACGCGTGTTTTTCCCTATGCGCCAAACTGGCTGCGCCTTGGCCTGCCCGGAAATGCACAAGGCCGCCTCGCGGCGGCCCTGGCGTCATTCTGATCCGTCAAGCCGATTTACGGCGGCGCTGGCGGCCTTGGGCTGATTTCGGTTTGCCAAGCGGGGCCACACCAGCCGGGCGGCCCTGCCCACCCCGACGGCCACCGCCGCCGCGCTGCTGCTTGGGGGCATCCTCGTCGGGTTGCATCACGCCGCTGGCGGTTTCGATCTCGATCTTCATCAGCTTTTCGATCTCGCGCAGGGTCTTGTTTTCGGTCGGCGCGCAGAAGGCCACAGCCTCGCCGCCCTTGCCGGCCCGCGCCGTGCGGCCAATGCGGTGGACGTAATTCTCGGCCACATCCGGCAGATCATAGTTATAGACATGGCTCACGCCGGGAATATCAATGCCCCGCGCCGCCACATCGGTGGCCACAAGAATGCGGTATTCACCCGATTTGAAGCCCTTGATCGCGCGGTCGCGCTGGTTCTGGCTTTTGTTGCCGTGAATGGAGATCGCCTTGAAATCATGGCTCACCAGCAGCTTCATCAGCTTTTCGGCGCCATGCTTGGTGCGCGCAAAGATCAGCGACAGATCATCGGGGTTTTCGCTCAGCAACTCGCGCAGCAGCGTGTATTTACCCTTTTGGCTTACAAAATGCACCGACTGGCGCACTTTATCCGCCGCCTTGCCGGGGGGTGATACCTGCACGCGCACGGGGTTGGTCAGGTAGGTTTGCGCCAGTTCGGCCATCAGCTTGGGCATGGTGGCGGAAAACAGCAGCGTCTGGCGCTTGGTCGGCAGCAGCTTGGCAATCCGGCGCAGCGCGTGGATGAACCCCATGTCGAGCATCTGGTCAGCCTCGTCCAACACCAGAAAATCGGCGGCATCAAGGCGCACATCGCGGCGTTCGAGCAGGTCAATCAACCGGCCCGGCGTGGCCACAAGAATATCGGTGCCGCGCGACAGGTTCTGTGCCTGACGGTGCAGCGACGCCCCGCCGATGACCATGTTGATGCGCAAATGCGAGTTTTTCGTCATGGCGCGCAGATTGTCGAAAATCTGCGTTGTCAGCTCGCGGGTCGGGGCCAGAATAAGCGCGCGCACCGATTTGGGCGCGGGGCGGTCGGGCAGCGGCATCAGGCGCTGCACCAGTGGCAGGCCAAAGGCGGCGGTTTTGCCTGTGCCGGTCTGGGCAAGGCCCATAAGGTCGCGGCCCTTCAGAATTTCGGGAATGGCCTGTGCCTGAATGGGCGTGGCTTCGGTATAGCCCATCGCGGTGATGGCGTTGAGCAGGTTCGGGGCAAGCCCGAGGTCGGAAAATTGCGTCATTGCGCAGTCCTTTGGTGTGGCCCGGCGCAAAGGCGCGGTGCCAGAATCAAAACCGCTCCGCGCAAATGCGCGGTGCGAAACGGGTGCGGCCCACCGGGGGCCGCCAGAACCCCGCGTGAATTGGGAACCGGAAAAAGGGTATGGGGCGCATCGCCCCCGTTATGTTTGGCGCAGGCGTAGAATTCATCTGGAAGATGGCATCAAACGGGCGCAGGCTGCTCACGCGGCAGCGGTATGGGGTGCATATCGGGGGGATTGGCGCGAAAGTCAAGCCGCATGATGCTGCAGCGCACAAGTGAATTTGCTTTTGCGACAGCGTGAAATCTGCCAAGGAGGTGCAATCATCCAAAGGCCGCGCCGTGCATTCGACCCCTCTGAAATCGCGTCAGATCACCGTCATCATCGGCATGGGCCAGTTGATTGTCTGGGGGATGACCTATTACCTGCCGGCCGTTATTTCAGCCCCCGTGCGCGCCGAAACCGGGTGGAGCGAGGGGCTGGTCTTTGGGGCATTCTCGCTTTGCGTGCTGGTATCGGGGCTGGTTGCACCCACGGTCGGCCATTGGATGGTGGCCACAACCGCGCGCCGTGTGCTGAGTGTCGGGCTTATCCTCAACGCAGCGGGGCTGGGCCTGCTTGGGGCGGCGCATAGCCCGGCGGTTTGGGTGCTGGGCTGGCTTGTGCTGGGGCTTGGCATGGCGATGGGGCTCTATACCGCCGCCTTTTCCGCGCTGGGGCTGATATTTGCCAGCGGCACGCGGCGGGCGATTACCAATGTCACGCTGTTTGGCGGCTTTGCCAGCACCGCCATGTGGCCGCTGGGCGCGTGGCTGTTGCCGCTTATCGGCTGGCGGATGCTCTGCTTTACCTATGCGCTGGCGCTGCTTTGCCTGCTGCTGCCCTTCTATCGTCGCGGCCTGCCGCGCCCGCATTCACGTGATGCACCCTCAACACTGCGCCCTGCCCGCGCGCCGCAGGCGACGCTGCGCCAGATCTCCATATTTACAGCCCTTGCCATCAATCTGATGATCTCGGGCTTCATCTCGGCCACGCTTTCGGTGCATCTGCTGGCCATTCTTGGCGCGCTTGGCGCCAGCGCGGCCGTGGCGGTCGGGCTTGGCGCAATGATCGGCCCCGCGCAAGTAGGCGCCCGGTTGCTGGAACGGATCGGTGGCGAGCGCCTGCATCCGCTTTATACCCTGTTCATTTCCAATATCGCGCTGGCGCTTGGGGTTGGGCTGTTGCTGCTTGGCCAGCCGTTTCTGGCGCTGGCGGTCATCGCCTATGGGGCGGGCAACGGGCTGACAACGATTGCGCGCGGCACCGTGCCGCTGGCGCTGTTCGGTCAGGCAGATTACGCGCGCTGGATCGGGCGGCTGGCGGTGCCCGCACTGGCGGTGCAGGCATCGGCACCATTGCTTTCGGCGCTGATCATTTCGAGGTTCGGCATGAACGCGCTGCTGATCGGCCTTGGCGTGGCCGCGTT
This sequence comes from Abyssibius alkaniclasticus, assembly GCF_020447305.1. Lineage (NCBI taxonomy): Bacteria > Pseudomonadati > Pseudomonadota > Alphaproteobacteria > Rhodobacterales > Paracoccaceae > Abyssibius > Abyssibius alkaniclasticus. The sequence continues at coordinate 1,119,849 of NZ_CP095732.1, read as the reverse complement.
GTGCAGCCCGCTGATCTGCCTTGCACTGCTGCGCGCTCAACCCGCAACAGGTAGATAGGGAAACCAGTCTTCCCGCAGCTTCTGGCCCGCCGCCATCCCATGCCCCGGAAAGGGGGGTGAGGTGCGGCCGGGGCGCTCCACATAGCGCATATCATCGCCCAGCAGGCGCAAGGAAAACGCGCGGCGGCGATTTTGCGAAGTATTGCCGCGCGCCCCGTGCAGGGTGCGAAAGTTGAAGGCCACGGCATCGCCCGGCTCCATGTCCCATTCCAGCACCGTCATGCTCTCGGCATCCGGGTCGGGCACGGGCATGTATTTTTCGGGGTCGGGATAGAAGGCATCCTCGTTCAGCCAGCGGGTGGGCAGCACCTCGCGCGGCCATTCATGCGAACCGGCCACGCAGCGCAGGCTGGCCGCGGTCACCGCATCCATCGGCGACCAGAAGCTGACATTCTGCCGCCCCTCGACAAAGTAATAGGGGCCATCCTGGTGCCACGGGGTTGGCTTGGATGTGCCGGGCTCTTTCACCAACACATGGTCATGAAATACCTGCACTGTTTGCGAGCCCATCAGCGCGGCCGCAACTGCGGCGGCCTCCGATTTCATGATCACCTCGGCAAATTCGGGAATGCGCTGCCAGTTGCAGTAATCATCAAAAAACCGCCCGCCATCGCCCGGTTTCAGGTTTTCGGCGGCATATTCGCCCGGCTTGGCCATATTGCGCTCTATGCCGGCGGCAAGAATGTCAACCCAATCGGCCCAAAGCCCCTTGACCAGCACGGCCCCGTCGCGCTGATAGGCTGTGATCATTTCATCGTTTACAACTGGGTGTGGCATGGGCTTGCTCCTGTATCTGGCGCAACGCTACCCAACGCTTGCAACGGGTGCAACAGCCGGGCCGTTCCAGGCCCGAATGGGAAACACACGAAAACTATGGGAAATTGCGAAACAGGGTTGAGTATTGATGTCACATATATCACACTCCCGCAATCCGAAGGGAGGGCAGGGTGACAACGGGGCAATCATTGCACCCGCCGCCTTGCTTAATGATAAAAAACATCAGGAGGATTTCTGAATGCTACCATTCCTTAAACTTGCCAGCACGACTGCGGTCGCGGCGCTGATCGGCCTGTCGGCCTCGGCCCAGACGCTGGTCTACTGCTCGGAAGGCTCGCCAGAAGGGTTTGACCCGGCGCTATATACTTCGGGCACCACATTCGATGCCTCGTCGCACCCGATCTACAACCGTCTGGTTGAATTCAAGGTCGGCACCACCGAGGTGATCCCCGGGCTGGCTGAAAGCTATGAAGTGTCGGAAGACGGGTTGGAATACACGTTCAACCTGCGCCAGGGTGTTCAGTTCCACACCACCGACTATTTCACCCCCACCCGCGATTTCAACGCCGATGACGTGATCTTTTCCTTCGATCGTCAGGGCAACCCGGACAACCCCTATTATCAGGTTTCCGGCGGCACCTGGGAATATTTCAACGGCATGTCGATGCCCGATCTGATCAAGGAAATCGTCCGTGTTGACGATTACACGGTCAAATTCGTGCTGAACCGCCCGGAAGCGCCCTTCGTTGCCAATATGGCGATGGATTTTGCCTCGATCGTTTCGGCTGAATACGCACAGGCCATGCTGGATGCGGGCACACCTGAAAACCTGAACCAGGCACCCATTGGCACGGGCCCGTTCGAGTTTGTCGCCTATCAGAAAGACGCCGTGATCCGTTACACCCGTAACGTGGGCTACTGGGCAGGCGACACCGCGCTGGAGAACCTTGTATTCGCCATTACCCCCGATGCTTCGGTGCGTTACCAGAAGCTGCAGGCCAATGAATGCCAGGTCATGCCCTATCCGAACCCGGCCGATATTGCGGCTATGGAAGCCGATGAAAACATCACCATGATGAGCCAGGAAGGCCTGAATGTGGGCTATCTGGCCTTCAACACCCAGGTTCCGCCGTTCGACAATCCCAATGTCCGCCTTGCGCTGAGCATGGCGATCGACCGTCAGGCCATTCTGGATGTTGTGTTCCAGGGGGCGGGCCGTCAGGCCGTGAACCCGATTCCGCCGACCATGTGGTCGTATAACAACGACATCGAGGACTATCCGTTCGACCCCGAGAAAGCCCGCGAAATGCTGGCCGCCGAAGGTGTTGAAAACCTGTCGATGGAAATCTGGGCCATGCCCGTTCAGCGCCCTTACAACCCCAATGCCCGCCGTATGGCGGAAATGATGCAGGCCGATCTGGCCAATATCGGGGTCGAGGTCGAGATCGTCTCCTATGAATGGGGCGAGTATCTGGAACGCTCCAAGGCATTGGACCGTGCCGGTGCCGTTCTGCTTGGCTGGACCGGCGACAATGGTGATCCGGACAACTTCCTTGCCGTTCTGCTTGGCTGTGACGGTGTGGGCGGTTCCAACCGTGCGCAATGGTGCAACCCCGAATTCCAGGCGCTGATCGACGCGGCCAAAGTCACCTCGAATGTTGCCGAGCGGACCCGCCTGTATGAAGAAGCTCAGGTTGTCTTCAAGGCACAGGCGCCGTGGCTGACGATTGCGCATTCGGTTGTGTTCATGCCGGTGCGTAACGAAGTTGAAGGCTATGTCGTTCACCCGCTGGGCGGCCATATCTTCACCAATGTAAGCCTGGCTGAATAAGCTTCAACCAAGCCTTGAACGGGCCGGTGGTTAACGCCACCGGCCCGATTTGCACCCGCGACGGCGCGTGCCAGCCTTGCAAGGACATGCGATGCTAAAGTTTTTCCTCCGCCGATTGTTGACCTTTCTGCCAACCTTCCTTGGCGTGACCATCATTTCATTCGGCTTCATCCGCGCCATCCCCGGCGATCCGCTGCTTGTCATGGCCGGCGAACGCGGGATGAGCGCCGAGCGCCATGCCGAGCTGATGATCCAGTTCGGCTTTGACCGGCCGATCTGGGAGCAATACGGCGCCTACCTTATGGGCGTGCTGCAAGGCGATCTTGGCAGTTCGATTGTCACCAAAAAGCCCGTCTGGGACGAGTTTTTCACCCTGTTCCCCGCCACGCTGGAATTGTCGATCAGCGCGATGATCTTTGCGGTGCTGCTGGGGCTGCCTGCCGGCGTGATTGCCGCCGTGAACCGCGGCAAGTTCTTTGACCGCGCGCTGATGTCGACCGCGCTGATCGGCTATTCCATGCCCATTTTCTGGTGGGCGTTGCTGCTGATTATCGTGGTGTCCGGCCAATGGGGGCTGACCCCGGTTTCGGGGCGCATATCGCTGCTGTATTACTTTGACGATGTGACCGGCTTCATGCTGATCGACAGTCTGCTGTCGGGCCAGAAGGGGGCTTTCGCATCGGCGGTGCAGCATTTGATATTGCCCACCATCGTGCTGGGCACGATTCCGCTGGCGGTGATTGCACGCCAGACCCGCAGCGCCATGCTTGAAGTGCTGAGCGAGGATTATATCCGCACCGCCCGCGCAAAGGGGCTGTCGCCCATGCGCATCAACGGCATCCACGCGCTGCGCAATGCGATGATTCCGGTCATCACGGTGATCGGGCTTTCGGTTGGCACTTTGCTGGCGGGCGCCATTCTGACCGAAACAATCTTCTCATGGCCGGGCATTGGCAAATGGATGGTCGACAGTATTTTCCGCCGCGACTATCCGGTCGTGCAGGGTGGTCTGCTGATGATCGCCGTGATGGTGATGATCGTCAACCTGTCGGTCGATCTGCTCTATGGCTGGATCAACCCCAAAATTCGCAACGGATGACAGTATGAGCATAGTGACAACACATAGCGCCCCGCCGGGCCGTCTGCGTGAATTCTGGACGTATTTTTCCGAAAATCGCGGCGCGGTCATCGGGCTTTGGGTTTTTGGCATTCTGCTGGCGCTGGCCATTCTGGCCCCCGTCATCGCCCCGCATTCCCCGATTGCGCAATACCGCGATGCGCTGCTCCAGCCCCCCGTCTGGCAAGAGGGTGGCTCGTGGCGCTTCGTGCTTGGCACCGACCCGACGGGGCGCGACATGCTTTCGCGCCTGCTTTACGGCGCGCGCTTTTCCTTTTTCATCGGGCTTGTCGTGGTGGCCATTGCCGCAACCGGCGGCATTCTGATCGGGCTGATCGCAGGCTTTGCGCGCGGCTGGGTCGATACGCTGATCATGCGCGTGATGGACATCATCCTCGCCTTTCCCAGCCTGTTGCTGGCGCTGGTGCTGGTGGCCATCCTCGGCCCGTCGCTGCTGAATGCGATGATTGCCATCGCCATTGTTCTGCAACCCCATTATGTGCGCCTGACCCGCGCCGCCGTTATGGGGGAATTGCCCAAGGAATATGTTACCGCGGCCCGCGTTGCCGGTGCCGGCAGGCTGCGGCTCATGTTCAGAACCGTGCTGCCCAACTGCATGGCACCCATTATCGTGCAGGGCGCATTATCGTTTTCCACCGCCATTCTGGATGCCGCCGCGCTTGGCTTTCTGGGCATGGGTGCGCAGCCCCCTACCCCGGAATGGGGCACGATGCTGGCCGAAAGCCGCGAATTCATCCAGCGCGCATGGTGGGTTGTAACCCTGCCCGGCCTTGCGATTCTCATCACCGTTCTGGCCATCAACCTGATGGGCGACGGGCTGCGCGACGCGCTTGACCCCAAGCTGAAAAGGAGCTGAAGCATGGCGCTGCTCGAAATCCGCAATCTTTCGGTGTCCTTCACCACCGGCTCCGGCCCGTTCAAGGCGGTTGACGGGGTCGATCTTGCGCTCGACCCCGGCGAAATTCAGGCCATTGTCGGCGAAAGCGGCTCGGGCAAATCGGTGTCGATGCTCGCCCTGATGGGCCTGCTGCCCTGGACGGCGAATGTCACCGCCGACAAGATGGAATTTGCGGGCCACGATCTGCTCACCATCCGCCCCAAAGACCGCCGCCGCCTGATCGGGCGCGATATGGCGATGATCTTCCAGGAGCCGATGTCATCGCTCAACCCGTGCTTCACCGTCGGCTACCAGATCAAGGAATCGCTTCGTAAACACACCACGATGGACCGCGCCCAGCGCCAGGCCCGCGCGGTGGAACTGCTCGAACAGGTCGGCCTGCCCTCGCCCGAAAAGCGGCTCAACACCTTTCCGCACCAGCTTTCGGGCGGCATGAACCAGCGCGTGATGATCGCAATGGCCATTGCCTGCAAACCCAAACTGCTGATTGCGGATGAACCAACCACCGCGCTTGACGTGACCATTCAGGCGCAAATCCTCGATCTGCTGATCGGTTTGCAGCGCGAAACCGGCATGGGCTTGGTGCTGATCACCCATGATATGGGCGTGATCGCCGAAACCGCCGAGCGGGTTTCGGTGCAATATGCGGGCCAGAAGGTGGAAGAACAGCATGTGCGCGATTTGTTCGCCACACCGCACCACCCCTATACCTCGGCGCTGCTGGAAGCTTTGCCCGAGCGCGCGACAACGCGGCTTTTGCCCACCATTCCGGGGGTTGTGCCGGGGCAGTTCGACCGCCCCGAAGGCTGCCTGTTCTCGCCGCGCTGCGCCCATGCAACCGAAATTTGCAAGACCACGCCGCCGCCGCGCGTGCCCCAAGGTCAGGCGCTGTGCCACCATCCGTTGAATATCAAGTCCGAGGCCACAGCATGACAGCCCCCATTGTAACCGCCAACCATCTGACGCGCACCTACCATGTGGGGGCCAGCATGTTCTCCAAAGGGCAGGATCTGCACGCATTGTCCGAAACCAGCTTCACGCTGGCACCGGGGCGCACGCTGGCCGTGGTGGGTGAATCGGGTTGCGGAAAATCGACACTGGCGCGCGTTGTCACGATGATCGAACCGCCCACCGCAGGCGCGCTGAACATCGACGGCATCGACGTGGCCAAGGCGACGAATGCCGAGCGGGTTCAGCTCCGCTCGACCGTGCAGATCGTGTTTCAAAACCCGTTCGGCTCGCTCAACCCGCGCCAGAAAATCGGCAAGATTCTGGAAGAACCTTTGCTGATCAACCGGCGCGATATTCCGGCCAAGGAACGCGAGGAACGCGCCCGCAAAATGCTCACCCAGGTCGGCTTGCGCCCCGAACATTACGACCGTTACCCGCATATGTTCTCGGGCGGTCAGCGCCAGCGCATTGCCGTGGCCCGCGCGCTGATGATGGACCCGCGCGTGCTGGTGCTGGATGAACCTGTTTCCGCACTCGACCTGTCTATCCAGGGGCAGATTCTGAACCTGCTTGTTGAATTGCAAGACCGGTTGAACCTCGCCTATCTGTTCATCAGCCATGACCTTTCGGTCGTCAAACACATGGCGAATGATGTGATGGTGATGTATCTCGGCCGCGTGGTCGAATATGGCAGCAAGGAAGAGATTTTCGGCAATCCGCGCCACCCCTATACGCGCGCGCTGCTCTCGGCCACGCCGGTGGCCGACCCCGAAGCCCCGCGCAAACGGATCAAGCTGGAAGGCGAGTTGCCCTCGCCGCTGAACGTGCCGCCGGGCTGCGCCTTTCATGCGCGCTGCCGTTTCGCCACCGAAATCTGCAAAAAAGACCGCCCGGAGCTGCGCAAGGTCGGCGGCCAGCTCACCGCCTGCCACCACGCCGAAACCGTGGCCGATTAGCGTTACGCCATCTGCGCGGTCGCGTTGGCCAGAAGACCCGCCAGCAGCGTTTGGCTGGCCCCGCGCGCCGGCTCGCCCGCGCCCGCATGGCAGGCATCAATCAGCGGCAGGTGCAGTTGCACGGCCGCCGCCACGCCATTGGCCGAAAAGAACCGATACCAGAAACGGCGCGAATGGGTTTGCAAAGGCGCAATCGACAGCGCCAGAAACGGCTCGTCGGCCAGTTCCGCCATATAGGAATCGAGCGCCTTGTCGGCCTTCAGAAATGCGGCACGGTCATTTTGCGCCTCGGATTTTACAAAATCCGCACGCAATCTGGCAAAATAGGCGCGCTGCTTCTCGGTCGAATTCGCAACCGCGGCGGCCACGAGTTCAGGCTCAAGCGTGTGGCGCAGACGCAGCACTTTGGCAAAATCGCTCTGGCGCAAATCCGTCACCCGAATGCCCGCGCGCGGGCGCACCTCGATCAGCCCTTCCCATTGCAGCCGCTGCATCGCCTCGCGCAAGGGTGTGCGGCCAAGGCCAAGCTGGTCGCGCAACTGCGCCTCGGTCACCAGAATGCCGGGGGGCAGTTTCATGGTGACAATCTCGTTTTCAAGGCATTCATATGCCAGCTGCGACAGGCTTTTGGGCTTTGGTTTATCCTGCGGGTGTCGCACCTTTTGCTCCGATTTCCTGCACATTATGTGCAGACATTAAACAATCACACCGCCGCGCGCCGGACCGTTGGGCCGCTGCGGATATTATAGACCAGAACGGCCAGCACGACGAGCGCGCCTGCAATGTTCAGCCAAAGCGGATCGGGCCAGAGGCAGGCAATGCCCCCCGCCCCGGCCAGCAGGCGCATGACCCAGCCGAACCGATGCTCCATGCAGCCCTGAAGCGCCCCCGCCAGCCCGTAAATGCCAACCACACCAAAGCCGAAAATAACCAGCGCCTGCCCGGCGCTGCCCGATAGAAATGGTGTGTAGGCAATCATCAGCGGCACGATATACAAACCCTTGGCCAGCTTCCAGCTTGCAAATCCGGTGGCCATAGCGGGCGCCTTGGCAATGGCCGCCGCCGTAAAGGCGGCAAGCGCCACGGGCGGGGTGACGTTGCTATCCTGGCTCAGCCAGAAGATGATCATATGGGCTGAGAGCAGCGCGCCAAGCGCGGCTTCGGGCGGCACGGTCAGGTCGCGCAGCGGCGCGGCAATTTCCAGCGGCAATGCCTGCACGATGTCAACCGCCTGCGCATAGGGCATGGGGCCGGACAGGGCGGCGATATGCTCGGGCGCGCCCAGCATCAGGATGGCGCGCGCACCGTCATTCAACTGGCCAAGCACCAGCGTATCAATCACCACTCGGTCGGCGATCATGCCGGCAAGCGCGGGGGCCGACAGGGTGGCCAGCACGATATAGGCGGCGGTCACCGGCAGGCCCATGCCCAGCACAAGGCTGGCAAGCGCGACAAGCAGAATGGCGATAAGCAGGTTGCCCCCCGCCCAATCGGCAATCATCAGGCTGAATGTATTGCCGATGCCCGCCGTTGATATGACATTCACGATCAGCCCGACGGTGCAAAGCAGCACGGCCGTCATGATCATGCCCTTGGTGCCCATGATCAGCGCCTCGACCACCGCGCGCGGGCCCATGCGGTTCTGGGTCAGCCAACTGCTGACCACCACGGCGATAATGCCGAACACCGCCGCATAGGCCGGGGTGAAGCCCATGATCAGCATGGTAATGAGCGCGCCGATGGGCAGAACGAAGCTGGCCCCGCCCTTGGCAAAGGCGGAACGGAAGGTTTCGCCATCGCTTTTCATCGGGGGCAGGTCCATGCGCTGCGCTTCGATCCGCACAAAGAAGGCGACCGACAGGAAATAAAGCAGCGCGGGCAAGGCGGCCACGGCAACGATTGTTTCGTAAGGGATAAGCGTAAGGCTGGCCATGACAAAGGCCCCCGCCCCCATGATCGGCGGCATCAACTGCCCGCCGGTCGAGGCTGCGGCCTCGACCCCGCCTGCGAATTTCGGGGAGAAGCCCGCGCGTTTCATCAGCGGAATTGTGATCACCCCGGTCGAGGCGGTATTGGCCACGGCCGAGCCGGAAATCGTGCCCGTCAGCCCGCTGGCGATAACCGCCACAATGCCCGGCCCGCCGACCATGCGGCCCGCGACGGCGCGCGCAAGGTTGATGACAAAATCACCCGCGCCCGACCGCAGCAAAAACGCCCCGAAGATGATGAACAGGAACACATAGGTGGATGAAATACGCGCAATGGTGCCGAACATCGCATCATCGCCATAGACCGAGCGAAAGGCGATCGTTTCCCAGCTCAGCCCCGGAAAGCTGAACACGCCGCCCACATATTTGCCCCAAAAGCCGATATAGGTGAGCGACAGGATCACCAGCGCCGGGATAACCCAGCCGGTCAGCCGCCGCGTAAGCTCGATCCCGCCGACCACGCTGATGGCAATGGCGGTGGCATCAAACAGGTTGAGCTTTACGCCGCGGTCATAAATCGCGTTTTCGGCGGCAGGCAGGTAGATGGCGGCCGCAGCAACCGCAAGCCCGAAGGCGAAATCGGCCAAAAGCAAGGCGCGGCTTCGGGTGCGCCCGCGCAGCACCGGAAAATAGACCGCCGCCAGAAACGCAAACCCCGCAAAATGATAGGCATTGCGCTGAAATTCGGAAATGATCGGCGCGAAGGCCACATAGATATGGCCAAGGGCGATAAACAGCGCCAGCACGCTGAGCGCAATGGCCACCGGCCCGGAAAAGGCGCGCTGGATCAGCCCCTCATCCGCCGCTTGGTCTGGTTCGCTCATGCTTGGCCCCCGGCACTATGGCCCCGGCCCTGACTGCAGGGCCGGGGTGGTTTCATGGCAATCTGCTGCCTAGTTGGCGATCAGGCGCGCGGGAATCTCGATGCCGACTTCCTGATAATACCGCGCTGCACCGGGGTGCAGGGGCACGGGCAGACCGGCAATCGCCGCCTCGATCATCATGGCTTTGGTGGCCGGGTGGATGGCTTGCAGGAATGCCAGATTCTCATAGATCGTCTTGGTGATCAGATAGACATTCTCTTCGGACACATCATCATTTACCGCCAGAAAGTTCGGCTGTGCAACCGTGGCGATATCGGCCTCCTGGCCGGGATAGGTGCCGGCCGGAATGACAAAGCGCGTCCAAAGCTCGCGGCCGCCATCGGCGGCGGCCATTTCCTCATCGGTGAAGTCGAGCATGGTCACGCTGTCGCCCGCCGAGGCGAAAAGCTGGCTGAGCGCGCCGGTTGGCACACCGGAAGGTGTGGAAATGCCGGTCACCTGCCCGTTTTGCAGCGCCTCAGCCGCCGGGCCATAGCCGCCATAAACAAGGTCATAGGCGGTTTCGATATCGACACCCAGCCCTGCCAGAAGCGTGCTGTTGGAACCAAGCGTGCCGGAGTTCTGTGCGCCAAGCGCCACCGATGTGCCTTCAAGCGCCACGAAATCGGCCATCGTGCCGGTGGTCGCACGGTCGCTGGCCACAACGAACTGCTCCACATTCTGCCACAGCATGGTGACTGAACGCAGATTGCCCTGCGCGCCGGCCTCCTCCAGCGGGCCGGTGCCCGAGGCGGCGTAATAGCCATAAAGCCCCTGCAAAATGGCAAATTGCGCCTCGCCTTCACGCAACAGGCGAATATTCTCGCCTGACCCGGCCGAGCTGATCGCCGACATGGCAATGTTCATGCCGGGCTCGAGCTTCACCTTCACCAGCGTGGCCAGCGCCACCCCAACCGGATAATAGGTGCCGCCGGTCGAGGCCGTTGCAAGCACATAGCTCGCCTCTTCCGCGCTTGCAGGTGCGGCAAAGGCAAGGCTGGCCGCCAGAGCGGCTTTGGTCATCAGTTTCATAACATCCTCCTATTTTTTGGGCTATTTTTGACAAACCCTGGCTTAACCTGCAACAAAGTTGGGCATCTGGCTATAAAAACATTGCCATCGCCGTGGCGGGCTTGACCATTTGCGCGGCAAACCGTTGAGTTCAGCGCAAGAAAAAATTGACGGGGCCGGCATGGTGGTTGAAAATTTCGGGGCGCTGCCCGATGGCAAGATGGTGCAGAAAATTACCCTGGGCAGTGCCGATCTGCGCGCCGAGATCCTGACCTTTGGCGCCGTGATCCGCGATCTGCGCCTGTCGGGCCATGATTTACCCTTGGTGCTTGGCCTGAATTCGGCCGCCGATTATGCCACGCATTCGCCCTATTTCGGCGCGATAGCGGGCCGGTGCGCCAACCGTATCGCCCAGGGGCGCTTTCGGCTCGACGGGCAGGATTATCAGCTTGCGCTGGCAGACGGCGCGCGCCACCACCTGCATGGCGGCCCGCAAGGGTTCAGCCAGAAAATCTGGAAACTGGCCGGATATGGCGAAGATTTCGTCACGCTCACCCTTTGCGCGCCCGCCGGTGAAGGTGGTTATCCCGGCACGCTGCGCGCCAGTTGCACCTATCGGCTTGTTGCGCGCAGCCTTGTCTGCGAGCTGACCGCCACGACAGATGCGCCGACTTTGGTGAACCTCGCTCTGCACAGTTATTTCAACCTTGATGGCAGTGCCACGATCGACGGCCATCGCCTGCAAATCTTCTCGGACCATATCACGGCAACCGATGACGAACGGATCCCGACCGGCAGGCTCAAACCCGTCAGGAACACCATGCGCGACTTTCGCCAGATGCGCGAAATCGGCAGCCAGCCTGCCGATGACAATTATTGCCTTGCCGCCGGGCGCTACACCAGCCCGCAGCTTGCGGCGCGCGTTGCCAGTGCGGCGGTTTCAATGGCGGTTTACAGCACCGAGCCGGGGATCCAGTTTTATACCGCCGATCACATAGACCTGCCCGCACAGGGCCTGGACGGGCGGCGATACAGCGCGCGCGCCGGCCTGTGCCTGGAGCCGCAATTCTGGCCCGATGCCATAAACCATGCGCATTTCCCGCAGCCGGTTTTGCGCCCCGGCGATACCTACAGGCAGATCACGCGCTATGAATTTACAGCCCGCAGCTAGCTAAAGCGCAATCTTTTGCCGGCGGTCCTGCGAAACCAGCTTTTGAATCTGCTTCACAATCTGGTCGGCATGATTGCTGACAATCCGGTCTGCCGCCTCGACATCGCGCGCGGCAATCGCGGCGATGATATCCTCATGCTCGGTCACATATTGCTGCGGAAGCTGGTCGTCGAAGGACGAATAATAGAGCCGCAGAATCCGCCGCCCCTCATCGAGCAGTCGAATGAACAGCCCTTCGTAATAGGTGTTGCGCCCGGCCACGGCGATGGCGGCATGAAAGTCGCGGTTCCTTGCAATCATCTCCAGCGCGTTCTGCTCGTCCACGGCCTTGGCAAACGCGGCCTGAAGCGCGCGGATCTGGGGCAGGTCATCGGGCGTATGGTATTGCGCCGCCAGCCGCGTGGTGACGCGATACATGAGCGTGAGCGCATCAAAGAAGGTGTGCAGGTTCAAGAAGTCGATATGCGACACAACGGTCGAGCGGTTGGGCAGGGTCATCACCAGCCCCTCGCCCGCCAGCTTTACCAGTGCTTCGCGGATCGGTGTGCGCGACATGACAAAGCGTTCGGCAAGCTGGATTTCGTCGATCGGGCTGCCGGGGGCCAGTTCCAGCCCGATGATTTCATCGCGCAGCACGTCATAAACATGCTTGACCCCCGAGCCACGCTTGCGGTCTGTCTTTTTGGTGGCCTGGGCGTTCGGCATATTAAATCCTTTGTGTCGACACATTGAATAGCCAGTTTGGGGCAACGGATCAAGCGCCGCGGTGGTGGCCAGCGGCGCGCAGACCGAAAAATGTCTTGCTGAACCTAATTGTGTCGACAAATAAAATACAATGGATATAATGCAGCGCGATCAGACGGGATTCGGGGCGACAGCCCTGCACCCGTCAGCAAAATTGCACCACGTTTGACATCGAAGGAGACCGCGATGACCGCCAGCATTTTTTCCGGGACCATTCCCGCCCTGATGACCCCCTGCAAAGCCGACCGCAGCCCCGATTTCGATGCGCTCGTGCGCACGGGTGAAGCGATGATTGCCGCCGGCATGTCGGCGGTTGTCTATTGCGGCTCGATGGGCGATTGGCCCTTGCTGAGCGATGCACAGCGCATGGAAGGGGTCGAGCGGCTGGTTGCCGCCGGCCTGCCGGTAATTGTCGGCACGGGGGCGGTCAACTCGGCCAGCGCCATTGCCCATGCCGCCCATGCCCAGAAGGTTGGTGCCAAGGGGCTGATGGTTATTCCGCGCGTGCTGTCGCGCGGCAGTTCCATTCCCGCCCAGCGCGCCCATTTCAAGGCAATTCTTGCCGCAGCCCCCGATCTGCCCGCCGTGATCTATAACAGCCCCTATTACGGTTTTGCGACCCGCGCCGATCTGTTCTTTGAACTCCGCCGCGACCACAAGAACCTGATCGGCTTCAAGGAATTTGGCGGGGCTGCCGATATGTCCTATGCCGCCGAATACATTACCAGCCAGGATGACGAGGTTTCGCTGATGATCGGTGTGGATACGCAGGTCTTCCACGGCTTTGTGAATTGCGGCGCGACCGGCGCGATAACCGGCATCGGCAATGTGCTGCCGCGCGAAGTGTTGCATCTGGTGGCGCTCAGCCAGGCTGCCGCGGCGGGCGATGCCGAGGCACGCGCCCGTGCGTTGGAGTTGGAAGCCGCGCTTGCTGTTCTGTCGAAATTCGACGAAGGCACCGACCTTGTATTGTATTTCAAACATCTGATGGTGCTGAAGGGCCATAGCGAATTTGCGCTGAACTTCATTGAAACCGATGTGCTTTCAGCCAGCCAGCGCGGCTTTGCCGAACGCCAGCTTGCATTGTTCGATGCTTGGTATGGTGAATGGTCCAAACAGCCCGGCGCTGTAACGAAATACGCCGCCTAGGCGCCAGAAAAGCAACAAAGGCCCGCATCGCGCGGGCCTTTTCCGTTTGGTTAGATTGCGTCGAGCCCCAGCCTGGCGAAACGTTCGAGCTGCGCGCATTCATCAGCCGTAAGCTGAATGCCCGTCGCTTCGGATTGGGCGCGCGCCGCAAAGCGCCGTTGCGACGGCAGGCGCGCCCCCTGCCCGATGATGGCCTCGAACAGGTTTTCGGCGCGTGACAGGCTGTTCGCCCCGCGCGTGGCGGCAAAACGCTCCGGGCTGAAGGCCAGAATCAACTCGCCATGACGCGGCGCAATGCTGGTCGTGCCCAGATAGTCCAATGCCTCGGGGCTGGTCAGATCGCCGATCATCACCCCCGCCAGAAGCTCGATCATCGTGGAAATGGCCGAGCCTTTATGCCCGCCAAAGGGCAGCATGGCACCGGCAAGTGCGGCATCGGGGTCGGTTGTGGGCTTGCCATCCACATCCACCGCCCAGCCTTCGGGCAACCTGGTGCCCGCGCGGCGATGCAGCTCGATTTCGCCCCGCGCGGCCACGCTGGTGGCGAAGTCGAACACATAGGGGTGCTGGCCGGCGCGCGGCCAGGCAAAGGCAAAGGGGTTGGTGCCGAAAAGCGGTTTGGAGCCGCCAACGGGCGCAACCGAAGCATAGCTCGGGCACATGGCCATCGCACTCAGCCCCATATCGGCCAGCGCCTCGACCTCGGGCCAAAGTGCCGAGAAATGCGTGCAGTCATTGATCAGAAGCGCGGCAAGGCCCAGCTTTTTGGCGCGCTCTGCCAATGCGGGTGCGCCAAGCTCGAAAGCCGCATTGGCATAGCCGAACCCGGCATCGACACGGATGATCGCGCTGTCATCGACATGCAGAACCGGCTGGGCATCGGGCCTGACCTTGCCCATTTTCAGCGTGCGCAGACATCCTTCGATCCGGTATATCCCGTGCGACTTGCAGGCATCACGCTCGCCTGCCACAATTACCCTGGCCATTGGCCCGGCCTGCGTGGCATTAAAGCCGATCTTGCGGAAAATCGCGGTGACGGTCTCGGTCAACTCGGCGCTGGTAACTGATTTTGCGGCGCTCATATCCTGCCCTTTCGGATTGCGTTGCTGCAAGGCTTGTAATCTTGTATACATGTAGTATGCAAGAAACCGGACAAGGGCAAGGCCGATGCCGCGCCCCATAGCATTACAAAACAGGACAGGCAGATGAGCTTTACCCCACATGGAAAACATTTGATCGCGGGCGCTTGGGTTGGCGGCGGTGCGACCTTCAAGTCCGAGCCCGCAAGCGGGCCGGCCTTCGATTTTTCGGCTGGCACCGTTGATCTGGTCGACCAGGCCTGCCGCGCGGCGGAAGATGCGTTCTGGACCTATGCCTATACCAGCCGCGCCAGTCGCGCCGCCTTTCTGAACGCGATTGCCGATGAGATTGAGGCCCGCGCCGAGGCGATTACCGAAATCGGCACCTCCGAAACCGGGCTGCCGGTTGCGCGCCTGCAGGGCGAACGTGGCCGCACAACCGGCCAGCTGCGCCTGTTTGCCAGCCATATCGAAGCCGGCACCTATCTGGACAAGCGCCACGATACTGCCCAGCCCGAACGCCAGCCCGCCCCGCGCCCCGAGATTGTGATGGTTCAACAGCCCATCGGCCCGGTGGCGGTGTTTGGCGCATCCAACTTTCCGTTGGCCTTTTCCGTGGCGGGGGGCGATACCGCCGCGGCTTTGGCGGCGGGCTGCCCGGTTGTGGTCAAAGGGCATTCCGCCCATCCCGGCACCAGCGAGATTGTCGCCGAGGCGATCAGGGCGGCGGTTGAGCGTTGCAACATGCCCAAAGGGGTGTTTTCGCTCATTCAGGGTGGCACGCGCGACGTTGGCCAGGCGGTTGTGCAGCACCCGCTGATCAAGGCGGTTGGCTTTACCGGCAGCCTTGCCGGGGGCCGTGCGCTGTTCAACCTCTGCGCCGCACGCCCGGAACCCATCCCGTTTTTCGGCGAGCTTGGCTCGGTCAACCCGATGTTTGTTCTGCCCGCCGCCGCTGCTGCGCGGGGCGAAAGCCTGGGCCAGGGCTGGGCGGGCTCGCTGACAATGGGTGCCGGGCAGTTTTGCACCAATCCGGGCATTGCCGTGGTGGTGGATGGCCCCGAAGCCGATGGTTTTGTGGCCGCCACGCAAGAGGCGCTGAACAAGGTTGCCCCGCAAACCATGCTGACCGACGGCATCGCCCAGGCCTTTCATGACGGGCAAAGCCAGATGGCCACGCGCAACGCCGTGCGCGCGGTTGTCAACACACCGTTAACGGGCCGGTCAGCCGCGCCCGCCCTGTTTGAAACCACGGGCGAAGCCTTTATGGCCGATGCAGGCCTTGGGCATGAAGTGTTCGGCCCGCTCGGCCTTGTGGTGCGCGTTGGTTCGATTGATGAAATGGTTGCGCTGGCCAAAGGGTTTGAGGGGCAGTTGACGGCAACACTGCACATGGATGCCGGCGACATGCCAGCCGCCAAGGCCCTGCGCCCAGTGCTGGAACGCAAGGCGGGCCGCCTGCTTGTCAACGGCTTTCCCACCGGCGTTGAGGTGGTTGATTCGATGGTGCATGGCGGCCCCTATCCGGCCAGCACCAACTTTGGCGCAACCAGCGTTGGCACCCTGTCGATCCGGCGTTTTCTGCGCCCGGTCGCTTATCAGAACATGCCGACAGAGCTTTTGCCGCAAGATCTGGCGGACTGATGCCTTGAAATGCGCGCGGCGCAACGGAAAATCTAGCACACAACGTGTATACAAAGATTATTTTCATTGCGTATTGCGCCGCGCGGCCACATAGTAACCAAACGAATCGACATAACCGCTACTAGGGAGAGAGAATGATGAAACTATCGTTCATTTCGGGCAGCCTGCTTGCCGCAACATTCGTTGCGTCGGCCTCGGGTGCCTTTGCTGACAAGCTTGATGACATTATGGCCTCGGGCGAATTGCGCTGCGCCGTGGTGCTGGACTTCCCGCCAATGGGCTCGCGCGATGCCGACAATAACCCGATTGGCTTTGACGTTGACTATTGCCGCGACCTTGCCGCCGCACTGGGCGTTGAAGCGGTGATCGTCGAAACCCCCTTCCCCGACCGTATTCCTGCGCTGGTTTCGGGCCGGGTCGATGTGGGCGTTGCCTCGACCTCGGACACGCTGGAACGGGCCAAAACCGCCGGCTTCACCATTCCTTACTTCGCCTTCACCAATGTGGTGCTGACCCGCGAAGATGCCGGCATTGAAACCTATGACGACCTGGCCGGCCGGACCGTGGGTTCGGTTTCCGGCACCTATGAAGGCATCCAGCTTGAAGACAGTATCGAAGCCTGGGGCGACGGCACCTTCCGTCCTTACCAGACACAGGCCGATGTGTTCCTGGCCCTGTCACAGGGGCAGATCGAAGCCACTGTCGTCACCTCGACCGTGGCCTCGGCAATCATTGCCTCGGGTCAGTATGACGGCCTCGTCATCAAGGGCGATGCGCCTTATCTGGTTGATTATGTTGCCCTGATTGCGCTGCGTCAGGAATATGGTTTGCTGAACTATCTTGATCTGTTCATCAACCAGCAGGTGCGCACGGGCCGCTACCAGGAACTGTATGAAAAATGGGTAGGCGGTGCTGCGCCCGACCTGACCGTATCGAACGTCTATCGCTAGGCGCTTCACATGCGCTAAACTGGCCGGGGGGCCCAAGCGGTGCCCCGGCCTTCCCCTGAACTCTCACTTTAAGGGCGACGATGTTCAATTATACGTTTCAATGGAAACAAGCCCTGCGCGGCCTGCCCGAAATGCTCGACGGCGCGCTTGTCACTTTGCAGATCGCGCTCTTGTCTATGGCTATCGGCATTGCATTTGCGGTGCTTCTGGCCGTTGGACGCAACGCCAAGTCGCGCCTTGTGCGCGCCCCGGCCACGGCCTGGGTAGAGGTTGCCCGCAACACACCCGCTTTGTTCCAGATTTACATGGCGCATTTCGGGCTTGGCACATTCGGCATATATCTCAACCCCTATCTGTCGCTGCTGGCGGGTATCGCCTTCAACAATGCCGGGTATCTGGCCGAAACATTCCGTGGTGCCCTGCGCGCCATCCCCGGCACGCAAATCCGCTCGGCCCGTTCGCTGGGCATGGGGCCGGTTCAGGCCTTCCGGCTGATCGTGATGCCGCAAATGTTCCGCATCGCGTTTCTGCCAACCACCAACCAGATGGTCTGGGCGATTCTGATGACCTCGCTTGGCGTGACCGTTGGCATGAACACCGATTTGATGGGCGTCACGCAAGACTGGAACAATCGCAGCTTCAGAACATTCGAGTTTTTCGCCATCGCGGCGGTGATCTATTACGTCATCGCCAAAGCCGTAACCATTGGTGCAAGGCTGATGGCCGCGCGCATGTTCAGATATTGAGGGGGCGATCATGTTTGAAACGGGATTAACCCTCAACGATCTGAGATTCATGGGACAGGGCGCGCTGATCACGCTTGAAGTGACCGCGATTGCCGTGATCGGCGGCACGCTGCTTGGCCTGCTCTTCGGCGTTATCCGCAGCCAGGTCAACCCGTGGTTCACCCTGCCGCTGGTTTTTGTGCTGGATCTGTTCCGCTCGGTGCCGCTGCTCATCCAGCTTGTGCTGGCCAATGCGTTTCAGGCCATCGTCGGGCTGGGGATTTCGGCCTTCACCACGTCTTGCATCGTGCTGGCGCTTTATACCTCGGCCTATTGCACCGAAATTGTGCGCGGGGCCATAGCGGCCGTGCCCGGCACAACCCGCCGCGCGGCCCGGTCGCTGGGCATGACATGGGCGCAAGACATGCGCCAGATCGTCTTTCCGATGGCGCTGCGTGTCGGCCTGCCCAGTTGGATTGGCCTGACACTTGGCGTGATGAAAGACTCGGCCCTTGTCGGCTTCATCGGGGTGTTTGAGCTTCTGAAACAGTCGCAAACCCTTATCACCCGGCTGCAAGAGCCGATGTTCATCCTTATCGTCGCTGGTGCAATCTACTTCCTTATCAGCTTTCCCATTGCCCGGCTTGGCGGCCAACTCGAAAAAAGGTGGCGCGAAAATGATTGAGATTAAAAACGTCCACAAATCCTTTGGCCCGCTCGAAGTGCTGAAGGGCGTTGATCTGACGGTGGAAAAAGGCGAGGTCGTTTCGGTGATCGGCGGCTCGGGGTCGGGCAAATCCACCCTGCTGACCTGCATCAACGGGCTGGAGCCAATCAATAGCGGCAAGATTCTGGTCGATGGCACCGAAGTTCATGCCAAATCGACCGACCTGAACAAGCTGCGCCGCAAGATCGGCATCGTGTTCCAGCAGTTCAACGCCTTCCCGCACCTCACCGTGCTGGAAAACGTCACCCTTGCCCCGCGCAAGGTGCTGGGCATGGCCAGGGGCGAGGCGGAGGCGATTGCCGTCAAGCAGCTCAATCATGTCGGGCTTGGCGACAAGCTCAAGGTCTATCCCGGCCGCCTGTCGGGCGGGCAGCAGCAGCGTATGGCCATTGCCCGCGCGCTGGCCATGAACCCGGCCTATATGCTGTTTGACGAGGTGACATCGGCGCTTGACCCGCAATTGGTGGGCGAGGTGCTGGACACGCTGAAACTGCTGGCCGATGAGGGGATGACGATGATCTGCGTCACCCATGAAATGGGCTTTGCGCGCGATGTCTCCAACCGCGTGGCGTTTTTCCACAAGGGCATTCTGGCCGAGGTCGCCGCACCCAAGGAATTCTTTGGCGCACCGCAGCACCCGGAAACGCAAAAATTTCTGGCCAGTGTGCGGTAGTGTGCAGCGATAAAGTTGTTGTCATCGGCGCGGGTGTCGTTGGCCTGTCGATCGCGCTTGAAGCACAGGCGCGCGGGCTGGATGTTTGCGTGGTGGAACGTGACGCGCCCGCGGCGGGGGCATCGGCGGGCAATGCCGGTGCCTTTGCCTTCAGCGATATTCTGCCGCTCGCCTCGCCGCGTATCATCCGCCAGGCGCCCAGATGGCTGCTCGACCCGCTTGGCCCGCTATCGGTGCCGCCGCGCTATGCGCTCAAGATCACCCCCTGGATGCTGCGCTTCTGGCGCGCAAGCCGGGCGGCGCGTGTTGCCGCCAGCACCGAGGCACAAACCGCGCTGATGGCGCACAGCACCGCCACGCTCACCCCGTTCCTGACCCGCCAGAAACTGGCGCATATGCTGCAAAAGCGCGGCCAGTTGCAGGTGTATGAGGGCGAAAAGGAATTCAGGGCCTCGTTGCCCGGCTGGGATGCGCGCAAGGCGGCTGGCATTGCCTTTCGCCATGTCAAAGGCGATGAGATTGCCGAAATCCAACCGGGGCTGGATGCGCGCTTCACCCATGCCAGCTTTACGCCCGACTGGTGTTCGATCACCGATCCGCGCGACTATACACTGGCCCTGGCCGATGCTTTCAGGGCATCGGGCGGCAAGATTATCATTGCTCAGGCAACCAGGCTGACCGCGACCGGCATTGAGACAAGCGCCGGGCCGCTGACCGGGCGCATCGTGCTGGCGGCAGGCGCGCATTCTCATCTGCTGGCGCGCACGGCTGGCGCAAGAATTCCGCTGGAAACCGAGCGGGGCTATAACACCACCCTGCCCGCCGATGCCTTCGAACTGAAAACACAAGTCACCTTTGGCGGGCATGGCTTTGTGATCACCTCGCTGACATCAGGCATTCGCGTGGGCGGCGCGGTCGAGCTTGGCGGGCTGAGCCTTCCCCCCAACTATGCCCGCGCCGATGCGATGCTGAAAAAGGCAAAACGCTTTCTGCCGGGGCTGAATATTGAAGGCGGCAAACAATGGATGGGCTTTCGACCATCGCTGCCCGACAGCCTGCCCGCCCTTGGCCCGCTTGCCCGCCAGCCCAACACGATTTGCGCCTTTGGCCACGGCCATCTGGGGCTGACCCAGTCAACCGGCACGGCGGCCATTATTGCCGATATGCTGGAAGGCAGGCCCGCGCAGATCGACCTTGCCGCCTTTTCGCCCCAGCGTTTCACGAGAGCATCATGACCCAATACACCTTCCCCTGCATCGACGGGCATACCTGCGGCAACCCCGTGCGCCTTGTCACCGGCGGCGCGCCGCTTCTGCAAGGCGCCACAATGCTGGAACGCCGCGCCGATTTTCTGGCCAGGCATGACTGGATCCGCACCGGATTGATGTTCGAGCCGCGCGGGCACGACCAGATGTCGGGCGCCATCCTCTATCCGCCTGCGCGTGATGATTGCGACATCGGCGTTTTGTTCATCGAAACCTCGGGCTGCCTGCCGATGTGCGGGCATGGCACGATCGGCACGGTGACGATCGCGCTGGAAAACGGGCTGATCCGCCCCGCCACCCCCGGCACATTGCGGCTCGACACGCCTGCTGGACGCGTGGATGTGACCTATCGCCAGGAGGGGCGGTTCGTTGAGGAAGTGCGGCTGACCAATGTGCCGGGCTTTCTGCATTCCGAAGGGCTGACCGCGGATGTTGCGGGCCTTGGCGAAATCGTCGTCGATGTCGCCTATGGCGGCAATTTCTACGCGATTGTCGAGCCGCAGAAAAACTATGCCGATATGGCCGATTACGCGGCGGGCGACCTTGTTGGCCTTGGCCGCAAGCTGCGCGATGCGCTGAATGCCAAGTATGAATTCATCCACCCCGAACACCCGGCGATCAACGGGCTCAGCCATATTCTGTGGACCGGCGCGCCGCGCGATGCCGCCGCGCATGGCCGCAATGCCGTGCTGTATGGTGACAAGGCGATAGACCGTTCGCCCTGCGGCACCGGCACATCGGCGCGCATGGCGCAGCTTGCGGCCAAGGGCAAGCTGAAGCCGGGCGATGATTTTGTGCATGAAAGCATCATCGGCTCGCTGTTCAAAGGCCGGGTCGAGGCGGCAACGACGGTTGCGGGCAGGCCCGCCATCATCCCCTCCATCGCCGGATGGGCGCGGGTGACGGGGTTCAACACCATCTTCATTGATGACCGCGACCCGTTTGCGCATGGTTTCGTGGTCAAATGAGCCATCGCAGCATCATTGCAGGCACGGCTGAAGGCCCGGTTCTGGCCAGCGCCGAAGGGCTCAGCTTTTGGGGCGGGGTGGACCCGCTCAGCGGGCTGGTGATTGACGCCTACCATCCGCTGCATGGCCAGTCGCTCGCCGGTAAGGTGCTGGTCATGCCCACCACGCGCGGCTCGTGTTCCGGCAGCGGTGTCATGCTCGATATGGCGCTGAACGGCACCGCCCCCGCCGCCTTTGTGTTTCGCGAAAGCGAGGATGTTGTCACGCTGGGCGCAATGATTGCCGCCAAAATGTTCGACCATTCGGTGCCGGTTGTCCGCCTGGGGGCCGAGGCTTTTGCGCAAGCCAGCGCCGCGAAGGCGGCCGAAGTCACGCCCGAGGCGCTGATCATCGACGGGCAGAGCCTGCCGCTGGCGCGGGCAAAAGCCGATGCGCTGGCGCTGACCCCGGACGACCGCGCCATGCTGAACGGCGAGACCGGCACCGCCAACCGCATCGCGATGGAGGTGATCTGCGAAATGGCGCTGCTGCAAGGGGCAACCACGCTGGTCGATGTCACCCAGGCGCATATTGATGGCTGCATTCTGGCCAATACCGCCAATCTGCGCTTTGCCGAAAGAATGGCCGAAATGGGCGGGCAGGTGCGCATTCCGACCAGCATGAACGCCATTTCGGTCGACCACGGCAACTGGCGCGCACAGGGCGTGCCGCCAAGCTTCGGGCTGCGCGCCGCACGTCTGGCCGATGCCTATGTGAACATGGGCGCACGCCCCACATTCACCTGCGCCCCCTATCTGCTGGCCACAGCGCCAAAGGCGGGCGAAAATATCGGCTGGTCGGAATCCAATGCGGTGATCTATGCCAATACCGTGCTGGCGGCGCGCTCGGTCAAACACCCCGACTATCTGGACCTGTTCATTGCCATGACGGGCCGCGCGCCGCTTTCCGGTGTTTACCTGACCGCCAACCGCGCCCCGCGCCGCCGGTTGCATATCAACGCGCCCGACGGTGCCGACGATGCGCTTTGGCCCATGCTCGGCTATATTGCCGGCCAGCTTTCGCCCGACAGGATTCCGCTGCTCACCGGGCTGGAGGCGCTGGCGCCAGGCGATGACGACCTCAAGGCACTATGCGCCGCCTTTGGCACGACTTCCGCAGCCCCCATGCTGCATGTGGCGGGCCATACGCCCGAGGCCGAGGGCTTTCCGGTGCCGGATGATTGCGTTCAGGTCAGCCGCGCCGAGCTGGCGCATATCTGGGCGGGGTTGAACCAGGGGCCGGAAGCGGTGGAGCTTGTCGCCTTTGGCAGCCCGCATTTTTCCGCCCCCGAATGCCGGGCGCTGGCGGCGCTGCTCGCGGGCAAGGCGGCGGTCAGCACCATTGTCACCGTCGGGCAAAATGTGCTGGCGGAGATTCGCGCCGATGGCACCTTGGCGAAACTGGAGGGCTTCGGCGCGCAGGTCATCCCCGATATCTGCTGGTGTTCGATCACCGAGCCGATTTTCCCGCCCGCGGCGCGCAACCTGATGACGAACTCTGGCAAATACGCCCATTACGCCCCCGGTCTTTCAAACCGCACGGTGCGCTTTGGCAGCCTTGCCGATTGTGTGACCGCCGCGCAAACCGGCCGTGCCCCGAACATGCCCGGCTGGCTCACCGAATAGGAGACCCCCATGCGATCGAGCAAAACAATCCACGTTATTTCAGCCCATGCCGAGGGCGAGGTCGGCGATGTTATTGTCGGCGGTGTAACCCCACCACCGGGCGATACGCTATGGGAACAATCGCGCTGGATCGCCAAGGACAACAGCTTGCGCAATTTCGTGCTGAACGAGCCGCGCGGCGGGGTGTTTCGCCATGTGAACCTGCTCGTGCCCCCCAAAGATGCGCGCGCCGATGCGGCCTTCATTATCATGGAGCCGGAAGATACCCCGCCCATGTCGGGCTCCAACTCCATCTGCGTTTCAACCGTGCTGCTGGATAGCGGGATCATCCCGATGCGGGAGCCTGTCACCGAAATGCTGCTCGAAGCCCCCGGCGGCTTGGTAAAGGTGCGCGCCGAATGCAAGAACGGCAAGGCCGAGCGGATTTTCGTGCAGAACCTGCCGAGTTTCGCTGCCGAGCTGGACGTGCCGCTAAAGGTTGAAGGGCTGGGCACGCTGACGGTAGACACCGCCTATGGCGGCGACAGTTTTATCTTTGTCGATGCC
This sequence comes from Abyssibius alkaniclasticus, assembly GCF_020447305.1. NCBI lineage: Bacteria > Pseudomonadati > Pseudomonadota > Alphaproteobacteria > Rhodobacterales > Paracoccaceae > Abyssibius > Abyssibius alkaniclasticus. Next base: position 1,096,071 of record NZ_CP095732.1, on the reverse strand, counting down.
GATGCGCTGGGCCTGAAACTGGTTGCGGAGGAGGCGCACAAGATCGCCAAACTTGGCGTGCAAATCACCAATGCCGCCAACAAGGCGCTGCGCTTCCACCACCCCGACAACCCCGACTGGGCGCATTTTTCCTTTTGCCTGTTCGCCGGCAAGGTCGCGCGCAACGGCAATGATCTGCGCGCCGGTGCCGCCGTTGCCGTGCAACCGGGCAAGGTAGACCGTTCGCCAACCGGCACGGCGCTTTCTGCCCGCATGGCCGTGCTGCACGCGCGCGGACAGATGGGGCTAGAGGACAGCCTGACCACCGTTTCGCTGATCGGCTCGACCTTTATGGGGCGGATTGTCGGGGAAACCACGGTGGGCGGCAAACCCGCCATTCTGCCCGAAATTTCCGGCCGCGCCTGGATCACCGGCACGCATCAGCACATGCTCGACCCGTCAGACCCCTGGCCAGAAGGCTATCGGCTGACCGATACCTGGGGGGCGCGCTAGGGGGCGCTAAGGGGGGGCGCTAAAGGATGCGCCAGAAAAAGATCGCGCTCATCCCGAAGCCAACGGCGGCGACCAGCCCGCGCACAACCGGCTTTGGCAGGGCGCGCGATAGCGGCGCGCCCGCATAGCCACCCGCCGTGGCCGCCAGCATCATGGCCAGCGCATGATGCCAGACCACCAGCCCGCCAGCCGCGTAAACCAGCATCGAAATTGCGGCGAGCGCGAAGGACAGCGCGGTTTTCAGCCCGTTCATTTCGTGAATATTCACCATGCCCCACAGCGCAAACAGCGCCAGAAGCACGATGCCCAAACCGCCGTTGAAATAGCCGCCATAAATGCTGACCATCAGCATGGCCGCCGTGCCATAGGGCGTAACCGCACGGCTTTTGGAGGCGGCCCAGGCGCGCAGCCTGTCGCCAAACATAAAGACCAGCGTTGCGGCCAACAGCAGGAACGGCACGATAACCGAAAACGCTTCGTTGGAGGACACAAGCAGCAGGATCGCGCCAAGCACCCCGCCGACCAGCGTGATCACCACCAGCCGCAGCACAACGGCGCGCTCCATCTGCGCAAGCTCGGCGCGAAAGCCCACAGCACCCGCCAGATAGCCCGGCAAGGCCGCCACGGTGCTGGTGGCATTGGCCAGAACCGGGGGCACACCAATGAACACCAGCGCCGGGAATGTCAGGAATGTGCCGCCACCGGCAATGGTGTTCAGCACCCCCGCCGCAAAGGCCGCGATCAAAATCAATGCGATATCCATCGCCTGCCCCCCAAATGGCGAAATTGCCCCTGCACCCGCTCTATCAGCTTGGCGCGGGCACCGCCATTGGCCAAGATGCGGCAATATTGCGCCCCAACTTGCACACCGGAATGTCGGTTTCCCTTGAGGTGCAGGCCGATATGCCGCAAAACGGCTACCAGACTGGCCACAAATTCAGGAGCACGCGTGTCGCTTTTCCTTATCGTCGCCCTGCCGTTTCTTGGCGCGCTTTTGCCCGGCATAATGAATGGCGCGGGCCGTCGTGTATGCGCGGGCGTTACCTTTTCAGTAAGCCTTGCGGCCTTTGTCGGGCTGCTCAGCAATCTGCCAGGCATTCTGGCGGGCGAGGTTCTGGTTGCCCGGCTCGACTGGATCCCGCTTTTGGGGCTGAATGCCAGTTTCATGCTTGACGGGCTGGGTTTTTTCTTTGCCCTGCTCATTCTTGGCATCGGGCTGCTGATCATCGCCTATGCGCGCCACTATTTGTCGCGCGATGATAATATGGGCGAGTTTTTCACCTATCTGCTGCTGTTCCAGGGCGCAATGCTGGGGATTGTGCTAAGCGATAACATCTTGCTTTTGCTGGTGTTCTGGGAACTGACATCGCTTTCCTCCTTCCTGCTGATCGGCTATTGGAAGCACCTGCCCGAAGGGCGCCAGGGCGCGCGCATGGCGCTGACCGTCACCGCAACGGGCGGGCTGGCCATGATCGCGGGTATGCTGATTTTGGGTGACATCGTTGGCAGTTATGACCTGAGCGTCATTTTGCAAAACCGCGCGCTGATCCAGGCTTCGCCGCTTTATACACCCGCGCTTTTGCTGATCTTGCTGGGCTGTTTCACCAAATCGGCGCAGTTTCCCTTCCATTTCTGGCTGCCGCACGCAATGGCCGCGCCAACGCCGGTTTCGGCCTATTTGCACTCGGCCACAATGGTCAAGGCGGGTATCTTCCTGATGGCGCGGCTCTGGCCGGTTCTGTCCGGCACGCCGGAATGGGTGGTCATCGTCACCTCGGTTGGCCTGATCACAATGGTGCTGGGCGCGGTCATATCGCTGTTCAAGCACGACCTGAAGGCGCTTTTGGCCTTTTCCACCGTCAGCCAGTTGGGGCTGATCACCATGCTTTTGGGCACCGGAACAGCCTTTGGGGCGATGGTTGCGATGTTCCATATCCTCAACCACGCCGCATTCAAGGCGGCCTTGTTCATGTCGGCGGGCATTGTCGACCACGCAACGCATACGCGCGACATTCGCCGCCTTGGCGGCTTGCGCCAGCTGATGCCTGTGACCTTTGTCATTACCACGATCGGGGCTTTCGCGCTGGCGGGCGTGCCCCTGTTCAACGGCTTCATAACCAAAGAAAAAATGCTGGAAGAGGCCGCGCATACCACCCTGTTCAGCCTGCCTTTGCTTGTGCCGGTGCTTGCCACGATTGGCGCGCTGTTTTCGGCCGCCTACAGCTTTCGCCTTATCTGGCATGTCTTTTTTGGCCCGGTGCGCACAGATTACCCCGCCAAGCCGCATGACCCGAATCCCGGTCTTTGGCTGCCGCCCGCCCTGCTGGCCGTGATTGTTGTGGCTATCGGCGTTGCCCCGTTTCTGGCCGAGCCGCTTATCAAGCTTGTAACCGCTTCGGTGCTGGGCGGCGCGGTTGAAATGCCGGAAATCAAGTTCAAGATCTGGCAGGGGGTATCGGCTGCGCTTTACATGTCGGTCATCGCGCTGGGCGGCGGCATAGCCATGATCGCGCTGTTCAAACCCGCCCTGCGGCTATGGGATGCGGCACCGCGCCCCGAGGCCAAGCGCATTTTTGACAGCATCATCGCCGCGACGATTGCCGCATCGCGCGCGCTGATCAACCGGCTGCATAACGGCGCCTTCACCCGCTATGCCGCGATCATGGCGCTGACGGTCGTCGTGCTGGGCTACCATGCCTGGACAACCGGCACGATGGGGCCGCAAACCCGTGCGCCGCAGCCCGCAAACGGCGTGCATATCGCCGGCTGGCTGATGCTGGTCGCCGCCACTTGCGGGCTGGTATTCCTGCACCGCAACCGGCTGCTTTCGCTTATCCTTATCGGCATTGTCGGGCTTATGGTCTCGGTCGCCTTCGTGTTTTTCAGCGCCCCCGATCTGGCCATGACCCAGCTGACGGTCGAGGTCGTGACCATCATCCTTCTGTTGCTGGCGCTCAACTTCCTGCCCAACCGCACACCGATTGAAAGCAGCGTTCTCAAGCGCACGCGCGATGGGGCGATAGCCATTGTTGCCGGTCTGGGGGCGACGGCGCTGTCTTACTATTTCCTACTGCGCGATCCGGTTGCTACCAGCATTTCGGAATTCCACATCGCCAATTCCTACAAGGGCGGCGGCGGCAACAATATCGTGAACGTGATCCTTGTCGATTTTCGTGGCTTTGATACCTATGGCGAAATCATCGTGCTGGGCATTGCCGCGCTGCTGATCTTTGCGCTGACCGAAACCCTGCTTGCCGGCCCGGTGCGCGCGCGCCTGCTGAACCGCAAGCCCGACCAGCCGCGCGCCGGAGACATGCACCCGATGATGATGGTGGTCATGACCCGCGTGATCATGCCCGTCGTTCTGCTTGTCGGATTTTACATCTTCCTGCGCGGCCATAACGAGCCGGGCGGCGGGTTCATCGCCGGGCTGGTCGTGTCGATCGCCTTTGTGATGCAATATATGGCCAGCGGGTTTTCATGGGCTTCGGCACGAATGCGCTACCCCTATCATGGCATTATCGGCGCGGGTGTGCTGGTGGCCGGGCTTACGGGTATTGGGGCCTGGTTCTTCGATCTGCCCTTCCTGACATCGAATTACACCTATGTGCGGATTCCACCTTTTGAAAAATTCGAGCTGGCCACCGCCTCGCTGTTTGACCTTGGGGTGTTTCTGGCGGTTGTCGGCGCGGTCATGCTGAGCCTTGAGAGCTTTTCGCGCCTTGCGCGCCGTGCGCATGTGCCCGATGCCGAACATGCAATGGATATCGACCCCTCGCGCGATGATGACGAAGAAGAGGCACAGGCTTAACATGGAATTTCTCTTTGCATCCGCCATTGGCGTTCTGACCGCAGCGGGCCTGTATCTGGTGCTGCGCCTGCGCACCTTTCCGGTGATCATGGGCACATCTCTGCTGACCTATGCGGTGAATGTGTTCCTGTTTGCCTCGGGCCGGCTGACGGTTGGCGCGCCGCCCATCCTGAGCGATGAGGCCACAACCTATACCGACCCGCTGCCACAGGCGCTGGTGCTGACCGCCATCGTCATTTCCTTTGGGATGACCGCGGTGGTCGTGATGATCGCGCTCGGCGCCTATCTTGGCGCGAATGACGATCATGTGGATGACCAGAAACCGGACCCTGACCAAGATCCGGAGGCAACAACATGATGCACTGGATCATTCTGCCCATTGTGCTGCCCGCCTTTATTGCACCCTTTATCGTGCTGGCGGCGCGCTATCATATCGGCATCCAGCGGGTCATTTCACTGGCGGGCGTGCTGGCGCAGGTGGGGATTGCGCTTGGCCTGTTCTGGCAGGCCTCCGATGGCACGGTCACGCTGTATCGGCTTTCGGATTGGGCGGCACCCTTTGGCATTGTGCTGGTGGCCGACAGGCTTTCAACGCTGATGGTGCTGCTCACGGCGGTGCTGGCGCTTTTCGTGCTGCTCTATTCCATCGCCTCGCATTGGGATACGCGCGGGCGGCATTTTCATGCGCTGTTCCAGTTTCAGCTTATGGGCATCATGGGTGCCTTCCTGACCGGCGATCTGTTCAACCTGTTCGTGTTTTTCGAGGTGCTGCTCATCGCCTCATACGGGCTGATGATTCATGCGGGCGGCACGGCAAGACTGCGCGCGGGCACGCAATATGTGCTGTTCAACCTGCTCGGTTCGACCCTGTTCCTGTTCGCGCTTGGCGCGATTTACGCCGAAACCGGCACGCTGAACATGGCCGATCTTGCGCAGCGTGTGCAGTTGATCAGCCCAGATGCGACCGTGGGCATTCGCGTGGCTGCCGTGTTGCTGCTTTTGGTTTTCGCCATCAAGGCGGCGCTGGTGCCGCTGCATTTCTGGCTGCCCTCAAGCTATGCCGAAGCGCCCGCCCCGGTGGCGGCGCTGTTTGCGATCATGACCAAGGTTGGCGCCTATGCGATCATCCGTGTCTTTACGCTTGTCTTTCCGCCACAGCTCGAGGCCACCGCTGGCCTGCATGGCTTGTGGCTGTTGCCCGCCGCGCTGGTTTCGCTGGCCATTGGCATGATCGGCGTGCTGGCCGCACGGCACTTTGACAGGCTTGTCGCCTTTTCGGTCATCGGCTCGATGGGCATGGTCATGGTCGCCATTTCGCTGTTCACGCCAGCCGGCATAGCAGCGGCGCTTTACTATATCGTGCATTCCACGCTGGCGGCCGGCGTGCTGTTTCTTATCGCCGATCTGGTGCGCACAGGGCGCGATAACCTGAACCTGACCCCGCAACCCCCGATGAGCGGCACAAACCTTACGGCGGGGTTGTTCTTTGTTGCGGCAATCGCAATGGCCGGGCTGCCGCCGCTGTCGGGTTTTATCGGCAAGCTGCTCATTCTGGATGCCGGGTTTGACAGCGCCTATGTGGCATGGATTTGGGCCGTGGTGCTGGGCGCAAGCCTGATCAGCGTTGTCGGCTTTGCGCGGGCGGGCAGCATTTTGTTCTGGAAATCGCATGGCCTGGAACATGCGCCCGATACCGCCAAACCGCTGGCCCCGCCGCGGCTTGGCTATTTCGCGGTAGGTGGCCTTGTCAGCCTGATTGTGGCGCATACCGTTTTTGCGGGCCCGGCTATGGAATATACAACCGCGATTGCCGAACAGCTTTTCGCGCCCGATGGGTATATGACAACCGTGCTGGAGACACCCGGCAAGCTCTCAGAGCCAAGCGAAGGGGGGTATTGAGATGTTGAAACTGCTCCGCTGGCTGTTGCCCCACCCCGCGCTGACCCTGCTTCTGGCAGCCGTCTGGACCTTGCTGCAAAACGAGCTTTCGGCAGGTATGGTGGTGTTCGGGTTGCTGCTGGGCATTGCCATTCCCATTGCCACGGCGCCCTGGTGGCCCGACCGCCCGCAAGGGTTTCGCTGGGGGAAAATGCTGGTCTATTGCGGCCTGGTGATCTGGGATATCATCATCGCGAACATTCACGTGGCCTGGATCGTGCTGACCAAGCCCAATGCCAAGATCCGCTCGGCCTGGGTGGTTGTTCCGCTGGAATTGCGCACACCGGAAGCCATTACCATTCTGGCGGGCACCATTACCCTGACCCCCGGCACCATTTCGGCCGACCTGTCGGATGAGGGGCACAGCCTGCTTGTTCATGCGCTGGATACCGATAACCCCGATGCCGTGCGCGACGAGATCAAAGCGCGGTATGAGCGCCGCCTGCTGGAGATTTTCAAATGAGCTTTGCAACCGACCTTATGAACTGGGCCATGTATGCTGCGTTTGGCGTTGTCGCCCTGGCGCAGATCATGGCGATGATCCGGCTTTGGATCGGCCCCGATACGGGCGACCGGATTCTGGCGCTGGATACGATGTTCGTCAACGCGCTGGGGCTGATCGTGCTGCTGGGCATTGCCAATGGCACGCAGATTTACTTTGAGGCGGCGCTGATCATCGCCATGCTCGGCTTTGTGTCAACCGTGGCCTATGCGCGGTTTGTTCTGCGGGGGGATATCATCGAGTAATGCTTGAAATTATCGCGACATATCTCATCACATTCCTTCTGCTGGTCGGCGGGTTATTCACCTTCGTTGCCGCCATCGGCCTGCTCAAGTTCAACGCCGCCATGATGCGCCTTCACGCCCCCACCAAGGCCGGAACGGTGGGCATAGGCGCCTTTTTGCTCGCCTCGATTCTGAACGCCTATACCTTTGGCGAAGGCTCGCTGCACGAATTGCTGATCCTGGCCTTTTTGTTCATAACCGCCCCGGTTTCGGCGAATTTCATGGCAAAGGTGAATATCCACCGCCGGGCTTGCGCGCTGCCCCCGCCGCCCGCGGAAGACAAGACATGGTCCACGCTTGACGTGCCCGAAGCGGATCGCGAGATCGAGGAGACCAGCGCCTAGCTGCACCGGCTTGCAAAGGGCGCCGGCATCTGCTTAGGCTGATTGCGGGGTCATGAGGGGCATTTACATGGGCTATTCCGCCGTCAACCGCCGATATTTTCTGGCCTCAGCTTCGGCCTTTGCGCTTGCCGGCTGTGCCGAGCGCGGCGCCTTTCTGCCTGTGCCATATGTCGCCGGCGATAGCGTGCAGCCGATCTTTCTGGCCACCGACCGCAAGGTCGATGCGCAGCTCAACCCCGGTGACGGGCGCGGCGATGCCCCCGCCTTTGGCCGGGTCGATGTGCGCATTCCCGCCGCGCATGAGGTTGGGCAGGTCGAATTGCCGCTGGCCGGGCGCGACAATTCCGACAGGCTTGGCGTTCTGGAAACGCGCCGCTATGACACTATGGCCAGCTTTCTGGCACAGGTAACAGCCACCGGCAGCGCCCGCGATGAAGTGCAGATTTTCGTGCATGGCTACAATTACACATTGGCCGAGGTGGTCTATCGCCACGCGCAAATGGCGTTTGACTATCAAATCCCCGGTCCGCAAATCAGCTATTCATGGGCCTCGGCGGCCACGGCGGTCGGCTATCTGGAAGACCGCGACTCTGTAGCCATTTCGCGCGACGGGCTAGAGGCGCTGCTGACTGCCCTGGCGCGCAGCGAGCGGCGCAAAATTCGCATTCTGGCGCATTCTATGGGCTGCCTGCTGGTTATGGAAACCCTGCGGCAGATGGCGATTGGCGGCAATACCGCCGCATTTTCGCGCCTGTCCGATGTGATTCTGATGTCGCCCGACATCAACCTTGAACTGTTTGAAAGCCAGATCGCGCGGCTGGGCCGTTTCCCTGCGCAGCTTTGGGTGCTGGTGGCCCAGAATGACCTTGTTCTGCAACTGTCCGAACGCATCAGCGGCAACCGTGCGCGGCTGGGGCGGGTGACGGATTTCAGCCGGCTGCAACAGATGGGTGTGAATGTGGTCGATCTGTCGAGCTTTGAAGACAGCGACCTGGGCAACCACGCGGTTGCCATGTCATCGCCGCAAGTGATTGCGCTGTTTCGCGGCTTGCTCGGGTCGGATTTTCGCAATTCGCCAGCGCGGCGCGTGCCCGGCATTGCCGAAATTGCCTTTCCAGCCAGCAGCAGCAGCTAGTTCATCGGGGCGCCGCCGTCTTCCTTGCGGCGGGCGACATAGGCATCAAGCGCCTCGCATATGCCTTCATCCATTGGCGGCTGCACATATTCATCGCGCAGCTGCTTCCACACCTGGTTGGCGCGGGTGCGCGCATCAATACCGCCATTTTGCATCCACTGGCCAAAATTGTCCCAGTTGGAAATGAGCGGCGTGTAAAAGGCGGTTTCATAGCGCTTCATCGTATGCTCGGCCCCAAAGAAATGCCCGGCCGGGCCGACATCGGCAATGGCATCAACGGCCATGCTCGCCTCGTCCACCACGATCGGTTCAAAATATGCGGCCATCATTTGCAGCATTTCGGCATCGATGATCAGCTTTTCAAAACTGGCGGTCAGCCCGCCATGCATCCAGCCTGCCGCATGGTTGACCAGATGCGCGCCGCCCATCATCGCCCCCCATAGCGACATTTGCGATTCATAGGCCGCCTGGGCGTCCACCTCGTTGGCGGCAGTTACATTGGACGAGCGGAACGGCACGCCGATATGCCGCGCCAACTGCCCGGAGGCCTGCGCCGCCTTTGCATATTCCGGCGTGCCAAAGGCGGGCGAGCCGGTGCGCATATCCACATTCGAGGTGAAGCCGCCATACATGACCGGGCAGCCGGGCCGCACGATCTGGGTCAGGATGATCCCGGCCATCGCCTCGGCATGTTGCTGCACAAGCGCGCCGGCCAGTGTTACCGGCGACATGGCCCCGGCCAGCGTGAAGGGGGTAATCGCCACAACCTGCCCAAAGCTGGCCATCGCGATCAGCCCTTCGGCCATTGGCACATCGAGTTGCAGCGGCGAGTTGGTATTGATGATGCCCAGCAACATCGGCACATCTTTCAGCCCCTCGGGCGTTATGCCCATTGAGATGGCGGCCATTTCGATCCCGTCCATCGTGCGCGCATGGCCAAGGGTTTGGGTTTGCCAGCTTTTATCAAGCAGCGTGATTTGCGCGTGGTAAATGTCCAGATGGCGGGTATTGGCGGGCAGGTCGAGCGGCTCGAACGGGCCGCCGCCCTCCTGGTGCAGAATGTTGAGCGACTGGATCACGCGGATATAGTCGCACATTTCTGCATAGGTGCCGTCGCGCTTGCCCTTGTCATTATCCATCACATAGGCCGGGCCGCCGACCGCGCCGAAGATCAGGTCATCGCCGCCAAGGAACAGGTTCCGATCAGGGTTGCGCGCGGCAAGCGTAAAGCACTCGGGCACAGATTTGAGCAGATCGGCCACCAAATCGGGGTCGAACGTCACCATCTCGCCGTGCGTTTCCGCGCCCGCCGCCTTGAACAGATCACGCGCGGGCGGATGCAGCACCTTCATGCCGATCTCGGCCAGAACCCGCAGCCCGCTGGTGTGGATGGCCGCGACCTGATCATCGCTGATGACCTTGATTGGCGCATAGGGGCGGGTCAGCCGCCCGAAAGGCGGTTGCGCAATGCCGCCCATGATGCGGGCCGGGCGGGCGCGTTTGCGGCGAGGGGCATCGCTCATTTGGCAGCCAGATGCTGGGGCGCAAGCGCGCGCACACTGAAAGGGGCATCGCGGCGCGGGGCAATTTCGGCGGCCGCGCGGCCAATGCTTTGCGCTGTTTTATGCGCCTGATAGGTGGCATGTGCAATGGCGCCGGGGGCAAGCGCATCGCCGGTCAGGTGCAGGCTGAACGGGTTATTCTGCGCGGCCAGTTCATCATAAAGCGCACTGCCACCATCGCGCCGCCCGACAATTACCAGCGATCTTGCGGCAATCTCGCGCCGCTCACTGCTGAAAATCTGGCTGAGCCGCAGCGTTTCACCATCAAACCCTGTCACCACTTCAAGCGTGCGGCAAGCAATGCCGCGCCGCGCCAGGGCGGTATGGATATGCGGCTGCTCGTTGGTCATGAAGGACCAGGCCGCCGCCGCGCCCGCCGTGGTGATATAGGTCACGGGCAGGGATTTTGCGGCAAGGTCTTCGGCAATGGCGGAACCAAGATAGTAGTTATCAAAGTCAAACACCGCGACCGGGCCTTCGGGCAGCACGCCCTTGGCAAGGTCATCGGGGGTATAGATGCGCGGGGCATCCAGCGCGGGCATAGGCAATTCATTTGCCGCGCAAAGCTGGTGGCCCCAGCGCGCGCCTGTTGCGATAACCACATGTTGGGCACCAAATTCGGCAACGTCTTGCGCCGTCAGCGGGCTGGCGGGGTAAAGCGAAACATTGGGCATTTTGCGCAACTGGCCAAGCCGGTAGTCGGCCACGCGCCGCCATTGCGCAAGGCCGGGCAGAGCGGTTTCATACAGCAGCCTGCCGCCAAAATCGTCACGCGCTTCGGCAAGTGCCACATCATAGCCTCGCCGGCCAAGCGTAAGCGCGGCTTCCAGCCCGGCCGGGCCGCCGCCCACCACCAGCACCTGACCATTGCCATCGCGCTTCACCTGCTCCGGGTGCCAGCCGCGCCGCCATTCCTCGCCCGCTGTCGGGTTTTGCGTGCAGCGCACCCAAACCCCGTCATGCCAGGAGGAAATGCAGATATTGCAGCCGATGCATTCGCGGATATCCTCTTCGCGGCCTTCGTTGATCTTGTTGGGCAGGAACGGGTCGGCAATGGAGGGGCGCGCGCCGCCGATCAGGTCCAGCACGCCGCGCCTGACCATGCTGGCCATCGTATCGGGCGCGGTGAAGCGACCAACGCCCACCACCGGCTTGTCGGTAAGGGTCTTGACGAAATCGACCACCGGCTCGTGGCTGCCTTCGGCGGTAAAGCGCGAGGGCGAACAATCGGAGGCCGAATAATCCATCTTCACATCGAACAGGTCGGGCGCGTCTTTGAGCAGGGAAATCACCTCATGCGCTTCGCTTTCGGCCAGATCCGACGGGCGGGCGCGCAGCTCTTGCAAGGAAATGCGCAACGCCACGGCGCAGCGCCCATGCGTGGCTTCGCGCACGGCGTCTATCAACTCGTCGACCAGGCGCACGCGGTTCCTGACCGTGCCGCCATAGGCATCGGTCCGCTGGTTGTAATCGCTCAGCAAAAACTGGTAGGGCAAATAGCCCATGCCCGCATAGACATAGAGAATGTCGAACCCCGCGCGTTCGGCCCTGACCGCCGCATCGCAATGCCAGCGGATCAGGTCGCGGATATCGGCGGCATCCATGATCTTGGGCCGCTGGGCCGACATGAAGGGCACATGCGTGGCCATCCAGGGCACACCCGAAGGCGAAAGCGGGGCGATGCGGCTGGTGCGGTTCATGGCCACGGCACCCCCATGCCAAAGCTCGATGCCGGCAAGCGCGCCATGTTCATGCACGGCTTCGGTCATCACCGCATGGCTGCGGATATCCGATTCGTCCCACATCGTGGCGAACGGAAAGGGGGAATCATCCGATGACGGGTCAACCGAGCAGGCGCCCGTGCAAATCGTGCCCCAGCCGCCTTCGGCCTTCATGCCCCGAAACGCCGCGCGCACATGCGGGGCGGCATTGGTCATCCCGCTGGCATGGGGCACCTGAAAAAACCGGTTTTTCGCCGTTTTCGGGCCGATTTTGACGGGCTCGAACAGAATGTCATAGCGGGGGTTGCGGGGCATTTACATTGCTCCTTGTTGAATGAATGTATCATAAGAGCGGATGAACCGCCGCGTCAAGCTGGCTATAAAAGACACGTTGCAAAAATTATTGGTTGCAGGATGCCGCTTGTGTTGTATCGTTGTTCAACAAGGAGGAGTCCATGCCGCAGGTCCGGACAGAATTTCCCTATCCCGTAAAGGTGGTTGAGAATATTTTCGTGCCGCTGGCCGATGGCACGCGCCTGGCCGCCAAGCTTTGGCTGCCCGAAGGCGCGGGCAAGGTTCCCGCCATTCTGGAATACCTGCCCTACCGCAAGCGCGACGGAACGCGCTATCGCGACCAGGGTATGCACAAGTATCTGGCCGGGCATGGCTATGCCTGCATCCGGCTCGATATTCGCGGCACCGGCGATAGCGACGGGCTGATCGATGATGAATACACCGTGCAGGAACAGCTTGACGGCTGCGAGGCGATTGCCTGGCTGGCCGCGCAAGACTGGTGCGACGGCCAGGTCAGCATGATCGGCATTTCATGGGGCGGGTTCAACGGGCTGCAAATTGCCGCCCGCCAGCCCGAGGCGCTGAAAACCGTTATTACCGTCGGTTCGACCGATGATCGTTACGCCACCGACATTCACTGGCTTGGCGGCTGCCTGTCGAAAGACAATTTCGACTGGTCCTCGACCATGTTCGCCCATAACGACCTTCCGCCCGACCCCGCGATCGTGGGCGCGCGTTGGCGCGAGATGTGGCGGGCGCGGATGGAACACCAGCGCCCGTGGATCCTGAACTGGCTGAGGCATCAGCGGCGCGATGAATTCTGGAAGCAAGGTTCGGTCTGCGAGGATTTCCCGGCCATCAAGATTCCGGTCTATGCCGTGTCGGGCTGGGCCGATAACTATTCGGAAACCGTGCCGCGCCTGCTGGCCGGGCTTTCGGGCCCGCGGCTTGGCCTTGTCGGCCCCTGGGCGCATTCCTACCCCTATGACGTGGCGGTTGCGCCCGCCATCGGCTGGCTGCAAGAGGTGCTGCGCTGGTGTGACCATTGGATGAAGGGGGTTGAGACCGGCATCATGGAGGAGCCGATGTATCGCGTCTGGATGCAGGATTCGGTGCCACCTTCCACCTGTTATACCGAACGCCGCGGCCGCTGGGTGGCCGAGGAAAGCTGGCCTTCGCCCAACATCACCCCGCAGAAACTGCCCCTGAATGCCGGAATGCGGCTGGGCGGTGCTGTGCAGGCGGGCGATGCCGCCATCTGCTCGCCGCTTTGGGTGGGGCTGAATGCGGGCGAGGTCGGGCGCTATGGCGAAGATGCCGACTGGCCGGGCGACCAGCGCGAAGATGACGGCGGCAGCCTTGTCTTCCTGTCCGAACCGCTCACCGAACCGCTCGAAATTCTGGGCGCGCCGCTGGTGCATTTGCATTTCTCCAGCGACAAACCACAGGCTTTGGTGGCCGCACGGCTGAATGATGTGATGCCCGATGGCCGTTCAACTCGCGTTGGTGTTGGCGTGCTGAACCTCACGCATCGTGATAGCCACGAACATGCAACGGCGCTGGAACCCGGCAAAACCTATGGCGCGGTGGTGGAAATGGATGACATCGCCCATCACTTCCCCAAGGGCCACCGCCTTGCCGTGGCGCTGTCCACTGCCTATTACCCGCTGGTCTGGCCCTCGCCCGAGCTTGCAACGCTTACCGTAAAATGCGGCGATTCGTGGCTGGAACTGCCTGTGCGCCCGCCCCGCGAGACCGATAAAAACCTGCGCGCCTTCGAGTCGCCGGAAGAGGCGCAAGACACGCCCACCATAGCCCACCCCACCCCCGAAGCGCCCCGCCGCCGCATCACGCGCGATCTGCTGAGCGGGCATATCACGGTTGATTATCCGCGCTGGAACGCGGCCACGGAAATGCCGGATATTGAACAAACGCATGTATCCTCCGGCATCTGCCGCCACGAGATTACCGATGGCGACCCGCTTTCGGCACTGACATTCACCGAAAGCCGTGTCGAAATCCGCCGCACCGATACGACAATCGAGCATCATTCGATTGGCACGCTCACCTGCGACGCCAAGGACTTCATCGTCAGGATGCAGCTTCGAATTTCGGAAAACGGCACCGAAATCTTCGCCCGTGACTGGGATGAAAGGATTCCCCGTGACATGGTTTGAGGAACACTGATGCTGAATTACGCCATCAAACGCATTCTTCTGGCGGTTGTGATCCTGATTGTGGTCATGCTGGGGATGTTCGCGATGGTGTTTGTCATCCCGGGCGACCCGGCAACCGTGGCGCTGGGGCCGCGCGCCTCGCCCGAGCTTAAGGCGCTGCTCATTGCCCGCATGGGGCTGGACCAGCCGCTTGGCACGCAAATCCTCAGCTTCTTCGGCTCTATCCTGAAGGGTGATCTGGGCATCGATGTCTGGTCGCAACGCCCGGTTCTGGATGTCATCCTCGAAGTTTTCCCGCAAACGCTTATCCTTGGTGTGGTCTCGCTTGGCTGGGCGCTGGTGGGGGGCATCGCGCTTGGCTGTATGGCGGTCATCTGGCGCGACAGCTTCATCGACCGTGTGCTTGGGGTGCTGTCGGTTGCCATGATCTCGGTGCCGTCCTTTGTCATCGCGCTTTATTCACTGCTGATTTTTGCCGTCCTGCTCAACTGGCTTCCGGCCATTGGCGCGGGCGAGCGTGGCGATTTCTGGAGTCAGTTCCGCGCGCTCATCCTGCCTTCCTTCGCGATTGGCATTACATGGGTCGGCTACCTTGCCCGGCTCGTGCGCGCCTCGATGCTGGAGGTGATGGGGGCCAACCATGTGCGCACGGCCCGCGCCTTTGGCCTGCCGGAAACCCGCGTGGTGCTGCGCTATGCCTTGCGCATTGCCATTGTGCCAACCATTGCGATTGTGGCCATCGGCTTTGGCTCTATCCTGTCAAGCGCGGTGTTTGTCGAGACCGTGTTTTCGCGCCCCGGCATTGGCACGCTGATCACTGGCGCCGTTGAAAAGCGCAACTATCCGGTGGTGATGGGCACGGTTCTGTTCATGACGGGGTTTTATTTGCTGGTGGTCACATCGGCCGATTTGCTGATTGCCAAGCTCGACCCGAGGGTGCGTGATGTCCTTAGAGGGTGAAGCCAGCCTGAGTGAACCCCTGCCGCCCAAGCGGCGCACCGCATGGCGGGCGCTGCGGCGCGATGCGATGGGGATGACCGGGCTTGTCCTTGTGGCCGGCTTCATCCTGATGGCGCTGCTTGCGCCCTATATCGCACCCTATGACCCCGCCAAAATTGACGTGCTGAACAAGTTCCAGACCCCAAGCTGGGACCATTGGCTTGGCACCGACCATCTGGGGCGCGATTTGCTATCGCGCATCATCTGGGGGGCGCGCGTTGCCCTTGGCATTGCCATTACCGCCACCGGCATTGCAGGGGCGATCGGCCTGCTGCTGGGGCTTGTCGCGGGCTTCGGGCCGCGCTGGCTTGATGCGCTCTTGGTGCTGCTGTTCGACAGCTTCTCGTCCTTGCCGATGATCATGTTCGCACTGGCCATCATTACCGTATTGGGGCCGGGCACCGAAACGCTGATACTGGTCATCGTGATCGTCTCCATCCCCGGCTATGCGCGGCTGATCCGCGCGCAAACCCTGTCGCTGGCCGGGGCGGATTACATTCTGGCCGAACGTTCCATCGGCGCATCGCCGCTGCGCATTGTGCTGCGGCACCTGCTGCCCAATGTCGTTGGCCCGCTGGTGATTTTGCTCAGCATGGATATTCCGGTGGTCATCATGCTGGAAGCCGGGCTCAGCTACCTTGGCTTCGGGGTGAAACCGCCCACGCCAAGCTGGGGGAATATCCTTTACGATGGCTATACCTCGCTGCGCTCTGCCCCGCATATGGTGATTGTGGCGGGCATTCCGCTGGTGTTCTGTACAATCGGCTTCACCTTCCTTGGCGAGGGGCTGCGCGATGCGCTCGACCCCAAGCTCAAACTGCGGGTGGTGCGATGAATCCGCCGCTTCTGGAGATTGCCGGGCTTGCCATCAGCTATCATAGCGATGACGGGATGGTTGAAGCCCTGCGCGGTGTTTCGCTTGCCGCCAATGCGGGCGAGGTTGTGGGCATTGTCGGCGAAAGCGGCTGTGGCAAATCCACGCTTGTCAGCGCCCTGAACGCCCTACTGGCGCCAAATGCCGAAGTGACCGGCGGCATGGTTGCGCTGAACGGGCGCGATATTCTGCGCCGCACGCGGGCCGAACAGCGCGCGTTGCGGGGGGCCGAAATTGCGATGGTCTTTCAGGATTCGATGACCGCCTTCAGCCCCGTGTTGAGCATCGGCGCGCAGCTTGTCGACTTTCAGCACAATCTGCCCAAGGCCAGCCGCCGCGAAAAGCTGGCCCGCGCAACCGAAATGCTGGCCAGGGTTGGGATTGGCGAGCCGGCACAATGCCTGCGCCGCTACCCGCACCAGCTTTCCGGCGGGATGCGCCAGCGCGCGGCGATGGCGGCGGCGCTGCTCATGTCACCGCAGATTCTGGTGGCCGACGAGCCGACAACCGCGCTTGATGTCACGATGGAGGCGCAGATTCTGCACCTTTTGCGCGGCCTGCGCGACGAGATCAACGGCGCGATCATCATTGTCACCCATCACCTTGGCGTCATCGGCGAAATTTGCGACAGGGTCTATGTGATGTATGCCGGGCAGGTCGTGGAAGAGGCCACGGTCGATGCGCTTTACCACGCACCGCAGCACCCCTATACCCGCGCGCTGATCGGCTGCGACCCGGCGCATCTGCAAAAGCGCAGCCCAACCCTGCCCACCATTCCGGGCCGCCCGCCAAGCCTTGTGAACCCGCCCAAAGCCTGCGCCTTCGCCCCGCGCTGCACGCTGGCCGATGCCACCTGCCACAGCGTTCCACCACCGCGCGTGCGCATTTCCGCCAGCCAAACGGCGCTATGCCACAAGGTGGCCCGATGAGCGCGCTGTTTGATATTCGCAACCTCACTGTTGATGTTCCGCTGGAAAGCGGGCTGCTTGGCATGGTCAGTTTCGCGCAACCGAGGCTGAATATTCTGGCCGGGGTCAGCCTGCAAATCGGGGAGGGCGAAACGCTGGGCATTGTGGGCGAAAGCGGGTCCGGCAAAACCACGCTGGCGCTGGCCATGCTGGGGCTAACGGCCAGCAGCGGCGGCGAGATGCGCTTTGATGGCGCACCGCTTGGCAGCCGTGCCAGCTTTGGCACCTTGCGCCAGAAAACCGCGATGATGTTTCAAGACCCTGTCGCCTCGCTCAGCCCGCGGATGAGCGTGGGGGCATTGCTTTACGAGCCGTTCATCATCCACGGCAAACGCGTGGCCAACCGCCGCGCCAAGGTCATCGCATTGCTGGAACAGGTCGGCCTGCCACCCGAAATTGCCACCCGCTTCCCGCACGAGCTTTCGGGCGGGCAGGCGCGGCGGGTTTGTGTGGCGCGCGCATTGGCGCTGAACCCCAGGCTGCTTGTGGCCGATGAGCCCACGGCCGGGCTGGATGTTTCGGTGCAGGGCGAGGTCTTGAACCTGATGGCCGGGCTGAAAACCGCGCTCGGGCTTTCTGTGCTGATCATCTCGCACAATCTTGCCATGCTGCGCCATGTGACCGACCGGCTGGCCATTCTCTACCTTGGCCGTTTGGTGGAATCCGGCCCCACCGATGCCATTTTCGCCAATCCGCGCCACCCTTACACCGCCAGCCTTATTGCCGCCGAACCCCAGCCCGACCCGCGCAAACGCCGCACCGACCTTGCGCTGAAGGGCGAGATTCCAAGCCTGTTTCTGCGGCCCAAGGGGTGCGAATTTCACACGCGCTGCGCCCATGCACAGCCGATGTGCCAAACGACTGCGCCTGAATTGCGCACAATAGGCGAAGGGCAGGTGCGCTGCCATTTCGCCGAAACATTGAAGCTTAACAACAGGAGTGAACCCAATGGAATGGAGAACTGACCGACGCGGACTTCTCAAAGCAGGCGGGGCCGCATTCGCCAGCCTGGCCCTGGCCCCCAGACTAGCCTGGGCACAAGCGGGCGATACTTTGCGCCTGCGCCTGACCGGCGACTATCAGGTGCTGGACCCCTACGGCATTATTGGCGAGCTGGACGAGATCATCCCGCGCTGCACCACTGTCAGCCTTGTGCGCATGGGCGATATGCGCGCGGGCAACGAAATTTCAAACTATGCCGCCGAGATGCTGGAATGGCAAAGCCCCACGGCCATTGCCTTTACATTGCGCGAAGGGTTGAACTGGACCAATGGCTACGGCCCCGTCACCACCGAAGATGTGAAATTCTCTTTCGAGCGCATCGCCGGGTCTGACAGCGCCTGGTCCTACCAGTTTGAAATGCTCGACCATGTCGAAGTGGTCGACGCGCGTTCGGGCATTATCCACCTCACCCAGCCTTTCGCACCCTTCATTGCAATCGCCCTGCCATTCTATGGCGGCCATATCGTCAGCAAAGCCGCAACCGAGGCGGTGGGCGGCAGCTTTACCACGCAGATGCCCGCCGAATGCGGCCCCTATCTGATGGAAAGCTGGGAGCAGAACCAGCGCGTAACGCTGGTGGCAAACCCCGACTGGACTGGCGAAGCCCCCAGTTTCCGGAAGATCGAGTTCTATATCGTGCCCGACGATCAGGCGGCCTTGCTGGCCTATGAGGCGGATGCCTTTGACATGACGCGCTTTGCCGTGACCTCGCTTGACACATTGCGCGCCAATATGCCCGCAAACTCGACGCTGATCGAGGCCCCCTCGACCACCTACACATGGTTGACCGTGAACATGGCGGCGGAAAACCTGCGCGATGCGCGCGTGCGTCAGGCCATCCAATATGCCTATGACAGCGACACGGTGCTGGCGGGGGCCTATAACAACGCGGTCGAACGCTCGGCAGGGGTTATCCCGCCCACCTCGCAATATGCGCGCGATGGCAATATCATCGGGGCGCGCGATGTGGAAAAGGCCCGCGCGCTGCTGGCCGAGGCCGGCATGTCGGACCTGACCCTCACGCTTTATGCCCTGAATGACAGCAGTTCACAAACCATCGCCCAGATCATTCAGGCGACAATGGCCGAGGCGGGGATCACCATCAATATCGAACCCGTGGACGAGGCAAGCTACTGGTCGCTTGGCGACAAGACTGCCGGCGATGACTGGCTGAATATCGAGCTTGTGCTGATGTCCTATGCGGGCGGCACTGACCCGACCGAGAACCTTGTCTGGTTCCGGCCCGATCAGGTGGGCGTTTACAACTGGTCGCATTTTGACAGCGCCGAGTTTGAAGAGCTTTATCAGGCTTCAATGGTCGAAACCGATGTCGCGGCCCGCAAGGTGATGTTCAACCGCATGGAAGACCTGATGGAGGAGTCCGGCGGGTTTGTGTTTATCTGTTTTGAGCCCTATCTTGCGGTGCATGACAGCAGCATCAGCCCGACCATCCTGTCCGACGGTCACCCCGACCCGACCCGTTTTACCAGAATGTAAGGCGCAGGCGGCGCCGTGTGCTGCGGCGCCGCAACTCTTGTGACATGACGATGGAAACCGACTCTCCGCGCTTTCGGCGCTATACTGCCGCACAACGCCGCGAAATGCTGATCGCGGCGGGGCTTGCCTGCCTTGCGCGTGGTGGCATAACCGGCTTTACGGTCGACAAGATCTGCGCCGAGGCCAACGCCTCGCGCGGGCTGATCACCCATCACTTCAAATCGAAAGAAGGTTTGCTGCGCGCGGTTTACGCCGCCGCCTATGACCGGATGCTCGGTGCCGCCGCCCCGGGCCGTGTGGTTGACGCCGATCTTGTCGAGATGATCGAGGCGCTGCTATCTGACGCGCTTACCGACCGCGACACGTTGCGCGCCTGGCTCGCGCTGTGGGGCGAGGTGGCCAATAGCCCGGCCCTGCGCGACGAACATCGCCGCTATTACGACCATTACCATGACAGGGTGATCGTCGGCATCCGCCGTGCTGCGGCGGGGCGCAAGCTGGCCATTGCCGAAGGGGCGCTGGCCATAATGTTCATCAGCCTGATCGACGGGTTATGGCTGCAACGCTGCATCGACCCTGAACGGCTATCCAGCCAGGATGTGCGCGATGCCTGCTACAACCTGCTCGAACCCTATCTCGGCCCGATCCGCCCACAGCAGGGTTAAGACCAACGCGCCACTCTCATGCGTGCCGGGCCGCCGCCTGGATCAGGGCAGCCTGTGATTTACCGTCTTGCTAATAACTGACCGGTCAGTTATTTATTTACGCATGGAACCCGACTCGCCCTCCGAACCGAAATTCCGCCGCCGCGCCAAGGCCCGCCCGGGCGAGGTGCTGGATGCCGCGCTTGCCCTGTTCACCGAACAGGGGTTTGCGCGCACATCCGTGGCGCAGATCGCCAAGCGCGCCGATCTGTCCAAAGGCGCGGTCTATCTCTACTTTCCCTCCAAAGACGCCATTCTCGAAGGCCTGGTCGAACGCATGATCGCCCCGCTCTCCGACGAGGTTTTCGAGCGGATCGCCAGCCATCAGGGTGACCCGCGCCCGCTTCTGGCGCAATTCCTGCGGATGCTGGCCGCCATGCTGGGCGATGATACCCGCCGCGCCGTGCCGATGATCGTGCTGCGCGAAGCCCTTGCCGCCCCGGATATGGCCAAGACCTTCCGCAAGGCCGTGCTGGACCGCGCCCTGCCCGCCGTGACGGCGCTGCTTGCACAGGGGATGGCGGGTGGCTTTATCCGCCCGCTCGACCCGGAACTGACCGCACGCACCGTGGTTGGCCCGATCATGGCGCATATCATCCTGCACGAGGTGTTCAGCATCACGCCGCGTGACGGCCTTGCGATAGAGCGGTTGGTTGAAAACCATCTTGCCATTCTGCTGGCCGGACTGGCCCCCGAAAAAGGCGCAAACACATGAGCAACCTGCCCGACTGGCTTGTTTCGATCATCGTGGTCTTCTACCCCGGTTTTGCCGGGCCAATGATTACCGAATATAATGGCTATGCCGAGGCGGATTATGTCTATGTTGCCCCCGCCGCCGCGGGCCGGATTGTTGAAATCAACGCCGAAGAAGGCGCGCCCATCGCCGCGGGCGCGGTGCTGTTTCGCATCGATGACACGCATCAAACCACCGCATTGCGCGCCGCCGAGGCGCAGGTTGCCGTGGCGCGTGCAACGCTTGACAACCTGGCCACGGGCAGCCGCGCGGCCGAAATAGACGTGATCCGCGCCACGCTCGCCCAGGCCGAGGCCGACCAGCGGCTTGCCCGGCTCACGCTTGAACGCTCGCAAAACCTGCTGGCCAGCGGCGCGGTCACACAGGCGCGGATTGATGGGGACACCGCCGCCTTGCAAGGTGCCGATGCGCGCGTTGCCCAGCTTCAGGCGCAGTTGCAGGTGGCCGAATTGCCCGCGCGCGATGCCCAGCGCATTGGGGCGGAAGCCGCGCTTGAAGCCGCGCTGGCGCAAGCCGATGATGCCCGGCTGGCCCTAAAGGACCGCACGGTGTTTGCCCCTGCCGACGGGGTGGTGGACGAGGTGTTTTATGCCGTGGGCGAGGTTGCGGGTGCCGGCGCACCCGTTGTCGCGATTTTGCCCGAAAACAGCCTGAAGGCGCTGTTCTACATTCCCGAAAGCGACCGCGCGCAGCTTTGGCTTGGGCAGGAATTTGCCGTGCAGTGTAGCGGCTGCCCGGATGGCATTACCGCCCGGCTGCTGCGCATCGCCCCCAGCCCGCAATACACACCGCCCATCATTTACAGCCGCGCGGAACGCGCACGGCTGGTGTTTCGCGCCGAGGCGGAAATCCTGAATGCCGCGGGCCTGCTGCCCGGCCAGCCGCTGACCCTGCGGCCATGACCATGCACGCCGCTCCGGCCATTTCCGTTACCGGGCTGACCAAGATTTTCGGCAAACGCAAGGTTGTCGATAGCTTTGATATGGAAGTGCCGGCGGGCGCGATCTACGGCTTTCTTGGCCCCAACGGTTCGGGCAAGACCACCACCATCCGCATGATGTGCGGGCTGCTCACCCCCGATGCGGGCAGCGGCACCTGCCTTGGCTTTGACATTCTGCGCGAGCAGAACAAGATCAAGGAAAATGTCGGCTATATGACCCAGCGTTTTTCGCTGTATGAAGATCTGACCATCCGCGAAAACCTCGACTTTATCGCCCGCATGTATCGACTCAAGGCGCGCAAGGCGCGGGTGGATGAGGCATTGGAACATCTGGGCCTAGCCGACCGCGCCAAGCAGCTTGCAGGCACGCTTTCGGGCGGCTGGAAGCAGCGGCTGGCGCTTGCGGCCTGCATGATCCACACACCTTCGCTGCTGCTGCTCGATGAGCCAACAGCGGGCGTTGACCCGAAAGCACGGCGCGATTTCTGGGATGAAATCCGCGCGCTGTCAGCCAAGGGTGTCACCGTGCTGGTCTCGACCCATTACATGGATGAGGCGGTGCAATGCGATTACATCGCCTATATCGCCTATGGCAAAAAGCTCATCGCCGGGCCTGCGGCTGAAATTCCGGCCATGATCGGGTTGCATACATGGCGCGTGACGGGGCCGGATATTTCGAAGCTCGAAGCCGATTTGCGGCTGGAACCCGATATCGGGCAGGTGGCGCGGTTCGGGGCGGTGCTGCATGTTTCCGGCACCAACCGCGACGAGCTTGAGGCGCTGGTGAAACATTATCAAAGCTACGGCACGCATGAATGGGTGGAGAAAAAGTCGGAGCTGGAAGAGGCGTTCATCTACCTCATGGCGGGCACGAAGGACAATTTCGCGGCAGACACACCATGAGATGGGGCTTTTCCATTGCGCGGTTTCTGGCGGTTCTCTCCAAGGAATTCGTGCAGATGCGGCGCGACAAGATCACCTTTGTGATGATGATCGGCGTGCCGATCATGCAGCTTCTGATCTTCGGCTATGCCATCAATTCCGACCCGCGCCACCTGCCTACTTTGGTTGAAATGGGCGATGAAGGCCCGGTCACGCGCGCCATTCTCATGGGGATGAGCAACTCGACCTATTTCGATTTTCAGGGCACGGTTACAGGCCCGGAGGAAGGCGACCGTGCCCTGCGCGATGGCAGCGCGAATTTCGTCATCGTCATTCCGCAGAATTTCGAGCGTGATATTCTGCGCGGCCTGTCGCCCGATATTCTGCTCTCGGCCGATGCGTCCGACCCCGCCGCCGTTGGCGGTGCCGCAAGCGCCATGAGCGGCATTGTCGCCACCGCCATTGCCGAAACCCTGACCGGCCCGCTGCGCTTTGCCGCCGGTGCGCCGCCGCCGGTGGGGGTGGTTGTGCATAAGCAATATAACCCCGAGGGCAGCACCTCGATCAACATCGTGCCGGGGCTTTTGGGGGTGATTCTGTCGCTGACAATGGTGATGATCACGGCGGTGGCCATTGTGCGTGAAAGCGAGAAGGGCACGATGGAGACACTCATCGCCACGCCCGTGCGCCCGTTCGAGGTGATGCTCGGCAAAATCCTGCCCTATGTGGTGGTTGGCTATGTGCAAACGGCGGTGTTCCTGCTGGCCTCGCGCCTGTTGTTCAATGTGCCGTTCATCGGCGCGCCGCTGGCGTTTTTCATTGGGTTCAACCTGTTTGTCATCGTCAATCTGGCGCTGGGTTTCCTCATCTCAACCGTGGCGCGCAGCCAGATGCAGGCCATGCAGCTTTCGTTTTTCACCCTGTTGCCCACGATTTTGCTGTCGGGCTTCATGTTCCCCTTTGCCGCCATGCCGGGCTGGGCGCAAACCATTGGCAGCGCCATCCCGGCCACGCATTTCCTGCGGCTTGTGCGCAAAGTCATGCTGAAGGGCGCAAACCTGGCCGATATTGCGGGCGATCTGGCGAATATCGCGCTGATCTTGCTGGTCATTTCGGTCATTGCCTTGCGCCGCTACCGGCAGACACTCGACTGAGCAATAAACCTACTAAAAAAATCAGGATTGACATACCCAACTCTTTTAGTAGGTTTAGCGCGCAATCGTCAAAACCAATACCAAGGACCATTTATGACCCGCATCTTCACGGCCAGCCTTGCCACGGCCCTGCTGGCCGCCCAGCCGCTTCTTGCCGTTGAAAAAGCCGATGTGCTGACCACCTATGCCGATATCGCCGCCGCCAAATACCGCGACAGCCTGACCAGCGCGCAACAGCTTGATGCCACGATCGCCGCCTTTCTGGCCGCCCCGTCGCAAGACGGGCTGAACGCCGCGCGCACTGCCTGGCGCGCCGCCCGCGTGCCCTATATGCAGACCGAGGTTTACCGTTTCGGCAACCCGCTGGTTGATGACTGGGAAGGCCGCGTCAATGCCTGGCCGCTCGATGAAGGGCTGATCGACTATGTCGACCCGGCCTATGGCGGTGCGACAGACGAGAACGGTTTTGCCGCGCTCAATGTCATTGCCAACCCGATATTCACCCTGTCCGGCGCCGAGATTGATGCAACCGAAATTACACCCGAACTGCTGCAAAACACGCTGCAAGAGGCAGACGGGGTGGAGGCCAATGTCGCCACGGGCTATCATGCCATCGAATTTCTGCTTTGGGGGCAAGACCTGAACGGCACAGGGCCGGGTGCCGGCAACCGCCCCTGGACCGATTATGCCACAGACGATGCCTGCACCGGCGGAAATTGCGACCGCCGCGCCGCCTATTTGCGCGCAGCCAGCACATTGCTGGTGGCCGACCTTGACGAAATGGCCGCGGCCTGGGGCGAGACTGGCGCGGCACGTGCCGCCGTTCTGGCCGATGAAAACGCCGGCATTTCCGCGATGCTCACCGGCATGGGCTCGTTGTCCTACGGCGAATTGGCGGGTGAGCGCATGAAGCTTGGTGTGCTGCTGAATGACCCCGAAGAAGAGCAGGACTGCTTTTCCGACAATACGCAATATAGCCATTACTATGATGGCGTCGGCATTCAGAATGTCTATCTGGGCCGTTATACGCGCATTGACGGCAGCATTGTTTCCGGCCCGTCGCTGGCCGATCTGCTGGCCGAGGAAACCCCCGAGCTTGCGTTGCGGCTTGAGGCTGAAATCGCCGCATCGGTTGAAGCACTTGGCGCGATTGTCGATGCCGCAAAAGCCGGCATGGCCTATGACATGATGCTGGCGCGCGACAATGAAGCAGGCGAGGCGCTGATCCTTGGCGCGGTCGATCGGCTTGTCACCCAAACCCGCTCGATTGAACGCGCGGTGACAGCGTTGGACCTGACCGCCATTTCGCTTGAAGGCTCTGACAGCCTGGACGCGCCGGATGCCGTGTTCCAGTAAACCCATAAAAACGCCCCCGCCCGGCTGCGGCGGGGGCTTGATCCTGCATAAAAGTCTGTTCTCATGTTCCTGTCTGGCCCGTTGAAAATTGCCGCCGCGCTTGGCCTTGGCCTCAGCGCCTTTGCGCTGGCCGCGCAAACGCCAGCCGGTTGGGATATCACCCGCGCGCCCTTGCAAACCATCCCGCGCACGGCGGAAGAAGCGGCGCGCATCGCCACGGTCACGGCCCCGACAACCGATTTTTCATCGGCCGAGCCCTTCGAGGTCAACAGCGGCGGCGGCACAACCGTGCGCGCGCGCAATACAACCGATGCCTTCTCGCTGCCCTCGGCCAACACCTCATTTGCGCGCGAACTCGACTTCAAGCTTGGCAACGGGCTGTTCACGAAGCTCTGGGTGTCCTCACCCTCGTCAACCCTGGCCTCCGACGGGCTTGGCCCCTTGTTCAACGCCCGTTCCTGCCAGTCGTGCCACATCAAGGACGGGCGCGGCCATCCGCCCGAACCAGGCGATGACAACGCCGTGTCGATCTTTCTGCGCATCTCGGTGCCGGTGGATGGCATGGCCGACCTGACCCCGATCGAAGCCTATCTTGCAGCACTTGATGGCGCGGTGCAGCGCAGCGCCCCCGACCCGACCTATGGCGGCCAGTTGCAGGATTTCGGCGTGCTTGGCCATGCCGCGGAATACAGTTTCGACGTGGCTTATGACGAAATCGAAGTTCCGCTTTCAGATGGCGAGGTCGCCTATCTGCGCGCCCCGACCTATACCGCCGCCAACCTTGGCTATGGCCCGCTTGCGCCGGGGGCGATGCTGTCACCACGTATTGCCCAGCAGATGATCGGCCTTGGCCTGCTCGAAGCCATCGCGCCCGCCGATATTCTGGCGCTGGAAGACCCCGACGATGCCGATGGCGACGGCATTTCGGGGCGCGCGCAAATCGTCTGGTCTGACGAGTTTGGCCAGCCAATGCTGGGCCGTTTCGGCCACAAGGCGGGCCAGCCCAGCGTGAATGCGCAATCGGCTTCGGCTTTCGCGGGCGATATCGGCATTTCAAGCCCGCTGTTCAACACGCCGTCGGGCGATTGCACCCAGGCGCAGGCCGCATGTATGGCCGCGCCAGACGGCAGCACCGGCAGTGATGACGCAACGGAAATCAGCGCCGAGGGGATGTCGCTTGTCACGTTTTATGCGCGCAATCTTGCCGTGCCCGCCCGCCGCGATGTCGACACCCCCGAAGTGCTGCGTGGCAAGGACATATTCTACACGACCGGCTGCACCGCGTGCCACACACCGAAATTCGTGACCGACCGGCTGGTCGACCAGCCCGAGCAGAGCTTCCAGCTGATCTGGCCCTATACCGACCTGTTGCTGCATGATATGGGCGAAGGCCTGGCCGACAATCGCCCCGAAGGCCGCGCCAATGGCCGCGAATGGCGCACGGCCCCGCTTTGGGGTATCGGGATGACCGAAACCGTCAGCGGCCAAAGCAATTTTCTGCATGACGGGCGGGCGCGCAACCTGCTGGAAGCCGTGCTATGGCATGGCGGCGAAGCCGAGGCGCAGCGCGATGCGGTCATCGCCATGCCCGCCCCCGACCGTGCCGCCCTTATCCGATTTCTGGAGAGTCTATGAAAAAGCTGCTGACCCTGCTCGCGCTTGCCGCCGCACCCGTACAGGCCGATATTGCCGAAGTGGTCGAGGGCTACATCCTGCCCGGCTACATGGCCTTTGCCGAAACCACGGCAGAATTTGGCGCCATAGCGGCTGAAAGCTGCGAATTGCCGGTTTTGCGCAATGCGTGGAACGACAGTTTCGATGCCTGGCTTGCCATCAGCCCCATACAGTTCGGCCCGGTCGAGCTGCAGGGCCGCGCGCTTGCCATTGCCTTCTGGCCCGATGAACGTGGCACAGGTGCGCGTGTATTGGCATCATTGCGCGCCGATCAAGACCCGATCATTTTCGAGCCCGGTGGCGCGGCGCGGCTTTCGGCGGCGGCGCGCGGCTTCTTTGCGCTGGAATATCTGCTGTTTGACGAGGCGTTTATACCCACCTCCAGCTATGATTGCGCGCTGATTGCGGCCCTCGGCGACGATCTGGCGCAACAGGCGGCGGCAGTGCTGGAAGCGTGGCAAGGCGGCTTTGCCGAAACGCTGCAAACCGCTGGCGCGGAGGGAAACCTGACCTTTCTTAGCGCGCGCGAAGCGCAGCAGGCCTTGTTCACCGCCCTGCTGGTCGCGATTGAATTCAATGCCGATACCCGGCTGGGCCGCCCGATGGGCACGTTCGAGCGGCCGCGTCCCTTGCGCGCGGAAAGCCGCCGCGCCGGGCGCAGCTTGCGCAATGTGGCGCTTTCGCTGGAAGGGGCCGCGCAACTGGCCCGCCGCCTGACCACGGTGGAAACCCCGAACACGACCGCCGCCTTTGCCCATGCCCAGGCGCTGATTGCCGATCTGGATGACCCGGATTTCGCCGGGGTCGCCACCCCGCAGGGCCGCTTCAAGCTCGAAGCCTTGCAACAGGCCATCCGCAGCATTCGCGACGCGATCCTGCTTGAAATCGGCCCGTCGCTCGGGGTTGTGGCGGGCTTCAACGCATCAGATGGAGATTGATATGGCAACGCGACGTGGCTTTCTGGCATCGGTTCTGCTCACCGCATCCCTGCCGCAACTGACCTGGGCCGATGCGGGCGCGCCCGCCTATCTGGGTGCTGCAAAGGAACCCGATGGCAGTTTTGCGCTTTTCGGGCTTTCAGCGGCTGGCGAGGACAGGTTTCGCCTGCCCCTGCCGGCGCGCGGCCATGCCGGCGCCGCGCATCCGATGCGCCCGGAAGCGGTGATATTTGCGCGCAGGCCCGGCACCTTCGCGCGGGTGCTGGACTGTGTGACCGGCCAGGTCATGCACGATCTGGCCGCACCGCAAGGCGCGCATTTCAGCGGCCACGGCACCTATTCCGGCAATGGGGCCTTGCTGTTCACCGGCGAGGTGAACAATGCCAGCGGGCAGGGCCAGATCGGCATCTGGAATGTCGATGAGGGCTATGCGCGCCAGGGCAGTTTCGCCTCTGGCGGTATCGGGCCGCATGAAATCATGTTCTCGGTTCGCAACAACTTGCTGGTCGTGGCCAATGGCGGCATTCAGGCCGCGCTGGATGATGAGCGCACCACGCTGAACCTTGAAACCATGCAGCCGAACCTGACCTATCTGTCGCAGGGCGGCGAGGTTGTCGACCAGTTGCTTCTGCCCGCTGAACTTCGGCTCAACTCTATCCGGCATCTGGCGCAGGCCGCCGACGGCACGGTCGCCTTTGCCATGCAATGGCAGGGGGAAGCGGGCGTTGTCACCCCGCTTTTGGGCCTGCACCGCCCCGGCCAAAGCCCGGTTCTGGCAGAAATGCCCGACATGCTGGCGCTGCGGCTGAAGGGCTATGCCGGCAGCGTGGCCTTTTCGGGCGATGGCGCGCGCGTGGCCATAAGCTGTCCGCGCGGCGGGCTATTGGTGGTTTTTGACCGCGACGGAACGCTGCAAACCAGCCACTCACGCGCCGATATATGCGGGCTTGGCAGCGCGCCTGACGGGTTTTTTGCAACCGATGGTCTGGGCGGCATTGCCCGCGTGCAGAACGGGGCGCTGCACATGCTGAACGCCGCCCCACGCGCATGGGACAACCATTTGATTACCCTTTAGCGCGGCGGCAGGCGCACGGCCCCGTCCAGCCGGATGGTCGTGCCGTTCAGATAGGCGTTCTCGACAATCTGGCAGGCCATCAGCCCGAACTCCTCGGGCCTTCCCAGACGCGCCGGAAAGGGTATGTTCGCGGCGATCTGCGCGGTGGTCTCCGGTGGCAAAGCCTCCATCATCGGGGTGGAAAACAGGCCCGGCGCTATCGCCATCACCCGAATGCCCGGCTTGGCGAATTCGCGCGCGGCCGGCAGGCACATGGCGGCAATGGCCCCTTTGGACGCGGCATAGGCCGATTGGCCAACCTGCCCGTCTTCAAAGGCTGCCGAGGCGGTGTTGATGATCACGCCCCGCTCGCCGCTTGCAAGCGGTGCCAGCCCCATCATTGCCCGCGCAGCATAGGACATCACGTTGTAACTGCCGATCAGGTTCACGCGGATCACGCGCTCAAACAGCTCGAGTGCCAGCTTGCCCTCGCGCCCGACGATGCGCGCCGCCGAGGCGATGCCCGCGCAATTCACCACAATACGCGGCGCATCGCCGAAATGGGCGATGCTTTGCGCCACGGCGGCTTCAACCTCGGCGGCATTGGCCACATCGCATTTTATGGAAAATCCGCCAGTTTCAGCGGCAAGCTGCGCGCCCTTCCCGGCGTCAAAATCGAGTATCGCCACGCGCGCCCCGCGCGCCGCCATTGCGCGTGCCGTGGCCGCCCCAAGCCCGCTGCCGCCCCCGGTTATCAGTGCCACCTGCTGGTCAATCTGCATCGCGCGCCCCTGTTGTTACCACGGTATCACAAACAGCGTTATAACCGGAAACGCCACCAAAAGCGCCACCCGAAGCACATCGGAGGCGACATAAAACAGCACGGCGCGATAGGTGTCGCGGATCGGGGTTTCGCGGTCCATCGCGTTGATGATGAACAGATTCATGCCCACAGGCGGGGTGATCAGCCCGACCTCGACCACCACAAGCACCAGAATGCCGAACCAGATGGCCAGCTGTTCAAGGTTGATGGCGGCAAGCGCCCCGGCATTCACCCGCCGCAGCCCGAGCGCGGCAATCTGCTCGCGGCTCAGCTCTGCGCCTTGGGCGATTGCATCGCTGATCCCGGCCAGCATATCGGGCGCAAGCTCTGCCCCTTTGGCCAGGGCGGCGGTGGCGCGATTTGCATGAAGCTTGGCCATGCTGACAAAGGTAAAGTCCAGCCCCTGCACCACCGGCCAGAAAATAGGGATGGTGAGCAGGATCATCGACAGGCTGTCCATCAGACAGCCAAGCACAAGATAGAATGCCAGAATGATAACCAGCACCAGCCAGGGGTTCAGCCGCTGTTCCACCACAAAGGCCGCAAGCTCTTGGGGCACCTGTGACAGCGCCAGAAAGCCGTTGTAAAACGCCGCCCCCAGCACGATGAAGAAGATCATGGCCGTGGCGCGGCCGGTTTGAAGAAAACTTTCGGCAAGGGTTGCGCGGGTCAGCCCACCATTGAGCCGCGCGATGATGCCCGTGGCCAGCGCGCCCACGGCGGCCCCTTCGGTTGGCGTGAAAACGCCCGCATAAATGCCGCCCACCACGGCGACAAACACCAAAAGCACCGGCCAGACCCGCGCCAGCGCGGCAAAGCGTTCGCCATAGCCCATGCGCGGGCGAATGCCGGCCGCAGCCGGATACAGCCGCACATAGATCGAGATGACAATCACATAGCCCAATGCGGCCAGCAGGCCCGGAATGACGGCGGCAAGAAACAGTTTGGCGATGTTCTGCTCGGTCAATATGGCATAGATGACCAGCACGATAGAGGGGGGAATGAGAATGCCAAGCGTGCCGCCGGCCGCCAGAGTGGCGGTTGAAAACCCGCCGGAATAGCCATAGCGGCGCAGCTCGGGCAGGGCCACGCGGCCCATTGTGGCGGCGGTGGCCAGCGAGCTGCCGCAAATCGCCCCGAACCCCGCACAGGCGCCCACCGCCGCCATTGCCACACCGCCCCGCCTGTGCCCAAGCCAGCTTTCGGCGGCTTTGAACAGCGCCTGGCTCATCCCGCCCAGCGTGGCGAACTGGCCCATGAGCAGGAACATCGGAATGATGCTGAGCGCGTAGTTGGAAAAGCTCGTATAGGTTTCGGATTTCAGCCGCGCGAGCGGCTGCGTTGCATCGCCGGTGATGATGGTCAGCCCGACAAAACCCGTGACAAACATCGCCAGCCCGATGGGAATGCGCAGAAAGATCAGACCCAGCAGCGCGGGGAAGGAAAGCAGGCCAATGGCAAAATCGCTCACCTGTCGGCCCCGCGATTTTCGAAAGAGCTGGTGCCACCCAGGGCCGCGCCCCACTGCAAAACCGCCAGGTAAACGGCGACAAGCGCCGCGGCGACCGCCCCGATCAGGCTGGCGGCATAGGCCCACCACAGCGGAAATTCGAGCAGAAAGCTCGTTTGGCCTGAGCCGTATTTGCTGAGCAAGCCGCGCGCCAGTTGCACGGCGATCAGCACCAGAACGGCAGCGAACAGGGTATCGGAAACCCGTGCCAGCACCCGGTTGGCACGGGCCGACATGCGCGCGGTAAATACATCCACCGCCGCATGGCCGCCGCTGATCTGGCAGAGCGGCAGAAAGGCGAATACGGCAAAGGCCACGCCCGCTTCCACCAGCTCAAAATCTCCGTTGATCGGGCCAATGCCAAGCCCGAGCAGCCATGTGGCCAGCTCGGGCATCTGTGCCTGCGCCCAGGCGCCATGCAGCAGCCTGTTCAGGCTGCGCCCGAGGATCGACAGGCAGGTCAGCAGCACGAGCAGGCACAGCACGGCACCACCCAGATAGGCCATGATGCGCGCCAGTTTCAGCATGAAACGGTGCATGTTCAACCCGGTCCGGAGCATGGCGCGCGGCCTAGTTGGCGGCGCTGTATTCGGCCATGAGCGCGCGCGCCTCATCAATCAGCGCCTGCCCGTCTATGCCTTTCGTGGCCATTTCCGCAACCCAGGTATCATAGATCGGCGCGGCAAGCGCCTGCCAGCGTTCGGCCTCGGCCCGGGAAATGGTGATGATGTTGTTGCCCAGATCGACCGCAACCTGCCGCGCCGGGCCATCGGCGGCCTGCTGGGTATTGCCTGCAAATACCGAAAACTCCAGCCCGGAATTGGCATCGATCACGGCCTGCAAATCGGCCGGCAGGCTGTT
Organism: Abyssibius alkaniclasticus; assembly: GCF_020447305.1. NCBI lineage: Bacteria > Pseudomonadati > Pseudomonadota > Alphaproteobacteria > Rhodobacterales > Paracoccaceae > Abyssibius > Abyssibius alkaniclasticus. The sequence goes on along the minus strand of NZ_CP095732.1, from coordinate 1,063,821 downwards.
ATAGACATCCTCGTTCATGGCCAGCACAAAGGTCAGCGTATATAGCGCCGGGCCTTCAAATTCGGTGTGGTTGCCGACCAGTTCCGCCACTTTCAGCGAGGTTGTCACCTCCCAGGGCACGGTTGCGCCGTCTATCACGCCCTTGGACAGCGATTCTGAAACCGCGGGCACGGGCATCCCCACGGGGGTTGCGCCCAGAATTTCCAGAAGCTGGTTCACGAGCCGCGAGCCGCCGCGAATGCGCATCCCGACCAGATCATCCGGCGTTTGCACCGGATCGGCCGTATGAAACAGGCCCGGCCCATGCACCCAGGTGCCCAGCACATGCAGCCCTGAAAATTCGGTATCGGCCATATGCTCTTCAAACATTTTCCAATAGGCATAAGACGCGGCACCGGCATCGCTGACCATGAAGGGCAGTTCGAACACTTCGGTCGAAGGGAAGCGGCCCGGCGTATAGCCGACCACGGTCCAGATAATATCGGCCACACCGTCCTGCACCTGGTCGATCAGCTCGGGCGGAGTGCCGCCAAGCTGCATCGAGGGATAGCGCTCGATCTTGATACGGCCGGCTGAATCACGCTCGACATTATCGGCCCAGACATCGAGAATTTGGGCCGGCACGGTCGATTGCGCGGGCAAAAACTGGTGCAGTTTCAGGGTGAATTCCTGCGCCAATGCGCCGCTTGCAGCAATTGCCGCCAAAGCCGCCGCGCCAAAAAGCCCGAAAACAGTTCTACGGTTGGTCATGTTCATCCTCCATGAAACCTTTTCCGCCTTCGCCCTTTATGGGCAGGCGAATGCCCGGAATCATCCATCAATGTTTGCTTATTAGCGTCGCGGCGATGCGCCTGCGACGGGTCATGGCGCGAACCCTGTGCGCCATGCAACGTAGCGCCAAATATGCACATTTGGCGCGGCGCTGCAATCCCGACTATACCCGTTCGATGACCAAAGCGCTGCCCTGGCCAACGCCCACGCACATTGTGGCCAGCCCGTAGCGGCCGCCGCCGCGGCGTAGCTGATAGGCCGCCGCCATGACCAGCCGTGCGCCCGACATGCCCAGCGGGTGGCCCAGCGCGATGGCGCCGCCATTGGGGTTTACGTGATCGGCATCATCCGCCACGCCAAGCGCGCGCAATGTGGCCAGCGCCTGGCTTGCAAAGGCTTCGTTCAGCTCGATCACATCCATCTGGCCAATTGTCAGCCCCAGCCGCGCCAGCAGTTTCTGGCTCGCGGTCACGGGGCCAATGCCCATGATGCGCGGGGCCACACCGCTTGCCGCAAGGCCCAGAATGCGCGCGATGGGCTTTAGCCCATGCGCCTTGGCCGCCGCTTCCGAGGCGATGAGCAGCGCCGCCGCCCCGTCATTCACGCCCGAAGCGTTGCCAGCCGTCACAGCTAAATCCGCGCCGTTGATGCCCCTAAGCTTGGCCAGCTTTGCCGCGTCGGTATCGGGGCGGGGATGTTCATCCGTGTCCACAACGACCGCATCTCCCTTGCGCTGCGGGATGGTGACGGGGGTGATTTCATCGGCAAACAGCCCAGCCGCCTGCGCCCTGGCCCAGCGCGCCTGGCTGCGGGTGGCAAAGGCGTCCTGGTCGGCGCGCGTAATACCGTATTCGGCCGCCACATTATCGGCGGTTTGGGGCATTGAGTCTGTCCCATAATCCGCCTGCATTTTCGGGTTGATGAAGCGCCAGCCGATGGTCGTGTCATAAATTTCGGCGGTGCGCGCAAAGGCCGCTTGCGCCTTGGGCATGACAAACGGCGCGCGGCTCATGCTTTCCACACCACCGGCGATGATCATATCCTGATCGCCCGCGCGAATGGCCCGCGCCGCCATGCCCACCGCATCCAGCCCCGATGCGCAAAGCCGGTTGAGCGTGACGCCCGGCACCGTTTCGGGCAAGCCCGCCAGCAGCGCGGCCATGCGCGCCACATTGCGATTGTCTTCGCCCGCCTGGTTGGCCGCGCCGAAGATCACATCATCAAGCCCGGCCCAATCCAGCGACGGGTTGCGCGCCATGAGCGCGGCAATCGGCAATGCGGCCAGATCATCGGCGCGTATGCCCGACAAGGCACCGCCATAGCGGCCAATCGGGGTGCGGGTTGCGTCACAAATCAGGGCATCCATAGGGGCAGTCCGTTGGTTTGGGCGTGGCTGGTCTTGGTTTGCGGGAATTTTGCGGCTTTGGCAATCATCGCTCGACGCCAATTCACGCATTCGCTAGCCTTGGGCAAGCATAACAACCGATGGCCGCCCGCATATGTATGATGAAAATGACGCAACCGGCCTTGCGGCGCTTGTCGCCAAAGGTAAGGTTTCCCCCGATGAGCTGCTCGATGAGGCGCTTGCACGTGTGGCCGCGCGCAACCCCGCCATCAACGCCGTGGTGCTTGTGCAGGAAGACGTGGCGCGCAAATCCATTGCCAAAGGCCTGCCCGAGGGGCCGTTCAGGGGTGTGCCGTTCCTGCTGAAAGACCTTGGGGCCGAAGCGATAGATTTTCCCACGCATAGCGGCTCGCGGCTATCTGCCAACACGCGCTACAGCTATGACAGCGAAATTTTCAAACGGATGCGCGCCACGGGCGTGGTCACTTTCGGGCGCACGACATCGCCCGAGGGCGGGGTTGGCCCGGTGACAGAGGCGGCGGTCTATGGCGGCCCCACGCGCAACCCCTGGGGGTTGGCGCATACGTCGGGCGGCTCGTCGGGTGGTGCGGGGGCCGCGGTAGCGGCGGGCATTCTGCCAATGGCGCATGGCTCGGATGGTGGCGGTTCGGTGCGGATTCCTGCCTCTTCCTGCGGTTTGTTCGGCTTCAAGCCCACGCGCGGGCGCTTTCCCGACGGGCCAGCGGCGGGCGAAGGTTGGGCCGGCATGGCAATCGATGGTTTCCTCACCCGCTCCGTGCGCGACAATGCCGCGATGATGGATGCCTGTGCCGGCCCCGATCTTGGCGCGCCCTATGTCGCCCCGCCGCTGGAAAACGGCTATCTGGCCGCCATCCAGCGCCCGCCGCGCCGCTTGCGCATCGGGCTTTGCGATACGAATTTCAGCGGCCAGCCCATCCATGAAGATTGCGCCGAGGCTGTGGCCAAGGCGGGTGCCCTGCTGGAAAGCCTTGGCCATAGCGTGGCGCCAACCCGCCCCGATGCCGACCATATGGGCATGATGCGCGCCTGGACGCGCATTGTTGCCTGCGGTGGCGCGCTTTCCTTGCAGCAGGCCGTGGCCAGACGCGGCAAACCGCTGGCCGCGGATGATGTGCAGGGCATTTCGCGCGGCGCGCTGGCCTTTGGCAAAACCCTGAGCGGGGCCGACTATCTGGCGGCGGTCGAGAAAATCCACAGCTATGGCCGCGAAATGGCCCGCGCGCTCCAGCCCTATGATGTGCTGCTTTCGGCCACTTTGGCCGAGCCGCCTGCCAAGGTCGGCCGGTTTCACCATGACCGCGAGGATTTCGAGGCCTACCGGATTGGCAAGGGCGGGGTGTTTGAATATTCGCCCTTTTGTGCCGCCTTCAATGCCAGCGGCCAGCCTGCCGCCTCTGTGCCGCTGCATTGGAACGCGGCGGGCCTGCCGGTTGGGGTGCATCTGGCCGCGCAATTTGGCCAGGACGAGCTTCTCATCGCACTTTGTGCCGAGTTGGAAGCCGCGCAACCCTGGGCCGGCAAGCGGCCGGATTTCGCCTAGGAAACCGCCTTGCGCGTTATTCCGCGCAAGGCGCAGTTGCCTGTCGAATCTTGGCCAGCACCGTGTGATACTTGCCCGGACACGCGCCCGAAACATGGACCAGATGTGAGCAGAACCCTGAGACACCAACTGCTTGTTGCCGCACTTGCCGCAAGTATTGCAGGCGGGCTGGCCTGGCCCGCCAAACAGGTATCTGCCTTTGAAATATTCGGCATAAGGCTGTTTGGCAGCGACACCCCGCCTGCGGGCGGCTATGCGCTTACAATTGATGAAGGCAGCCTGACAAAGGCGTTGTTGCGCGATGTGCGCGCGGCCTCGACACTCTGGGCCAAGCGGCGCAGCGCGCTGGGTGAGGGTGACAATCTGCTGACAATGGCCAATGCCGATTATCGCGCCATTCTGGCCAGCCTGTATGCCAATGGCTATTACAGCCCGCAAATCTCGATCACGCTGAACGGGCGCGAGGCGGCCGACATCCCCTTTGATGCCGAAATCGGCAGCGGGGCAGATGTGGCGGTTTCTGTCATTCCCGGCCCGGCCTTCAGCTTTGGCGCCGTCAGCATTGGCCCGCTTGCACCCCCGGCCCAGCGCCGCAACGACCGTGTCGAGGCACCGGGGTCCACCGGGCTTGTGGCAGGTGCGCCCGCCCGTGCCGGCGCCATTGGCGATGCGACAGATCTTGCGATTGAGGCCTGGCGCCAGCAGGGCCACCCGCTGGCCAGCGTGGCGGCGCGCAGCATCACCGCCGATCATGCCCGCAGCGAAATGGATGTGCGTGCCACCATCGACCCCGGCCCGACCGCTGGCTATGGCCCTGTCACCTTTGGCGGCCAGACCCAGACGCATGACCATTTTCTGGCCCTGATGACCCGCCTGCCCGAAAATGCCCTGTTCGACCCTGACGACCTGGAGGCCATGCGCGCGCGGCTGTTGCGGCTGGGTGTGTTCAGTTCGGTGCGCATCGAAGAGGCCACGGCGCTCGATGAAAACGGGCAACTGCCCATAAATGTCAGCCTGCGCGAATTGCCCTTGCGGCGCGTTGGCGTTGGGCTGACACTGTCTTCGGTCGACGGGTTCGGGGCCGAAGCCTTCTGGTTTCACCGCAACCTGTTCGGGCATGGCGAGCGGCTGCGCTTTGACGCCGCCATTTCCGGCCTTGGCCTCGGGGTGGATTTCAGTGCCGCCGATTATGCGATCGGCGCCGCCTTCACCCGCCCCGGCGTGCTGTTGCCCGACCTCAATTTTGTGATGGAGTTTACCGCCGAGCGTGAAACCACATCCGGGTTTGTAACGCGCAATGCCGAATACCAGATCGGCTTTCAATACCGCACGGGCCCGTTCAGCGCCGATGCGGCCGGCTTTGCCGCCTATAGCGACATTGACGACGGTATCGGCTTTCAGCGCTATAACATGCTTGGCCTGCATTTGGGCGCGCGCTATGATCGGCGCGACAGCGAACTCGACCCGCGCCGCGGCTTTTACCTTGAAACCGAGCTTACCCCGTTCTGGGAATATCAGTCTGGCCAGGGCGGGCTGGCGGCCGTGCTTGAAGGGCGCGGCTATATCCCCCTTGGTGCGGACGAAAAATTTGTGCTGGCGGGGCGGGCGCGCATTGGCAGCCTGATGGGCTTTGATGCCAGCAACGCCCCGGCCAACATGTTGTTCTTGTCCGGCGGCGGCAATTCGGTGCGCGGCTATGGCTATAACAGCCGCGGCATTGGCAGCGGAACATCGCTTGCCGGTGGGCTGTCGCTGATCAACCTGTCGGTCGAGGCGCGCTGGGCAGTAAGCGAAACGTTTGGCCTGGTTGCCTTTGCCGATGCCGGGCTGGTGGGCAGCACCGCCCTGCCGGGCGAAACGGGTGAGTGGCATACCGGCATTGGCCTTGGTCTGCGCTATCAAACCGGGCTTGGCCCGCTGCGCGTGGATATTGCGCGCGGGCTGAACCGGCAAAGCGGAGATCCGGAAGTGGCGCTTTATATCGGTCTGGGGCAGGCGTTTTGAACATTCGGCAGATCATACTCACCGGCACGCTGCTGCTGGCCACGCTTGCCAGGCCCGTGCTGGCGCAAGACAGCGAAAACGGCGCGATCCTGTCCTGGATCGAGGAGTCCATCTCCAGCCCCGGCAGAATGATCAGCATTCGCGGGGTCGAAGGCGCGCTAAGCTCATCGGCGCGGATTGCCGAAATCACCATTGCCGATGAAGATGGCGTCTGGCTGCAATTGCGCGATGCGCAGATCGACTGGCGGCGCACGGCCCTGCTGCGCGGACGGCTGGAAATTGACAATCTGCAAGCCGGGCAGATCAACTTCATCCGCAAACCCCTGCCAATGGATAGCGGCCCGAGCCCCGAAGCCAGCGGCTTCAACCTGCCGGATTTGCCGGTCGATATCGAAATCAGGAACGTCTCCAGCGATGACATCCGCCTTGGGCAGGATGTGATCGGGCTGGAAGCGCAGCTTGCCCTGCAGGCCGCCTTCACGCTGAATGGCGAGGGGCTGAATGCCGAGCTTGGTGCCACGCGGCGCGACGGGGCGGGGGGCGATATTGCGCTGTCCTTGCGCTATACGCGGCAAAGCACCGAATTTGTTATCGATGCCACGGTGAACGAACCTCAGGGTGGTGTCATCGCCAATGCGCTTGGCCTTGACGGCGCACCGGCGCTGGCCGCGCAGGTTTCGGGCGCGGGAATACTCGACAATCTGACCGTAACGCTTGGGGTGGATGTTGGCGGCGCGCGGCTGATCGCGGGGCAGGTGCAACTGGCCGACTATGCCGATGGCCGCAGCCTGGAACTGGCGCTGAGCGGGCAGATCGCCGGGCTTTTGCCCCAGTCCTATCGCCCGTTTTTCGAGGGTGAAAGCGCAATTGCCGCGCAAGGTATTCTGCGTGAAGCCGGCGGGATGCGGCTGGACCAACTGACGGTGGACACCGCCGAAATGCAGATCAATGGCAGCCTTGATACCGCTGATGACGGGTTCATACGCCGCGCAAACCTGTCCATTGCCATTGCCCGCGCCAATGGCACGCCGGTCACGCTTCCCTTTGGAAATGCGATTGCCCTGGCCGCGGCCCGGCTGAACCTGAGCTACGGCGAGGCGCAAAACGGCCGTTACACGCTCGATTTCACGGCGCAGAACCTTGTTGTGCCGGGCTTTGATATTGCCGAAATTTCGGGCGCCGCCTCGGGCTTGGCGCTGAACCTCGATACGCCCGAAGCGCGCGCCATCAGCGGCGAATTCAGCGGTGCGCTCAGCGGCGTTGTGCCGGATTCCGCGGCAACCGCACAGGCGCTTGGCAGCGAAATTGCGCTTTCTGCCGCCTGGGATTGGGAAAGCGGTGCGCCGCTGAACCTGCAATCGGCCAGCCTGTCGAGCAAGGGTTTGCAGCTTGGCGCCAGGGGCGGGATTGCCGGGGTCAGCTTTAACGGCGAGATCGACGCGACCATCGCCGATTTGAGCGCGTTTTCGGCACTTGCCGGGCGCGATATTGCCGGTGCGATCGCGCTGACGCTGAACGGGCAACTGCCGCTTCTGGGCGGGCAGGTCGATGTCGAGATCGACGCGACCGGCGAAAATCTGCAAATAAGCCAGCCGCAGTTTGACGCCCTGTTCGCAGGGGCAAGCACCGTCACCGGGCGCGTTTTGCGCAACGAGGACGGGGTGACGCTTGACGGGCTTGTGCTGACCAGCCCGCTGGCCAATCTGGCGATGGGCGGCAATCTGAACAGTGACACGCTCAACCTTACCGGCACGGCCGAACTCAGCGATATCGCCCCGCTGATAGCGGAGCTTTCAGGCCCGGCCAGGCTGCGGTTTCGCGCCTCTGGCCCGCATGAGGCGCTGGCGTTTGGCGCGGGGCTTGACACCGCGCTTGGGGCAAGTGCGAATGTTGAAGGCACGCTGGGCACCCTGCTTGATGTGAATGCCCGCTTCGCCAATCTGCCCTTTGCGGCCCTGTCCAGCTTCGCACCCGAACTGGGGCTGGTCGGCACAGGCTCGGGGCAAGCGCGGATCGGCGGCAGCGTTGATGACCCGCAGCTTGCATTTTCTGCCGAGGTTACGGGTTTTGGCGCGACACTGGCGCAAGGCAATGGCCTGCCGCTGCTGGATATACGCGCAAACGGCACGGCCAGTGCGCGGCAGATCCGGCTGGATTCGGCCGAAATTTCCGGCGATGGCGGGCTCAATCTGCAACTGGCGGGCGATGTTGCGCTGGATGCAAGAACGCTTGATTTGCGCGCTGGTTTTGAAAGCCTGCCGCTTGCGCTTGCCAACGGGTTTGCCCAAGGTCTGGGGCTTGCGGGCCAGGGCACAGGCCAGCTTCAGCTGACCGGCAGCTTTGATGACCCGCGCGCCGATTTCACCGCCGAGATTGCGGGTTTCGGCGCTGCTTTGGCGCGCGATTACGGGCTTGGGGCGCTGAATATTAGCGCAAGCGGAAATGCCAGCCTGCAACAGATCAACCTGACCTCTGCCACATTTTCCGGTGCCGGCATTGCCATGACGCTGTCAGGCACGGTCGCGCTGGACCGTCAACTGCTGGATTTGCGCGCAGCAGGCCAGGTGCCGCTCGCGCTGAGCCGGCGCTTTTTGGAAAGCGCGGGGATCGGGCTGACCGGTCAGGCCGATTTTGCGCTGACCATCGGCGGCAGTTTTGACAGCCCCGCTTTCGAAGGGCGCGCCGCAACCAGCGGGGCCAGCCTTTATGCCCCCGCCTATCGCGTGCGGCTCGACAATCTGGACCTGCGCACGAATATCACCCGCGATGCCCTTAACATTGCCAGCGCCACGGCCGATTTTCAGGGTGGCGGACAGATCAGCCTGAACGGGCGCATCGGCCTTGGCGCGGGGTTTCCGGCGGCGCTTGTGGCCGAGCTTGACAGGCTCACCTATTCCGATGGCGAGATGGTCACCACCACCCTGAATGCCAGCCTTGCGCTGAGCGGCCCGGTTCTGACGGCCCCGCAGCTTTCAGGGCGGGTGGATCTGCTCAACACCGAAATCCAAATTCCAAGCGGGTTCGGCGCGGCCGCCATTCCCGACATCACCCATATCAACATTCCCCGCCCCGTGCGGCGCACGCAGTTGCGCGCGGGCCTGGAGCCGGAAGCCGCCAGGGCCGGGGCGCCCTTTGCGATGGGGCTGGATGTGGCCGTATCTTCGAACGGGCGGATTTTCGTGCGCGGGCGCGGCCTGGATGCCGAGCTTGGCGGCACTCTGCGCGTGACCGGGCGCAGCGGCAATCTGGCCACCACCGGCCAGTTCGACCTTGTGCGCGGACGCATGGATTTGCTGGGCCAGCGGCTGGTTTTCACCCAGGGCAGCGCGCGCCTGCTTGGCCGCCTGATCCCGATTCTGGATTTACGCGCCCAAACCCGCAGCGGCGACTATACGATCAACCTGCAACTGGCAGGCCCGGCCACGGCACCCGACATCATCCTGTCATCCGTGCCCGAATTGCCGCAAGACGAGGTTCTTGCCCAGCTTGTTTTCGCACGCGGCATAGACTCGCTTTCACCGTTCCAGATCGCCCAGTTGGCCAGCAGCCTGGCCGTGCTGAGCGGGCGGTCCAACGGTGGTTTGCTTACGCGCCTGCGCGAAGCCTCCGGGCTCGACAATCTCGATGTGCAATCTGTCGATGGGGCAACCTCGGTCACGGCGGGGGGATATCTGCAAGACAATCTCTATTCAGAGGTTGAAATCAACGACCAGGGCGATGCGAGCCTGAGCATCAATATCGACATTATCGACGGTCTGCGCGGGCGCGCCGCGCAGGGCAGTGGCGGCGATACCAGTATCGGAATTTTCTTTGAGCGGGATTATTGAACCCCGCCCGCATTTCAGCCGCTAACGCACCACATAGACCGAACAATTGGCATGGCGCACGACCCGCGCGGCATTGGGGCCAAGCAGAAAATCTTTCAGATCGGGGCGGTGGGCGCCAATGACGATGAGATCGGCCTCGTTGATCCTTGCGGTTTTCAGCACTTCTTCATAGACATTGCCAACGCTGATGATGCGCCGCACGCTGGCCGAACGTTCGACGCCCAAAACATCGACGACCAGCGATTTGAGCTTCACGCCCGCCGTATCGCGCGCCGAGGTTACGGCATGGTCCTTGAAATACGCACCCACCACGGTTGAGCCGAAATCCGGCATCACGGTGATCACGTCAAGCTGCGCATCATGCGCCATCGCCATTTCATTGGCCACTTCAAGCAGGCGGTGCTGCTCATCCGGGCGGTTGATGTCGACCGAGCATAGGATTGTGTCCATCATGCCGTGGCTCCTTTCAGCGCGTGGGTTCTGGCGCGGCGCATCTGCACAAAGCCGACAAGGCCCAGCAACAACAATGCCGGAATGAAGATCAACTCCTTCGGCAACTGGCTGGCCGGCGAGGTGACGGCAGTGATCGACACAACCTCGTCGCCGTAAAAGTCGAAATCCGCTAGCGTTTCGCCAAATTCGCTGCCGAAAGCCGGCTCGTCCAGACGCTGCACACCGTCTTCGGGGATGAGGATGATGCCCAGCGCATCGAGCCGTGCCTCGGCCCCGTCAACATCGGGGGTAAGAATGCGAACGGTCACATCCTTCATTTCCAGCGTGTCAAAGTCGGGGCCGGATATTACAAGCCTGAAGGGGCTGCCCGGTTCGGCATTGGCCAAAGCCTCGCTAAAACCTGCCGGGTCAGTTTCATCGAAGGGCGCCTGAATCTGGTCCATGAAAATGCCGGGGCGGAACAGCGCCAGCGCAATGGCCAGCAGCGCCACGGTTTCCCAGATACGGCTTTTGGTCATGAACCAGCCCATTGTGGCGGCGGTGAACACCAAAATCCCGATGGTGGAGACCACGAACACGATGATCCCCTGATACCAGGTGACATTGATCAACAGCAGATCGGTATTGAAGATGAACACGAAGGGCAGGGCCACGGTGCGCAGGCTGTAAAAGAACGCAATGAAGCCGGTGCGGATGGCATCACCCCCCGACACGGCGGCAGCAGCGAAACTCGCCAGCCCCACAGGCGGTGTGACATCGGCCATGATGCCGAAATAGAACACGAACAGATGCACGGCTATCAGCGGCACGATCAGCCCGGATTGCGCGCCAAGCTCCACCACAACGCTGACCATAAGTGAGGATACAACGATGTAGTTGGCCGTGGTCGGCAGGCCCATGCCCAGTATCAGCGACAGGATCGCCACGAAAATCAGCATCAGGACAAGGTTGCCGCCCGACAGGAATTCGACAAACTCGGCCATGACCTGCCCGATACCGGTCAGCGAAACCGTGCCGACGATGATGCCGGCAGTGGCCGTTGCAAGGCCGATGCCGATCATGTTGCGCGACCCGTCGATCATGCCGTCGATCAGGTCTTTGAACCCGTCCTTCAGGCGGCTGATGGCATTGGCTTCGCCACGAAAGAAGGCTTTCAGGGATTTCTGTGTCAGCAGAATGCCAAACAGCAGGAAGGTCGCCCAAAAGGCCGACAGGCCCGGCGATTTACGCTCGATCATCAGAAAATAGACCAGCACGATGATCGGCAGCAGGTAGTAAAGCCCGGATTTGTAGATTTTCGCAAGGTCGGGCAGTTCTACCACCTCGGCATTCGGGTCATCCGGCTCCAGATCTTCGGATTTGGAGGCCAGCCAGATCAGCGCCAGATAGACCAGCCCCAGAAGCGCGGCCAGCACCCATCCGGCACCGTTGGGCACCAGCGAGACAATGGCCTGCACGGGGTATTGCGTGGCATAGCACAAAGCCGCGAAACCGGCGAAAAATGCAAACATGCCGCCGATCGTGCGGCCCATTGAAACCACCTTGTTGCCGATTGTCGGCATTCTGGTTTTGACCGCTTCAAGATGCACGATATAGACCAGCGCGATATAGGAGATGACGGCAGGCAGGAAGGCGCTGGTAATCACCTCGACATAGGAAATGCCGACATATTCCACCATCAGAAAGGCCGCAGCCCCCATGACCGGTGGCATGATCTGCCCGTTGACCGAGCTTGCCACTTCGACCGCGCCCGCCTTTTCCGAGGAAAAGCCAACGCGTTTCATCAGCGGAATGGTGAAGGTGCCGGTGGTCACGACATTGGCGATGGACGAGCCCGAAATCAGCCCCGTGGCCGCCGAGCCGACAACCGCCGCCTTGGCCGGGCCGCCGCGCAGATGCCCGAGCGCACCAAAGGCCATTTTGATGAAGTAATTGCCCGCCCCCGCCTTGTCGAGCAGGGCGCCGAACAGCACGAACAGGAACACGAATTTGGTGGAAACGCCCAGCGCAATGCCAAACACCCCTTCGGATGTGATCCACATATGGCTCATCGCCTTGCGCAGGCTGGCCCCGGCCCAGCGAATCTGGTCGGGCACCATTTCGGATGAGCCGAAGAACACATAAGCAAGGAAGATAACCGCCAGCGCGACCATGACGGGGCCAAGCACGCGATAGGCCGCAATGAACAGCACGATCAGCCCGGCCAGCGCGAACAACGCGTCGCTATCATCGGCAAGGCCGCCATTGGAAACGATCTTGGCGTAGAAGAAATAGCCGTAAAGCGCAAGAAATGCGCCGCCAAGGCCAAGCACCCAGTCATACCAGGGGATATAGTCGCGCGGGCTCGACCTGAACAATGGATAGGCCATTGCCGCAAGGAACACCGCGAAGGCCAGATGAATCTGGCGGGAATTGTTGATCAGGTCGCCGGGCAGGATATAGGGCGCCACGGGCGAGGCCAGAAGCACCTGGAATATGGCCCAGATCAGCGCAACAGCAGCCACAAACAGGCCAACACTGCCAACCGGGCTACGCGCGCCGCTATCGCTGGCGGCGACCAGTTCCTGAAGCTCTTCCTCACTCAACGCGCGTTTTTCTGATTTTGACATATGCCCCCCTGTCGCCGATTTCCGGCTGGTTTTGTGCTGTCAGCCCCGGCCCTTTTGAAGGCGGGTATCCGGTGGCAACGCATCGCCACCGGACCTGTTTTGGTTTTAGTGTCGACGCAAACGCCTACTCGATCAAGCCGGCTTCGCGGTAGTAACGCTCGGCCCCGGGGTGAAGCGGCGCCGACAGGCCTGCGGTTGCCATTTCGGCAGGGTCAAGATTGGCGAAGGCCGGGTGCAAACCGCGGAAGTCTTCGAAATTGTCAAAGACCGCCTTGACCAGCACATATACAACATCGTCCGACACATCGGCCGAGGTTACGAGTGTGGCACCCACACCGAAGGTGGTGACATCCTCATCATTGCCACGATACATGCCGCCCGGAATAACCGCGGTGCGGTAGAAGGGGTTGTCGGCAATCAGCGCCTCGATTTCGGGGCCGGATACCTCGACCAGCACGGAATCACAGGCGGTGGTGGCTTCCTGGATCGAGCCGGAAGGATGGCCAACGGTATAGACCATCGCGTCGATCTGGTTGTCACACAAGGCGGCCGACTGTTCGGCGGCCTTAAGCTCGGTGGCAAGCGCAAAATCGTCGGTTGTCCAGCCCATAGCCTCCATGACAACTTCCATCGTGCCGCGCTGGCCTGAACCGGGGTTGCCGATATTCACGCGCTTGCCAAGCAGGTCTTCAAACGAGGTGATCCCGCTATCGGCCCGCGCCACAATGGTGAACGGCTCCGGATGGATGGAGAAAACCGCGCGCAGTTTTTCAAACGGGCCTGCATCGGCAAAGGACGATGTGCCGTTATAGGCATGATACTGCCAGTCGGACTGGGCCACACCGAATTCCAGCTCGCCCTCGCGAATGGTGTTGATGTTATAGACCGACCCGCCGGTCGATTCCACCGAACAGCGCACGCCGTGGTCGCGGCGGTCTTTGTTCACAAGCCGGCAGATGGCGCCGCCTGTCGGATAATAAACACCCGTCACACCGCCGGTGCCGATTGTGATGAACTCCTGGGCAATGGCGGCGGGTGCCATCAGCGTTGCCGCAACAACGCCCAGCGCCGCATATTTCAGTTTATCAAACATCATAGTCTCCCTTTGGTTATTGATGTCGCGATTGCTGTCACTGGTCGTAAACTTCGGCCAGTAGAACATTGGTTTGTGCAACCTGCGCGATGCGCGCCCGCGCCCGCTCGCCCGACCGGCTCAGCACAAGGCCGATGACGGTTTCCACGAAGAACAGGGTTGTCACATAGGATGAATAGAAATGCGGGCTGGCGGTTGGCACCACGAACCCGGCCGAGGCAAAGCGCAGCGCCGGGCATAAATGCGTATCGGTGATGACTATCACATACACGCCCTGTTCATGCGCCAGTTTTGCCGCCGCGATCGAGCGTTCGGCAAAGGGCGGTTTGGTGACGATCAGCACCACATCATCCTGCGTCAGCCCGGTCAGCGCGCCGCCCAGCGAGGCCCCCATCCGCCCGGCCATATGCCAGTTGGAGGCACAGAAATTTGCCATATAGGACAGGTATTCGACAGCGCCGGTCGAGCCCAGCGCCCCCAGAAGCACGACCTGATGCGCCTGCACGAGCTTGTCCACCGCCGCATCCAGAAGCGCCCGGTCGATTCCGCGGCCAAAGCTGGTCAGGTTTTGCTGGCAGGCCGCCAGATGCGCATCCAGAAAGCTGGTCTGCTCGTCGCCATGATCTTGCTGCAAACGCTCGGCCTTGTTGGCAAAGCTGCGATAATCACGCTCGATCTTGCCGCGCATTTCTTCGCGCAGCTCCTCAAAGTCGGAATAATTCAGGGCCTGTGCAAGCCGGCTGAAGGCGGCAGGCGAAACGCCACTATCAAGCGAAACCTTGCGCAAGGGGCGGGTGGCAATATCAAGCGGGTTTGACACCAGAAACTGCGCCGCATGACGCAGCGCGTCTGACAGCCCATCATACTGGTTTGCCAACCGTGTCTCAAATGACAATGACACTCGCGCCCCCCGCTTTATACCGTTCTGGTAGTGTTGACTTTGTTTCACTCTTTGTCAAATGGTGTATCATTTGTTTCAGAGTCGCTGCACCACCGTCCCTGCCTCAGCCAAAACCGGAACCCCCATGAACCATGTTTTTCCCCGCAACCCGAAATCGCTTCCGCCCATCGCCATGCGCGGCGAGGGTGTCTATCTCTATGATTCGACAGGAAAACAATATCTCGATGGCTCCGGCGGGGCGGCGGTGTCCTGCCTTGGGCATGGCGATGCGGATGTGACCAGCGCCATCAAGGCACAACTCGACAAGCTGGCCTTTGCGCATACCGGCTTCCTGTCTTCCGAGCCGGCCGAATCATTGGCCGACAGGTTGGTCGCCCATGCCCCGGCGGGAATAGACCGGGTCTATTTCGTCTCGGGCGGCTCGGAAGCGGTAGAGGCGGCAATGAAGCTCGCCCGGCAATATATGATTGAAATCGGCCAGCCGGAGCGCAGCAAATTCATTGCCCGCAAGCAAAGCTACCACGGCAATACGCTCGGGGCGCTCGGCACGGGCGGCAATATGTGGCGGCGCGCACCGTTCGATGCGGTGATGGTTTCCGCCAGCCATATCGAGCCGTGTTACGCCTATCGTTTGCGCGAGGATGGTGAAAGCGAGGCCGATTACGGGCTGCGCGCAGCCAATGCGCTGGAGGCGGAACTGCTGCGCCTTGGTCCGGAAAACGTGATCGGCTTTCTGGCTGAACCTGTGGTCGGTGCCACGCTTGGCGCCGTGCCTGCCGCGCCGGGCTATTTCACCCGCATCCGCGAAATTTGCGACCATTATGGCATATTGCTGATACTGGACGAGGTCATGTGCGGCATGGGGCGCACCGGCAGGCTGTTTGCCTGCGAAGCCGATGGCGTTTCGCCCGATATCGTGACCATTGCCAAGGGGTTGGGCGGCGGCTACCAGCCGATTGGGGCCATGCTCTGTCAGGGCAAAATCTACGATGCCATCCGCGAGGGTTCCGGCTTTTTCCAGCACGGCCATACCTATATCGGCCATCCGGTTGCCTGCGCGGCAGCCGATGCCGTGCTGAAAAAGCTGACCGAGGGTGGCATGGTTGCGCGCGCGGCCAGAATGGGCGCCAGGCTTGAAGCAGCCTTGCGCAATGCTTTTGGACAGCACCCGCATATCGGCGATATTCGCGGGCGTGGCATGTTTCAGGGCCTTGAAATCGTAAGGGACCGCGAAAGCAAAGACCCGTTCGCGCCGGGCTTGAACGTGGCAGCGCGGCTGAAGAAGGCCGCCTTTGCCAACGGGCTGATCTGCTATCCGATGGGCGGCACGATCGACGGGCAGCGCGGCGACCATATCCTGCTTGCCCCGCCTTTCATCATAACCGATGCGCAAATCGACGAGCTGGTTGGCAAGCTCGCAACATCATTGGTCGAGGTGCTGTAATGCACCTGCCCAAGCTTATGGTTGCCCCCAATGGCGCGCGGTTGCAAAAATCCGACCATCCGGCAATTCCGATCACCCTGCCGGAAATGCTGGCCTGCGCGGCTGATTGCGCCAAAGCTGGGGCCGATGGGCTGCATCTGCATATTCGCGACCAGAGGGGCCATCATTTGCTGGATGCCGGGGTTTACCGCGAAGCCGTGGCTGCGCTGGCCCAGCAATGCCCCGACCTTACCGTGCAAATCACCACCGAGGCGGTTGGCATCTATTCGCCCGCCGAACAACGCGCCGTGGCGCTGGAGTCGGGCTGCGCGCATGTCTCGGTTTCCGTGCGCGAAATCAGCCGCGATGGCCCCGCTTTTGCCACGCAGTTGTTTGCCGATTGTGCGGCGCGCGGCATCCATTTGCAGCACATTTTGTATGACCTGGCCGATGCTGAATTGCTGGCCGGCCTCGTGCCCGCCGCGCAGCTTTCATCGCCCGATCTGCAAGTGCTTTTCGTGCTGGGCCGCTATAGCGCCACGCGCAATTCCGACCCGGCCGAGCTTGACCCGTTTATCGGCTGGATGGATGCGCTAGGCATCCGCCCCGACTGGGCGGTTTGCGCTTTCGGTGCCGGGGAAACCGCCTGCCTGTTGCGCAGCGCAAAACTGGGGGGCAAATGCCGCCTGGGGTTTGAAAATTCAACCCTTATGGCCGATGGTAGCATCGCGCCTGATAACACCGCGCGGGTGGCGGAAGTGGCGGCGCTGCTGGCCAAAGCCTAGCGCCGTGCGGCAATTGCCTGGCCTGCCGCTACCGCCGATGACCAGGCCCATTGAAAGTTGTAACCGCCCAGCCAGCCGGTCACATCCACCGCCTCGCCAATGGCAAACAGGCCCGGCACGCGGCGCGACTCCATCGTTTTGGATGAAAGCGCGTCGGTATCGATGCCGCCCGCCGTGACCTCGGCCTTGGCGAAACCTTCGTTGCCCGAGGGGCGGAAGCTGAGATTCGTCAGCGCCTCGGCTGCCGCCTTCAGAACTGCATCGGGCATATTGCCAAGCTGGCCCGCAAGCCCCAGCCGCGCGGCCAGAAGATCGGCCAGCCGTTGCGGCAGATGCACGGCCAGTGCGGCCTTGAACTGGGCGCGCGGCATGTCGCGCTTGGCGGCCAGCAATTTGCTTTCTGCATCGGGCAGCACGGTCAGCGTAATCGTATCGCCGGGGTGCCAGTAAGAGGATGCCTGCAAGATCGCCGGGCCGGACAGGCCCTTATGCGTGAACAGCACCGCTTCATCAAAGCTGGCACCATTGGCGCGCGTCTGCCCCTGAAAAGACACACCGGAAATCTCGCGAAATGCGGCATCCTCTGGCGGCAGGGTCAGCGGCACAAGGGCCGGACGCGGGGGAATGACATTCAGCCCGAATTGTGCGGCAATCTCATAGGCCACGCCACTTGCGCCCATTTTTGGAATGGAAGGCCCGCCCGTGGCGATGACAAGGCTTGCCGCCTGCGCATCGCCCACATGAAACGCGCCATCGGCATGGCGGATTTCGCCAATCGGGGTGGAAAGCCGGATTTCGACCCCGCCCCTGGCGCATTCTTCCAGCAGCATCGCCACGATTTGCCGCGCCGAACCATCGCAAAACAACTGCCCCAGCGTTTTTTCATGCCATGCAATGCCGTAGCGTTCGACCAGCGCCACAAAATCCCATTGCGTGTAGCGGCTTAGGGCGGATTTCGCGAAATGCGGGTTTTGTGACAGGTAGCAGGCCGCATCGGTGCGCATATTGGTGAAGTTGCAGCGCCCGCCACCGGAGATGAGGATTTTCTTGCCCGCCTTTTCTGCATGGTCCAGCAGCAATATCCGCGCGCCTGCCTGGCCCGCAGTGGCCGCAGCCATCAGCCCGGCCCCGCCGGCGCCCAGAACAATCGCATCATAGACCATGCGGCGTGCTTCCCGTTGCAAAACCTGCCCAATGGCAGCATTCAGGGATTTACACAAGCACGCCGCAACTGGCCACCATGCTTATGCGCGCACCTTCTGGGTTTGCACGCCAAGCCCTTCAATGCCAAGGCGCACTGTTTCGCCACCCGCCAGATAGCGCGGTGGCTTCTGGCCCATGCCCACACCCGGCGGTGTGCCGGTCGAGATGACATCGCCGGGTTGCAGGCTCATGAATTGCGAGCAATAGGCTATGAGATGCGGCACTTTATACACCATCGTCGCCGTGGTGCCGTTCTGGTAGCGCTTGCCATCCACCTCTAGCCATAGCGCAAGCGCGTTGAAATCGCCTACCTCGTCGGGTGTTACAAGCCAGGGGCCGGTCGGGCCGAACGTATCGCAGCCCTTGCCTTTGTCCCATGTGCCGGCGCGCTCGATCTGGTATTCGCGCTCGGAAACATCATTGATCACGCAAAAGCCTGCGACATGGTCCAGCGCGTCGGCCTCGTCTATATAGCTTCCGCCCTTGCCGATCACCACGCCAAGCTCGACCTCCCAATCGGTTTTGACCGAGCCGCGGGGAATTTGAATATCGTCATCCGGGCCGATGATGGCCGAGGTCCATTTGTTGAAAATCACCGGTTCGGGCGGCACATCCAGCCCGCTTTCGGCGGCATGGTCGGCATAGTTCAGCCCGATGCAGATAAACTTGCCCACCTGCCCCACGCATGGCCCAAGGCGCAAACCGTTCTGCGGCGTGCCGCTCACCACGGGCAGCGCGGAAATATCAAGGGCTTGCAGCCGCGCAATCGCCTCGGGCAGCAGCGCATCGCCCGCAATATCGGCCACATGGCCCGACAGGTCGCGCACCTGTCCTTCTGAATCCAGGCAGCCGGGTTTTTCACGGCCTTCAGGCCCGTAACGCAGAAGTTTCATAATATCCTCAATGTTCAGATTTTGCAGGGGCAGTGCAGCCCAGGCCCAGCCTGGACTGCACCTCGTTTCAGATCAATCGTAAAGAACGGCGGCAATTTCCGGATCGTCGATATTGGCCTGGTTGTAGTAGTAAAAGCCCGTATCGATGATGGGGGGCAGGTCTTCGCCATTCAGCGCCGCAACCGCAGCACGCACGGTTTCATAACCAATGCCAACCGGGTTCTGGGTAATCGCGCCGGCCATCAGCCCTTCGCGAATCGCATCGGTCTGGGCCTTGCCAGAGTCAAAGCCGATAATGGTGAGGCCTTCGCTGCCCATTTCGCGCACGGCGTTTACAATACCAATGGCAGAGCCTTCGTTGGTGCCGAACATGCCGTCAAGCTCGGGGTTGGCGGTAAGGATGGCCTTGGCAACCTCGGTCGACTGCAACTGGTCGCCCGCGCCATACTGAACGCTTACGACCGTAATGTTCGGATAGGCTTCGGCGATGCGGTTCAAGAACCCGTCGCGGCGGTCAATGCCGGTGCGGCTGGTCTGGTCATGGGCAACAACGGCCACCGTGCCTTCGCCGCCAATCAGTTCGGCCATCATATCGGCAGCCAGCGATGCGGCGGCCACGTTGTCGGTTGTGGCAGTCGTGACTGGAATGTCGCTATCGACACCGCTGTCAAAGGCAACGACCGGAATGCCCGCTTCGGCCGCTTCGCGCAGCAACGGAATGGCGGCCTGGCTGTCAAGCGCGGCAAAGCCGATGGCAGCAGGGTTGTTTGCCAGTGCGGCCGACAGCATATCAATCTGGCGGTCGACCATCGTTTCATTGTCGGGGCCTTCAAAGGTGATGCGCACGCCAAATTCTGCGGCAGCCTGGTCGGCACCCGATTTCACGGCCTGCCAGAACTGGTGCTGGAAGCCTTTGGAGATGAGCGGGATGTAGATTTCGCCATCCTGGGCATAGGCCGATGGGGCGGCCCCGAAGGCGAGTGTGGCGCTAAGAGCGCCGATGAGTAGGCGACGTGACAACATGTGGTTTCCTCCTTGGTTGTCGGTTGTTCCGGCTGGTTTTTCTGGCCGGGGTTCTTGGGAATTTCGACTAGTTCGACTTTTTGCGGCGCATCATATCGGCATAGACCGCCAGAATGATGATCGCGCCGGTGACAACGGTCTGCCATTCCTGGGCGACCGACAGCACGCGCAGCCCGTTGGTCAGCACGGCCATGATCAGCGCGCCGATCAACGAGCCGAGGATCGAGCCGCGCCCGCCCGAAAGCGAGGTGCCGCCGATAACCACGGCCGCAATGGCTTCCAGCTCATAGCCAAGCCCCAGCGCCGGTTGCGCCGAGTTCAGCCGCGAGGCGATGAGCAGCCCGGCGATGCCCACAATCGCCCCGGCCAGCGCATAGATCGCAATTTTCCAGCGGTCGGTATTCACGCCCGACAGGCGCACCGATTCCTCGTTCGAGCCGAGCGCAAAGCAATAGCGGCCCAGCACAGTGCGGTTCAGCACATAGGCGGTTGCGCCGGCAACAATGAACAGGATCAGCACGCCATTCGGAATGGGCACGATGGGGAAGATCTCGCCAATCAGCGAGCCGCGCGAAATTTCGCTAAAGCCCGGCGTGTCGTTGAAATAGATCGGTCTTGTGCCGGAGATGACAAGGCTCAACCCTTTGAGGATGAGCATCATGCCGAGCGTTGCAATGAAGGGCGGGATCTTCATTTTCGCAACAAAACTGCCGGATAGCGAGCCACATACCGCCCCTGTGGCCACCGCAGCGACAACGCCAAGCAACAGGGGCATTCCGGCATAGGTAAGGACAACGCCGGTAATGACGGCGCAAAAGGTCATCATCGTGCCGACCGAAAGGTCAATCCCGCCGGTAATGATCACCAAAGTCACCGCAATCGCCAGCACACCATTCACCGATGTTGCCTGCAAAATCGCGATCATGTTCGAGGTTTGCATGAAATTCGGCGAGGCGATGGAAAAGCCGATCAGCAGCACGATCAGGCTGGCAAAGGCCAGAACACGCTGGTGGGTGCCCGCCGCAACAAGGCGCGACAGCGCCGATTTCGGGGTGCTGGCTGTGGTGCTGCTCATACTCTCTCCTCCGCGACAGGCCGCGCGGTGTCGCGCTGTGTTGCCAGTTCCATGATATCTTCCTGAGTGGTGCCCGCCCCGCCCGGCAAAACGCCGGTAAGCCGACCTTCGCACATGACCGCAATGCGGTGCGACAGGCGCATCACCTCGGGCAGTTCCGATGAAATGACGATGATTGCGCGGCCCTGTGCGGCAAGTTTTTCCAGCAGGGCGTAAATTTCCGATTTCGCGCCAACATCAATGCCGCGCGTGGGTTCATCAAAGATCAGCACATCGCAATCGCGCAACAGCCATTTGGCAATAACCACCTTTTGCTGGTTGCCGCCCGACAGCAGGCGCACATCCTGCATATCCGATGGCGTGCGGATGCCGAGCCTGTCGATATAGGCAAGCGCCGTGTGCTTCATGGCGCCCTCATCCAGCACGCCTGCGCGGTTGGTAAACCGGCCCATATCGGCCATCGCAATATTGGCGCGCACGGTCATATCAACCGCAAGGCCAAAATGCTTGCGGTCTTCCGACAGATAGCCGATGCCCGCCTGCACCGCCATATAGGGGCTGCGGATATCGACGGGCTGGCCGCCGACCAGAATCTCGCCCGCATCACGCGGATCGGCCCCAAAGATGATGCGCGCAACCTCGGTGCGGCCCGCGCCCATAAGGCCGGCAAAGCCCAGAATCTCGCCCTTGCGCACCGAAAAGCTGACATCGCGCACGTCTTTGCCGCGCGACAGGTTGCGCACTTCCAGCGCGACCGGGCTTTGCGATGTATCGGGCACATCGGGCGCATTCTGGGTGACTTCGCGCCCGACCATAAGCTGGATGATCTTTGACAGCGGTGTGTCGGCGGCATTCAACGTGTCGATATAGGCGCCGTCGCGCAATATGGTCACACGGTCGGCGATGCGCTTGATCTCGTCCATCCGGTGGCTGATATAGACAATGCCCACGCCATCGGCCTTGAGCATTTCGATCACCCGGAACAGCTCGGAGATTTCGGCATCGTTCAGCGCGGCGGTCGGCTCGTCCATGATCAGAACGCGCGGGTTGTAGGACAGCGCCTTGGCAATCTCGATCAGCTGCTGGCGGGCAATGGTTTGCGTGCTGACCTGTATGCGCGGGTCCATCACAAGGTTGAGCGAGGCGAAAATCTCGGCGGCCCTGCGGTTCAGCGCCGCCTCGTCCAGCCGCCCGAAACGGCGGCGCGGCTCGCGCCCGATCAGCACGTTTTGTGCGGCGGTCAGATCATTCATCAGGCTCAGTTCCTGATGGATAATGCCAATGCCAAGCGCCTGGGCTTCGCGCGGGCTTTCGGGGGCAACGGGCTGACCGTCGACAAACATTTCGCCGCCATCGCGCGCGTAAATGCCCGACATGATTTTCATGAGCGTCGATTTGCCCGCGCCGTTTTCGCCCATCAGGGCATGAACTTCGCCGGGGCGGAGATTGAATTGCACGTCTTTCAGCGCGTGAACGCCCGGAAAGCGCTTTTCAATCCCCTTCATTTCGACCAGATAACTCATCCTCCCGGCCCTCCCAAGCCAGTTTTCGTCTCAGATCGTCACTCCACCATCCACCAGAACGGCCTGCCCGGTGACAAAGCGGCTGCCATCCGACAGCAGATGCACCACGGTGGGGGTAAGATCATCAACCGTGGCCAACCTTCCCATAGGCTGGCGGGCGATGAAATCTTTTTCGGCCTGCACCGGGTCTGGTGCCGAGGCGATGCGCCCGCGCAGCGACGGTGTATCAACCGTGCCGGGGCAAAGCGCGTTGCAGCGCAGATTCCGGGCGACAAAATCGGCGGCAATCGCCTTGGTCAACCCGATCACCGCAGCCTTGGTTGCACCATAAGCCGTGCGGTTGATGAAGCCTTTTTCCGACGATGCCATCGAGGACATGTTCAGAATTGCGGCACTGCCCTCGCTTTTGGCACGGCGCAACAGGCCGGGCACAAAGGCGCGGCACATGCGCACCATCGAGGTGACGTTGAGGTCGAGCGCAAAGTTCCAATCGGCGTCGGTCAGCTCCAGCACCGTGCCATGATGCACGACACCGGCACAGTTGAACAAACCGTCGAGGTCGGGCAGGTCTGCGGCCAGCGCATCGATCGCACCCTGATCAGTAACATCCAGCACGCGGGTCTGGATATTCGGCTCATCGCCAAGCGCCGCCAGCAGACCGGCATCCAGATCGGTGGCAATCACCTGCGCACCGGCCGCGGCACAGGCGCGCGCCGATGCCGCGCCAATGCCTTGGCCTGCGGCGGTTATCAGGATCGTTTTGTTCTTCAGCACCATGTCAGCCCTCATATTCACATCACCGCGCCAATTTGCCAGGGCACGAATTCCACCCCGCCAAAGCCCAGCTCTTCGCTTTTTGTTTGCCCGCCCGAGGCGATGGCGATGAACATTTCAAAAATTTCGCGGCCCTTCTCCTCAAGGCTCACCCCATCGGTGACGATGTCGCCGCAATTCACATCCATATCTTCGGACATGCGGCGATACATTTCGGAATTGGTGGCCACCTTGATGCAGGGCGTGGGCATGTAGCCCGACACCGAACCCCGCCCGGTGGTAAACACAATCAGGTTGGCGCCCGAGGCGATTTGCCCGGTCACCGAACAGGGGTCAAAGCCCGGGCTGTCCATGAAGACAAAGCCCTTCTTGTCGATCTTTTCGCCAAACAGATACACATCGGTCAGCGGGGCGCTGCCGCTTTTGGCCACCGCACCGAGTGACTTTTCCAAAATCGTTGTCAGCCCGCCGCGCTTGTTGCCGGGGCTCGGGTTATTGTCCATCTCACCCTTGTTGCGCGCGGTGTAATCTTCCCACCAATGCACGCGCTCGATCAGCTTTTCGCCCACCTCCACCGAAACAGCGCGGCGGGTCAGCAGATGCTCGGCACCATAAATTTCCGATGTTTCCGACAGGATTGTCGTGCCGCCATGCCGCACCAGAATGTCGGATGCCACGCCAAGCGCCGGGTTGGCGGTAATGCCGGAATAACCATCCGAGCCGCCGCATTGCATTCCGACCATAAGCTGTGACAGCGGCGCGGGCTTGCGCGTGGCGCTATTGGCCAATGCGGCAATGCCGTGCAGTTCCGTCAGGCCCTTTTCAATGGTCTTGCGGGTGCCGCCCTCGTGCTGAATGGTCATGTAACGCAAAGCACCATCGGCGCGGATGGCGCGCCCCCCCACCAGATCGGCGATCTGCATCACTTCGCAGCCAAGGCCGATCAGCAGGATACCCCCGAAATTCGGGTGCTGGGCATAGCCCGACAATGTGCGGAACAGCGTGGCATAGCCCTCGTTGTCGCCCGACATGCCACAGCCCGTGCCATGCGTGATCGGCACAATCCCGTCGATATTCGGATAGGCGTCCAGAAAGCCGGATTTCTGCGCCGCCTCGGCAATGAATTTTGCAACCGAGCCTGAACAGTTGACCGAGGTCAGAATGCCCAGATAGTTGCGCGTGCCGACACGGCCATCGGCGCGATGAAACCCGTTGAATGTGCGATTGTCGCTGATCGGCGCAAGGGCCACGGAATCGCGCGCAAAGGCATAGTCCTGCGTATGCTCGCCCATGCCCAGGTTTTGCACATGCACATGCTCACCCGGCGCAATATCGGCCTTGGCCTGGCCAATGATCTGCCCGTAGCGCAGCACGTTTTCACCCGCTGCTATAGGTGAAATGGCAAGTTTATGCCCCTGTTTTATGGTTTGCGCCGCCACCGCGCCCGTCTTGCCAATCGCTTCGCCTGCGGCAATATCGGTCAGGGCCACGGCGATATTGTCCTGCGGATGCAAAACCAGCATACGATTTTTCAGGCTCATGGCGCGCGCTCCTCTGGCCGACCATCGGCGCTTTGGGTAGGATGATGACTAGCTTGACTTGCTGCATATGTCAACTAACATGTCAGTTGAAGGAGTCAAAATGACCGAGCCGCCGCGTATGCTGGATATTGAAGGATTGGACGGGCCATTGGGCCAGCGGGTTTATGGCGTATTGCGCGATAAAATCCTGAACATGACATTCGAGCCTGGCATGGTGCTGCGCAAAGGCGCGCTTTGCGCCGAGCTTGGTGTATCGCGCTCGCCCGTGGCCGAGGCGCTCAGCAGGCTGTCATCCGAAGGGCTGGTCGATATCGTGCCGCAATCCGCCACGCGCGTGTCGCGGCTGTCGCTTGCGGAACTGCGCGAGGAAAGCTTTTTGCGCGAAGCGGTCGAGGTGGCCGCCGTGGCCAAAGTGGCGCAAGAGCGCAGCGACGAGCAACTGGCCAGACTCACACGCAACCTGCGCCTGCAGGGGCTGCTGGTTGAAGATGCGGATATTCCGGGCTTTTTTGAAGCCGATGTCGCCTTTCACGAGCTTATCCTCAGCTTCACCGGCTTTCCCAAGGTCGTTGCGGCCGCGGGCCAGTTGTCGCTGCAATTGCAGCGCGCACGGATGCTGCTCTTGCCCGCCCCCGGCCGCCCGGCCGAGGCGGTTGCCGAACACCAAACGATTCTGGATGCGATCCGTGCGCAAAACCCAAAAGCCGCACGCGATGCGATGAGCTACCATCTGGGCCAGCTGATCGACCGGATCACCCCGCTGGAACGCCAGCACCCCGGCTATTTCCGCACGACCATGTGAAAGGCACAGCATGAACCTGACCAGGACCCGCCTGTTGAACCACCGCACCGCCCGGCCCATTGAACTGACCCAGCTTGGCTTTGGCTCGGCACCGCTTGGCAATCTCTATCACCGGGTAGAAGAGGAAGACGCCCAGGCCACCTTGCAGGCCGCCTGGGATGCGGGGCTACGCTATTTCGACACCGCGCCGCAATACGGGCTGGGGCTGGCCGAACAGCGCGTTGGCCGGGCCATTGCACGTTTTGGCAACACGCTGACCCTGTCCACCAAGGTCGGCCGGCTGCTGAAGGATTGCGCCCCAAAAGATGTTACCCCCGAAGCCTTTGTCGATGTGCCGCAAAAGCGCATTGTGTTCGACTATACCTATGACGGGATCATGCGCAGCTATGATGACAGCATCGCCCGGCTTGGCAGCGACAGGATCGACATATTGCTGCTACATGACATAGATGCCGGCACGCATGGGCAAGAAGGCGAAGACAGGAACCTGCGCGAATTGTTCAGCGGTGGCGGCTATCTTGCGCTGAACGAGCTGCGCGAGGCCGGGCGCATTGCCGCCATCGGCGCGGGCGTCAACACCTGGCAGATTTGCGAAAAACTGCTGGGCGAAGGCGCGTTCGACTGTTTTTTGCTTGCCGGGCGATACACGCTATTGGAACAGGACCCGCTTGAAACCTTTTTGCCGCTTTGCACCAAACGCGATGTCGGCATCATTCTGGGTGGCCCCTATAATTCCGGCATTCTGGCCACGGGGCCGATAGAGGGCGCGCGTTACAACTATGCCCCCGCCCCGCCTGCAATTCTGGATCGGGT
The DNA here is from genome assembly GCF_020447305.1 of Abyssibius alkaniclasticus. Lineage (NCBI taxonomy): Bacteria > Pseudomonadati > Pseudomonadota > Alphaproteobacteria > Rhodobacterales > Paracoccaceae > Abyssibius > Abyssibius alkaniclasticus. The sequence goes on along the minus strand of NZ_CP095732.1, from coordinate 1,037,381 downwards.
TGCAAAGATCGCCGCCATATGCGCCGATCACGCCACCCCGATGATTGCCGCCGCCCTGCAGTTTCCGCTGGCCCATCCGGCGGTGAAAACTGTTATCCCCGGCGCCGCCAACCCGCGCGAACTGCGCCAGAATATTGCGATTTTTGAAACGGATATTCCAGTTGCCCTGTGGTCAGACCTCAGATCGGCCGGGCTGATCCGCGCCGATGCACCCCTGCCCAAGGAGCCACAAGATGCTGCGTAACATTCCCGCGCTGCTTTCACCCGAGCTGCTGCACAGCCTGCGCGCTATGGGGCATGGCGATGAAATCGTCATTGCCGATGCCAATTTTCCGGCCACAAGCCATGCAACACGCTGTCACCGGCTGGACGGTGTCAGCGCGACCGACACACTTGCCGCGGTTCTGGCGCTTTTGCCGCTCGACGGTTTTGTGCCCGATCCTGCACTTGTGATGGAGGTGGTGGGGGATCCGGACACCGTGCCGCCCATCATCGCTGCGTTTCAAGACATCATCGATTCAAAGGCCGACGCCCCGCGCCCCGTTGCCAAGCTGGAACGCTTCGCCTTTTACAGCCGTGCCAAAGCCGCCTTTTGCATTGTGCAAACCGGCGAGACCCGGCTTTACGGCAATATCATCCTGAAGAAAGGCGTCATCGGCCCATGATCATCGACGCCCACCAACATTTCTGGCAGCTAGATCGCGGCGATTATGGCTGGCTGACCCCTGCGCTTGCACCGCTTTACCGCGACTTTGCACCAGAAGATCTGGCGCCGCTGCTCGATCAACATGGCATTGGCGGCACCATCCTTGTGCAGGCCGCTCCCAGTTTGGCCGAAACCGAATTTCTGCTGAATATCGCCGCAAAGACCCCCTTCGTTCTGGGCGTTGTGGGCTGGGTCGATTTTGAAAGCCCGAAGGCCGCTGCCGACATCGCCCGCCTTGCCGCAAATCCCAAACTGGTTGGCCTGCGCCCGATGATTCAGGACATTGCCGATGATGGATGGATGCTGCGCGACGCGCTGACCCCGGCCTTTGAGGCGATGATCACCCATGATCTGACCTTTGATGCGCTCGTTCTGCCCCGGCATCTGCCGCATTTGCGCAGCCTTCTGGCGCGCCATTCAAAGCTGCGCACGGTCATCGACCATGCCGCAAAGCCCGAAATCGCCGCCGGGCATTTCACAAACTGGGCCAGCGACATGGCGCTGCTCGCCCGCGACAGTCGCGCCTATTGCAAACTTTCCGGCCTGCTGACCGAGGCGGGCGATGCATGGACGACGGCCAGCCTGCAACCCTATATCGCGCATATGTTCGAGCATTTTGGCGGCGACCGGCTGATCTGGGGCAGCGATTGGCCGGTCCTGACCCTGGCCGCACCCTATGAGGATTGGTTCAATCTCGCGCAGTCATTCACCAGAAATCATGGTGCTGAAGGCAAGGTCTTTGGGCAAAACGCACTGGCTGCATATGGGCTGAGCCCCGTGAAAGACTGACGCCCGGCTGTTCAGGCAAGGGCGAATGAACAGAATTTGCGCGCCATTGTTCACTGGCCGTCGTATCCGCAAAGGCAGGGAATGCCCAGTCGGTGTGGTTGAACATCGGCGCAGCATCAATCATATAACTTCATACATCTGATCGTTTTTGCTTGCTTTCTGAATGTCATTGCGCCACATGTTGGGCGACGACACAGGAGAGCAGCATGGCAACCAAAGCGGCGATAATAGGTTCGGGGCATATCGGCACCGACCTGATGGTGAAGATCCTGCGTAAATCCCAAACGCTTGAACTGGCAGCGATGGTGGGGATTGACCCCGCCTCCGAAGGCCTGGCATTTGCGCGGCGACAGGGCGTGGCGGCAATCGATACTGGCGTAGCAGGGCTGCGCAATCATCCAGATTTTGCCGATATCGGCGTGGTGTTCGATGCAACATCGGCAGCTGCGCATCGCCATAACCTGGAAGCACTTTCCGACAGCCGCGCCGTGATGGTTGACCTGACACCAGCCGCCATTGGCCCCTATGTTGTGCCGCCGGTGAACCTTGCCCGCCATGCGGGGGCCAAGGTGGTGAATATGGTCACTTGCGGTGGGCAGGCGACCATTCCGATCGTGCGGGCAGTCTCTCGGGTGGCCAAGGTCGCCTATGCGGAAATAGTTGCCTCCATCGCTTCAAAATCGGCCGGGCCGGGCACGCGGGCGAATATTGACGAGTTTACCACCACCACGGCCCGGGCAATCGAACAGGTTGGCGGGGCAGAACGTGGCAAGGCGATCATCATTCTCAACCCTGCCGAACCACCGCTGATCATGCGCGATACGGTAATCTGCCTGTGCGCGGAGGCCGCGCCCGAGGCGATCGTCACCTCGGTTGAAGCGATGGTCGCCGAGGTGCAGACCTATGTGCCGGGCTACCGCCTGAAGCAGGCCGTGCAGGTCGAATCCGTGCCGTCCGGCCTCTGGCCGGGCGCTCCGGCGGGCATGAAAGTCAGCGTGTTTCTGGAGGTCGAGGGCGCCGGGCACCATTTGCCCACCTATGCCGGCAATCTTGATATCATGACTTCGGCCGCGCTGCGCACGGGCGAATTTCTGGTTACAGGCGCATTGGAGGCGGCACAATGAGCGACAAACGCATTTACATTACCGATGTGACGTTGCGCGACGGGATGCACGCCATCCGCCATCAGTATGATATTGGCCATGTGCGCGCCATTGCTCAGGCGCTTGATGCGGCCGGGGTCGATGCGATCTCGGTTGGTCATGGCGACGGGCTGTCGGGCAGCAGTTTCACCTACGGGTTCGGCGCGCATTCCGATGCGGATTGGATTGAGGAAGCCGCCAAGCATTGCAAATACGCCAAGCTGACCACATTGCTTTTGCCGGGCATCGGCACGGTTGAAGACCTGCGGCGCGCGGCCGATATCGGTGTGCGCGCCGTGCGCGTGGCCGCCCATTGCACCGAGGCGGATGTGACCGCGCAGCATATGGCAGCGGCCAATGACCTGGGGCTAGAGGTGACGGGGTTCTTGATGATGAACCACCTATCACCACCCGAGGCAGTCGCCCGGCAAGCCGGACTGATGGAAAGCTATGGTGCCAAAGTTGTGTATATCACCGATTCTGCCGGGGCCTTGCGTATGAGTGGCGTGCGCGACCGCGTGGCCGCCTATCGCGCGGCGCTGAAGCCGGAGACCCAAATCGGTATCCATGCGCATCAGAACCTGTCGCTGGCTGTGGCCAACACCATTGCGGGCATCGAGGCGGGTGCGCGGCGGGTCGACGCCTCGCTGGCCGGAATGGGCGCGGGTGCAGGCAATTGTCCGCTTGAGGCGTTCATCGCCGCGATCGAGGGGATGGGCTGGGAACATGGCTGTGATGTCGGTGCGCTGATGGACGCCGCCGATGACCTTGTGCGCCCCCTTCAGGACCGCCCCGTTCAGGTGGATCGTGAAACGCTGACCATTGGGCAGGCCGGGGTTTATTCGAGCTTTCTGCGCCATGCCGAAAAGGCCAGCAAAGCCTATGATGTGCCGACCCGCGCGATCCTGGCAGAAGCCGGGCGGCGCAAGCTGATCGGCGGGCAGGAAGATATGCTGGTTGACATTGCCCTTGATCTGGCACGCGGCGCATGAGCGGCGCGCTTCTGATCACCGGCGCTTCGCGCGGTATTGGTGCCGCCTGTGCGATCGCGGCCGCCGCCGATGGCTGGGCGGTGGGTGTAAACTACAATTCCAACGCCGCGGCGGCTGAAAAGGTTGTCGGCGCAATCACCGCATCCGGCGGGCACGCCATAGCCCTGCCCGGCAATGTTGCCAGAGAGGCAGATGTGCGCGCCATGTATGACGGGCTGGAAGCCGCCTTTGGCCCAGTGCGCGGGCTCATCAACAATGCCGGCATTCTGGATGCCCCCGCGCGGCTGGTCGATATCGATCTGGCGCGCTGGCAGCGGATTTTCGACACCAACACCACGGGCAGTTTTCTGGTTTTGCGCGAGGCGCTGCGCCGCATGGAGGCAGCGGGCAATGGCGGGGCGGTTGTGAACATGTCCTCGATGGCTGCACCTTTGGGCGCGGCGAACGAATTTGTAGACTATGCCGCCAGCAAGGGCGCGGTGGAATCCATGACCATCGGGCTGGCGCGTGAAATGGCGCCGCTGGGTATTCGCATCAACGCCATCCGCCCGGGCCTGATTGATACCGATATGCAGAAAACTCCCGGCGGGGGTGATCGTTTGGCGCGGCTGATGCATAGCGTGCCGATGGGCCGCGCGGGGCGGGCCGATGAGGTGGCGGCGGCGGCAGTCTGGTTGCTGTCGGATGCAGCAAGCTACATTACCGGTGCGATTATACCGGTCAGCGGCGGTCGCTAAACCCGCAGCACCTCGATGCCCGCCAATTTTGCATCCGCGATCATCGCATCGCTTGCGCCGGTATCGGTTATGATTTTCGAAACCCCTTCAAGCGGGGCGATTTGCGCGGGCAGACACTGGCCGAATTTGGAATGGTCGGCGACAATCCACACTTCGCGCGCCTGTTCCAGCATCACGCGGTTCACATAGGCTTCGGATGAATCATAGGTGGTCAGCCCGCCCTGCGCATCGATTCCATCGACCCCGATCACGGCAATATCGAAATTGACATCGCGCAACGTGCGCTCGGCGATATGGCCCACCATTTCGGCCGTGCGGCGGCGCAATGTGCCACCCGTCAATGTGACGGCCACGTCGCTTGCATCGCGCAAATCGAGCGCGACATTCACCGCTGTGGTGACCAGTTTAAGCTCCATCCGCCGGATTGCGGGCAAAATCTGCATAACCGTTGTGCCGCCGCCCAGCGCAATGGTGCTGCCCGGCGCGATCATGCTGCCCACATGCGCACCAATGCGGCGTTTCTCCGGCAGAAAGGACATGACCTTTGCATCAAACGGCAACTCCTCGCGCCGTTGCGGCAACGACGCGCCGCCATGCGTGCGGGTCACCGCGCGCAATTCGCTCAGCTCGGCAATATCGCGGCGAATTGTGGCCAGGGAGGCATCCAGCAGAGTGGCCAGATCCTGCGCCGACACGGTGCCGCGGCGTGCAAGTTCTGCCAGTATGCGTTCGTGTCGTTCGGCGCGGATCATAGGTATTTTCCTCTGGGTTGATTGGGATTGCCGCAACTGGCCGCAAATTGCAATCTTTCTGAAAGGATAGCCGATAAACGCGCAAAAGCAATCATTTCTATATAGACTTTTGCGCGTTATTGCCTAGACTGGCTGCCAAACAACCCAGATTCGGAGAGCCATATGTCACGCCACAAACTTGTTCTTATTGGTGCCGGAAGCACCGTTTTCACACAAAGACTGGTGGCCGACATTATTCTGGCGGGCGAAGAAAACCTGTGGGAACTGGCGCTGGTGGATATCGACCCTGTGACACTGGATGCCGTGAACAAGCTGGTCGGCAAAATGCTTGTGGCCAAAAATGCCAATATTCCTGTGACCGCAACGACCGAGCGGCGCGATGTGCTCAAGGGTGCCGATTTTGTGGTAACGACCATTGCCGTAGGGGGGCGCAAAGGCTGGCAGCGCGACATCGAAATACCGCGCAAGCACGGTATTTACCAGCCAGTGGGCGATACGGCCATGCCCGGCGGCATCAGCCGCGCCATGCGCATGATCCCGCAGATGCTTGCCATTGCCAATGATGTGGCCGAGCTGTGCCCCGATGCGCATTTCTTCAACTATTCCAACCCGATGACCGCAATTTGCCGCGCCATCCGCCGTGAAACCGATGTGCCGGTTGTGGGGCTGTGCCACGGTGTGCATCATGTCGAAGGGGTGATCTCGCGTTTCCTGGGCGTTGAGGAGGGTGATCTGACCAGCTTTGGCATCGGGCTCAACCACCTGACATTTCTGACACGGTTGCGCCACAAGGGCTCCGATGCCGTGCCAATGCTGCAAGCCAGGCTCGATGCACAGCAAGACGGTTTGGCCGAAGAACTGGCCGGCAAGAAAATCTGGGATAACATCGTGCTTGGGCGCGCACCGCGCTGGGCAGATGACCCGTTTGCATGGGGCATGTTCCGCACATACGGCATTTTCCCCTGCGCAATGGACCGGCACGCGGTTGAGTTTTACCCCGAACGCTTCCCCGGCGGCGCCTATCATGGCCACAGGCTGGGGCGCGAAGCCTTCCCGATTGATGAGCGGATTGCGCTGGGCGATACCTGGTATGACGAGATGCTCGCCATCGCCAATTCGCCCGAACCGCTGCCGCCCGCCTATTATGAAAACGTGCCCGGCGAAAGCGAACAGCTTCTGGAGATCATGCACTCGCTGCTGTATGACAAGCGCGACGTGTTTTCGGTGAACCTGCCCAATACCGGACAGGCGCCTTATTTGCCCAATGGTGCAGTTCTGGAATGCAACGCGGCTGCTGTTGGCGGCGGGTTCGCCGCACTTCAGGCCGACCCGTTGCCACCCGCATTGGTGGCCAAGCTGAACGCAAAAATCGAGGCGATTGAAATTACCGTCGATGCCGCTGTGAAGGGCTCGCGCGATTTGATGGTCGAAGCGCTTTTGGCTGACGGCACGGTCGGCACACCGGATGTGGCGGCGAAGCTTGCTGACGAGCTGATCGACAGCCATCGCGAATTTCTGCCACAGTTTGCATAAAGGGCACCAGATGCTGATTATTGATGCCGATCCGACCCGCATGATTGACCTTCCCGGCGTGGGCCCCTGCCCGCGCCCGGTGGATATTGACCAGTCTGTCACCGGGTTCAAACGCCTGAAATCGCTGCGGATTTACAGCTTTCAGCCCGAAGTGACGATCGAGGGTGAAAGCGAGGGCGACGAGGTTTTTGTGTTGCCTCTGGGCGGCACGGTCGCGATGGAGATTGCCGGCGAACACCCGCTTTCGGCCCATCTGTCCGATATGGGCGATTGTGCGCTGTATATGATGCCTGATCATGCCTATACGCTCAGACCGCAAAGCCATGTGAGGGTTGCCTATGCGCGCGCGGCGGCATCGGGGCGCATACCCAGCTATACAAGCGATGCGCAGGAGGGCAATACGGCCGAGGCGCTGGCGTATCAACTGGCCGATCTGGCCAATGGTGCAATGCTGAGCCTGCCCGCCAATCGCGAGCGCCTGGTGCATTTACGCCACGGGGCGCTTATGGCTGGCGACAGACTGGTGCGCGCGCCGCAAACGCTGGCGCTTGCAAAGGGCGAGTCGGTTTCTCTTTGCGCAAAGGGCGCAGCGCGGGTGTTGGTGCTAAGCGCCTGAAACGCCTTGCGGCGCCGTGCAATTTGCCGGGCCGTTTGGCCTTTTGCGCTAGCCTGCCACCCTTGGCAAACGCTGCACCGCGAAATTGGAAAACAGGAACTCGTAGCCTGCCTTGTCGACCGCGGCATCGGCCACAGGGTTTTCGCCGTAGCGCCCGCCAAACAACCAGGCAAAGGCACGCACAGGGTGGCCAAGCTCGCGGATAAAATCCTGCTGGGCGCCTACGATCTCATCCTCGACCACTTGCGGGTCTTCCATGCTGACTTTGGTATGGTTACGCGTATGGCTGGCCACGACATGTGGGCCATCCAGCGCGCGCAACTCATCCCATGACAACGCGGTGCGGCCATCGTGGTATTCGCCCTTGACCGTGGTGAGCGTGCGACGGGCACAGAACTCGGGCTGGGCCGCAGGCGGGCAGGATGAATAGGCGGTAACCGCCATGAACCAGCCGACCAGCCCGTGGCGTTCAAGCAAGGGGCGGGCCACATCGTAATTGTTGCGATAGCCGTTATAAAAGACCGGCAGAATGCCGGGGCGCGCCATTGGCCAGCGCCCGGTGGTCAGGTATTCGGCCAGATCATCTTCGCGCACCGGCGCATAGCGCGCGGCCAGCGCGGCAAATTCGCGGTCATAAATGGCGGCGTTGGCCGCCGGGGTCAGGTGGTAGTTGACCACCCGCAGGCTGGGCATGGTCATTGGATTTTCTGCAAACGGAAATTGGAGAAAAGATAGCGATAGCCTGCCTTGATCAGCAGATCATCGGCGCGCTTGTTGAGGCCAAACTCGGCCCCGTAAAGGTAGCAGAATGTGTCGACCTCGGCGCCAAGCCCGTCTTCAAGCTCTTGCTTGGCGATGACGATTTCATCATGCAGCACATCATCCGGCGTATCGGGGTGCAGGGCTGTGTGGTTGCGCGAATGGCAGGCCACGAAATGCCCGCGCGCATGGGCATCGCGCAACTCGGCCCAACTTAGCGCGATGCGTTCGCCCGCATATTCATCCGGTCCGTAATGCAGGCTGTGGCGGGCGGCAAATATGCGCTGGCGACGGGCCGGAACGTTGAGGAAATGCGACGGGATGAAGAACCATGCCGCAAAGCCGAATTCTTCGAGTATGGGCAAAAGCACATCGTAATTGTCGCGAAAACCTTCAAACAGGATCGGGGCAAGCACGGGTTTTACACCCTGCTTGCCCTGCATCAGCCCTTCAATCCCGCGTTCGTCCAATGACGCGAACCGCCCGGCGCAGGCAGCGATCTGGTCGCGGTATTCCTGAGCGCATGACTTGGGCGTGGCGTGGTAATTGATCAGATGAATCGCGCGACCGGTGCGAAAACCGGCCGTAAGCTCGGCCGCGGTTTCAGCCGGACCTTTGGGCAGAATGATCATCGGGCAAGCTCGGAAAACGGGTGTGACAGGAAGTGACGATCGGCCAGAACCTCCAGCACATGTGCGATGTCGCTCGTTGAAAGCGGACCGTTACGCGCCTCAAGCGCCTGGGTGACAGCGGTAAACAGCGCGGCCATCGCCTCGCCATCCGGGTCGGGCGTGGCGGCGGGTGCAGCCCCCGTCAGGTCTTCTGGCACCAGATACATCGGCACGCCTGCTTCGGCATATGTGCGGCGCGACAGGCGCACGATGTCATCCTCGAAGGCATCGAGATAGGCGTCATCGATCTTGATTGTCATAATTTACCCTTTGACAGCGCCGGCAGTCAGCCCGCGCACATAGTAGCGTTGCAAGAACAGGAACGTGATTATGACCGGCACGATGGACACGGCGAGTGCGGCCTGTTGCAACGACAGGCTGGCCTGGTCGATAAAGGCGCCACGCAGCAGGTAAATGCCCACTGGAATGGTTTGCAAATCGGGTGCGGTGCGGGTGACGGTCATCGTCCAGATCACCTCGTTCCACTGATAGACGAACACGAAAATGCCAAGCGTGGCGAGGCCCGGCAACACCAGCGGCAGCGCGATGGAAAAGAAAATGCGAAACTCGCCCGCGCCATCGAGCCGGGCTGCATCCATAAGCTCATCTGGCAGGCCAATGAAGAACTGGCGCATGAGGAAAATGCCATACCAGGTTACGGCAAAGGGCAGGATGATGGCGGCATAGGTGTTCAGAAAGCCCGATCCGCCCTGCCCGAATATGTCATTCCCGCCAAAAAGCGGAAAGTAGCGCAGGATGAAAAACACCGGGATGAGGAACAGAAAGAACGGGAACATCTGCGCACCCAACACCGAACGGAACAGGAAGTTTCGGCCGCGAAAGCGATATTTTGCCAGCGCATAGCCCGCCATTGCCGAGGTGAGCAGCTGCAGGGCCGTGATTGTTGCAGTAATGAACAGGCTGTTGGCCATCCAGCGCAACATGGGCAATTCGGTGAAAACACGCAAATAGTTGCCCCATTGCGGATCACGCGGGAAATAGACCGGCGGCTGTGAAAGCCGCTCGGCGGGGGTGCGCAATGCGCCTAGGAACATATCGGCAAAGGGCGCGACCATGATGAAGGCACCAATGCTCAGCAAACTGTATTTTGCGATCGTGCCCAGCCTGGCCCAACGGCTTTTGGTTTGAACGATGGCCATGTCAATGCGCCTCCACGCCGCCGCGTCTGAAGACGCGCAATTGGATGAGCGTGATCACCAGGATGACCGCAAACAGGATATAGGCCACCGCCGAGGCACGCCCCATGCGCAGGTCGTTAAACGCCATCTGATACATGTAAAGCCCGGTGACGGTGGTCGAGCGCAGTGGCCCGCCATTGCCATCGGTCAGCACCAGCATGAGCGTAAAGTAGCTGAGCCCCGAAATGAAGTTTGTGATCAGCACAAACAACGTGGTGGGCATGAGCAGCGGCACCGTGATTTTCATGAACAGCTGGCGTTCGTTTGCCCCGTCAAGCCGCGCGGCCTCGTAATAGCTTTCATCGATATTCGCGAGCCCGGCGGAAAACAGCAGCATGTTATGGCCAAGTTGCATCCACACGAAAATCAGCACGACAGATGTAAGTGCAAGGGTCGGGTCGGTCAGCCAACCGGGTGCGCCGAGGCCAATGAAGCCAAGCGCGCGGTTAAGCAACCCGTAGCGATCATCAAGCACAAACCGCCAGATATAAGCAACGGCAACGACATTGGTGATCATCGGTAGCCAGTAGATCGAGCGCCACAGGGTTTGCCCGCGCGAGCGGGTAAACGCATAGGCCAGCACCATTGCCAGCGGCACGCCAATGCCGATGGAGGCACCGGCGAAATACATGGTGTTCCAGAAGGTTTTCCAGAAAACCGGATCGGTGGTGAGGATGTATTTATAATGGTCAAGCCCAACCCAGCGCGGGGGCGAAAGGCTGTCCCAACGGGTCAGCGAAATGTAGAATGCATAGATCAGCGGCAGGATGAAGAAGATCACCGCAAAGACAAGCATCGGCGACAAGAACAACCAGGGCGCCACTTTCTTGGAGCCAAGCCGCGCCAGAAATTTCTGGCGCGGCGGCGCTATGTAAACCAGGTCGGGCAGCTTTTCGCCTTGAGCAGAGGGGGAGGTGGTTGTCATCGCAATCCCTTTCGGCTTGGTCGCATTGCTGCCCGGTCTGGCCTTGGCTACGGTTGCTCGTTCAGCACCGCGGTGACTTCGGCATCGGCGGCGGCCATCGCGTCGGCGGCACTCATGTTACCAGCCCAGACCTGTTCGATATAGCTGCGCAATGTCCGGTCATTTTCCGAGGCCTGCCAGATGTTCGGCTGGCTCTTGGCTGCACCGCTTTCGATCGCGGCCACAAACGGGGCGGTAAAGCTGTCACCCGTATCCATGCCCGCAAGGTCGGCGAGATTGCCCGAGAGCGCGCCAAGGTTGTTGAGCATTTCGCCGGTGCAGGATAGCGGCTTGCCCTCTTGTGCGGTGTTCAGCCATTGCAGCAATTCCCAGCTTTCAGCCTGAACATCGGATGTGCTGTCAACTGCCCAAAGGAAGGAATAAAGCATGGTGCCGGCCGGGCCGCCATTGTTGGGAATGGGCGCAATACCAACGGTGTTTTCAAACTCGTCCCCATAGACCTCTTGCAATTCGGCCTTGTTCCAGTTGGCCGCAATCATCATGGCCGCACTGCCCGCCGCAAAGTCATCTGTGATGTTGGTGTTCGAGGTGATGCCTTCGGCGAAAAGCGCACCCATCCGCTCGACGATCTCGATCGATTCCGGACTGGTGAAGTTGGTGCTGCGGAAATCATCGGCAAATGGCGGCACACCTGCGGCATACATCTGGCTGTAATAGACATGCACGGCATTGGCGACCGAGGGACCGTAAACATAACCGGCCCGGTCGATCACACCCTGATCGTTGGTGGTGGTGATGGCTGCCGCCATGTCATGCAGTTCCTGCCAAGTGGCGGGTGGCGCATCAAAGCCTGCTTCGGCCAGGATTTTCTTGTTGTAGAACAGTTGATAGACGGAAAGTTCGGTCGGAATGCCCCAGAGCGTGCCGTTGATGGTCGCCGCGCCAACCGAACCGGCGCCATAAGATGCGCGAATCCAGTCCTGCACATCGGCGGGCGGTTCGGCCAGCGTGCCGGCTGCGGCAAGCTGCGGCGCCCAGATCGAGTAGATGTTATAAATGTCGGGCGAGGTGCCGCCAACGCGCGAGGTCAGGATGGTTTGCAGAAAGTCGCCATAGGCGGCCTGCTGAAACTCGATGGTGATGCCGGGATTGCTTGCCTCATAAGCAGCAAAGCATTCCAGCAGCGGGCCCATCTGGGCTTCGTTGTAATGCGTGGCAATCTGGATAGTTTTCGCCTCTTGCGCCGAAACAGCGCTCAGCGCCGTGCTGGAGGCGAGAAGTGCGGCCAGCGAGGCTTTGGTGAATGTCTTGGTCATCAGTCTCTCCCTAAGTTTGGGCCGATTCTGGCCCCGTCAGCTTCATTGGTCATGATCGTATCATGAAAACGTCATATTCCAACATTTTTCTGCGCGCTTTTGCGCACTTTTTGTATGATCATTGGTAACTTGTTGTATTCAATGGCTTTCTCGTGGCGTGGTCATGGGGGCAGACTCGACCAAGAAATCCATATCGCAGCCCTCATCGGCCTGAAGCACATGTTTGACATAGAGCTTCTGGTAACCGGACAGGTTTTGCAGTGTCGGACGCACCCATTTGGCGCGCCGTTGCGCAAGCACGTCTTCGGGCACATCCAGGTGCAGCCGGCGCTTGGTGACATCCAGCTCGATCATGTCACCGTTTTCCACAAGCGCCAGCGGACCCCCCTCGGCAGCTTCCGGTGCCACATGCAGCACCACCGTGCCATAGGCCGTGCCTGACATACGCGCATCGGAAATGCGGATCATGTCACGCACGCCCTGCTGCAACAGCCTGGTTGGCAGGCCCATATTGCCCACCTCGGCCATACCGGGATAGCCCTTTGGCCCGCAATTCTTCAGAACCATGATGGAATTGGCATCGATTGCCAAATTGGGGTCGTCGATGCGTGCCTTGTAGTCTTCAATCGTTTCAAACACGACGGCCGGACCGCGATGCCTGAACAGATGCGGTGAGGCAGCCGAGGGCTTGATGACCGCACCGCGTGGTGCCAGATTGCCCGTAAGCACCGCCAGACCACCCTGCGCGGCGACGGGGTTATCCCAAGTGCGGATCACTTCGGGGTTGTAGTTTTCCGCGTCTTTCACATTCTCCCAGATCGTTTTACCATTCGCCGTGATGGCATATTTGTGCAACAGACCCTGCTCGCCCAAAGCGCGCAGCACCACGGGCAGGCCACCGGCATAGTAAAAGTCTTCCATCAGGAAGCGGCCCGATGGCATCAGGTCAACCAATGCAGGCACGTCGCGGCCCAGAGCATCCCAATCGGCGAGGTTCAGATCAACCCCGATGCGTCGCGCCAATGCGACAAGGTGGATGGCGGCATTGGTTGAACCGCCAATCGCACCATTCGCACGAATCGCGTTTTCAAATGCTTCGCGCGTCAGGATTTTTGACAGGCGCAGATCTTCGGTGACCATATCCACAATCCGCCGCCCGGCAAGCTGCGCCAGCCGGTTGCGCCGCGAATCAACCGCCGGGATGGCGGCGTTTTCGGGCAGAGCCGCGCCCAGGGCCTCGACCATGCTGGCCATCGTGCTGGCTGTGCCCATTGTCATGCAAGAGCCGGGCGAGCGCGATTGCCCCTGCTCGGCCTCGGCCAGATAGACATCATCAATCAACCCGGCCTTGCGGTCTTCCATCAACTGCCACACGGCGGTGCCGGAACCGATCTGCTTGCCACGCAAACGCCCGTTGAGCATGGGGCCACCCGAAACGGCAATGGTCGGCAAATCGCAGCTTGCCGCGCCCATCATCAGCGATGGGGTGGTCTTGTCACAGCCGACCAGCAGCACGACACCGTCGATCGGATTGGAGCGAATCGCCTCCTCGACATCCATCGCGGCCAGGTTGCGATAGAGCATCGCCGTTGGCCGCGAGTTTGATTCGTTGACCGACAGAACCGGAAATTCGACAGGAAAGCCGCCTGCCTCGAACACCCCGCGCTTCACCCGTTCGGCCAGGCCACGCAAATGCGCGTTGCAGGGCGTAAGTTCCGACCATGTATTGCAAATTCCAATGATCGGACGGCCATCAAAGGCGTCTTCGGGCATTCCCTGGTTCTTCATCCAGCTTCGATGCATGAAGCCGGGCTTGTCATTTCCGCCGAACCAGTCGCGCGACCGCAGCTGCGGCGTGTTGGTCTTGCTCATCGCTTTGCCTTTGAATTGCGTTCTTTGGCACAGCCTGCAGGCCTTGCGCACAACAATCAAGCATTTTCGTGCATTTTTGTGTTTACTTTTGATCGTTTTTGGATAGCCTACAGAAATGTTCACCAAAGCACCCCCCTCATCCGCAGGCTTTGCCCGGGCGGTATTTGCGGCAAACCTTGCCGGCGCACCGATGGGCCTGACGGCAGTGTGCAGCGCACATCCGCTGGTATTGCGGGCCGCCCTTGCGGCCGCGCGCGAATCCGGGCAGATCGCACTGATCGAGGCGACCTGCAATCAGGTAAACCAGGACGGTGGCTATACGGGAATGCAGCCCGCTGATTTTGTGGCGCGTGTCAGGGGTATTGCAGCCGAGATCGGCCTGCCTGCCGACAGGCTGTTGCTGGGTGGAGACCATTTGGGCCCACAACCCTGGCGCAACCTGCCCGCCGCTGACGCAATGAAAAACGCTGTGACGATGGTCACGGCCTATGTGCTGGCGGGCTTCCAGAAAATCCACCTGGATTGTTCGATGCGTTGCGCGGGTGACCCGGAGATCCTGCCCGAAGCCATATGCGCCGAACGGGCCGCAACACTGGCACAGGCCGCCGAAGCCGCCCTGCCCGAAAGTGCCCCGCGCCCGATTTACGTCATCGGCACCGAAGTGCCCCCACCCGGCGGCATGGGCGCAGGTCACAAGATTGTGCCAACCGACCCCGCCCATGTCGGTGCCACCTGGCGCGCGCATAAGGACGCATTCGCCGCTTTGGGGCTGGAAGCCGCCTTTGCCCGCGTCTGTGGCATTGTCGTGCAGCCGGGGCTGGATTTTGGCAATGAATCCGTGGTGCATTTCGCCCCCGATGCGGCGCGGGGGCTCACCAGCAAGGCCGCCAGCCTGAACGGCGCGGTGTATGAGGCGCATTCGACCGATTACCAGCGCCCAGAAGCCTATGCCGCGCTTGTGCGGGGACATTTTGCGATTCTCAAGGTCGGCCCGGCAGCCACATTTGCGCTGCGCGAAGGGCTTTACGCGCTTGATATGCTGGCGGGTGAAATCCTGGGGCGCAAGGCCCCCAAACTGCGCAGCGTTCTGGAAACGGAAATGCTTGCCAACCCGGCCCATTGGCAGGGCCACTATAGCGGTGATGCAGACCATGTGGCCTGGCTGCGGCATTTCAGCTGGTCCGATCGCATCCGCTATTACTGGACAGCACCAGCGGTCGAACGCGTGCTGGAAGCCTTGTTCGAAGCACTCGATGCCTGCTATTGGCCGCAGCCGTTGCTCAGCCAATACCTGCCGCACGATGTCGATGACCTTGCTTCAGGGCGCGCAAGGCCGCGCTGTGCTGATATTGTTACCCGCTATGTGCGCCGCGCACTTGCACCCTATTATGCGGCATCGGACCCACATTTGACCTTGGAAAAGGAGTGCTGAAATGGGCACTGTAACCCTGCGGAACCTGCACAAGTCCTTTGGCAGTGTTGATGTCATCAAAGGTGTGAATGTCGACATTGAAGATGGCGAGTTTGTCATTCTAGTTGGCCCCTCGGGCTGTGGAAAATCCACGCTTTTGCGCATGGTTGCGGGGCTTGAGGATGTCACCAGCGGCGATGTGGCCATTGACGGGCAGGTGATAACCCATGTCGCCCCGAAAGACCGTGACATCGCAATGGTCTTTCAGAATTACGCGCTTTACCCGCATTTCACGGTCGAAAAGAACATGGGCTTCTCGCTGAAACTGGCAGGCGTGCCCAAGGAAAAGATTAGGGAACAGGTTCTGGCCGCCGCAAAATCGCTGGGGCTGGAGGAGTATTTGCACCGCTACCCGAAAGAGCTTTCGGGCGGGCAGCGCCAGCGGGTTGCGACGGGCCGCGCCATTGTGCGCAATCCCAAAGTGTTTCTGTTCGATGAACCGCTTTCCAACCTCGATGCCAAGCTGCGCGTGCAGATGCGTTCGGAAATTCGCGATCTGCAACGCCGTCTGGGCGTAACCTCGATTTACGTTACCCATGACCAGATCGAAGCCATGACAATGGCCGATAAAATCGTCGTGCTGCGCGCAGGCATTGTTGAGCAGGTGGGCAGCCCGCTGGAACTGTATGACCGGCCCGCCAACCTTTTTGTGGCCACGTTCATCGGCTCGCCCGCCATGAACCTGCTGGAAGGGCCGGTTGAGGATGGCGCCATCAGGCTGTTTGCGGATTGGGCGGCACCGCTGCCGGCCGATCTTGCCGCCGATGCCCGCATGACCCTTGGACTGCGCCCCGATCATATTGCGGCTTACGAGGTTGAAACCCAGGGCGCCGTGCCCGCCATCGTAACCTCTTTCGAGGCGACGGGCAGCGAAACCATGCTCTTTGTTGAAAAAGACGGGCAGGCGCTGACGATCGTCACCAAAGCCCGCTTGCACGTGGATACGGGCAAGACCGTCTGGCTGAAACCCGACCTGAACCAAGCGCATTTTTTTGCCGCCGATGGTGTGCGCGCCACAAAGAATTGATTTGAGCATGAAGCACATTCTTGTAATTTCCGACAGCCTGCATGACCTGCCGAAAGCCGTGACCGCGCTTGAGCAATCGGGCCATAACGTCACCTATCTCGATGACCTCATCCCATTTGCACGAATCGCCACCGAAGGCCTGGCAGAATTAGCGCGCTTTGACGCCATCGTCATGGGGCGGGTGATGAACACCGATGCCGCGGCGCTGGATCTTGTGCCAAAAGTGAGGGTGATCGCGCATCACACCTCTGGCACCGATAATATCGATCTCGATGCCGCCAGCGCGCGCGGCATTGCGGTAACGAATGTGAAGGGCGTGAACGCCAATCAATGCGCCGAGTTTTCCATCGGGCTGATGCTGGCCATAACGCGCCAGATACGGCGCGGCGATATTGCCATTCGCGCAGGGCGATGGGCCGCCGATACGCCGGGAAGCATGGATGTATTTGGCGCGACTTTCGGCATGGTCGGGCTTGGGCAAATCGGCCGCGCCGCCGCGCGCCGGGCCGCAGCCTTTGGCATGAAAATCATCTGCCATACCCGCACGCCCGACCCGGATTTCGGTGCCGAGCTTGGCATCAGCTATATGTCGCTGGACGAGGTGATGGCCAATGCCGATGTTGTCAGCATCTATGCTTCGCTCAACGCGCAAACCCGCGGCATGATCGGGGCGCGCGAAATAGGTTTGATGCAGCGCCACGCCTATATCGTGAACATCGCCCGTGGCGAGTTGATTGACGAAGCCGCACTTTGCTCGGCCTTGCAGACCGGCAGGATTGCCGGAGCGGCACTCGACGTGTTCAATGTCGAACCGCTGTTTGAAAGTCCGCTCTTCGCGCTCGATAACGTCATCCTGACCCCGCATCTGGCGGGCCTCACGCACAAGGCCAAATCTGACGCGGCCGAAGCTGCGGTGCGCAATGCGCTTGCCGTGTTGAACGGCGACACACCACCAAACCTTGTTAACACCCCCCTTATACCTGGAGTCTGATCATGACTGGACATGTAACCTGGCGCGAACTGATCAGCCAACCCGATGCCTGGAAAGCGCTGCTTGGCCGGCTTGAAAGCGGTGCGCTTGCCCTGCCCTTTGCCGTTGAAGACTTCGATGAATTCATCCTGCTCGGCTCGGGCACGTCGTATTATCTTGCGCTCAGCGTGGCCGACTGGATGCGCCGGCGCGGCTTGAATGCGCGCGCAATCCCGTCTTGTGAGGTGCTGCTCGATGAATATGAAACACGGCCAAGCGCAGCACGGCGACTGGCCATCGGCTTTAGCCGTTCGGGTTATTCGAGCGAGCTGATCCTGGCCAATCGTGCCCTGAAAGCTGCCGGGTTCAGACTGTTGGGCATCAGTTGCACAGAAGAAAGTGATTTGCTGAATGAGGCCGATCATGGCCTGCTCATTTCTGAAGGCTAT
This sequence comes from Abyssibius alkaniclasticus, assembly GCF_020447305.1. Classification (NCBI taxonomy): domain Bacteria; kingdom Pseudomonadati; phylum Pseudomonadota; class Alphaproteobacteria; order Rhodobacterales; family Paracoccaceae; genus Abyssibius; species Abyssibius alkaniclasticus. The sequence continues at coordinate 1,019,455 of NZ_CP095732.1, read as the reverse complement.
GAAGATGGTTTGGTGATGCTGCGGTCATTTTCGACCATGCTGATAACCGCGCAATATCTGTTTGGCACAGCGAAGGACCGCAAAGCGCTTGTCAAACTTCCTGCATCCGGTCGTGCCGCGCTGGCCTTCGAAGGACCGCTGAGCGCATTGGCCAATGCGCGCCCCTATGACCGGTTTGTCTTTCTTGCTTCGGGCCCTTCGCACCCGCTGGCACTGGAAGCCGCGCTCAAAATACAGGAAATGGCAATTGCGACCTCCGAGGCCTATCACAGCCTTGACTACCGCCACGGCCCCAAGGCCTGCGCCGATGAAAATACTGCCGTCGTGCTTTTTGCCCTTTCCGAGCGCGATCATGGCTTGGCATTGGCGCGTGACATCAAGGCACTGGGTGCAAGCGTGATCGTCATCGGCCATGATGCCGCCGCCTATGCCGATATTGCCGAACTTGCCTGCCCTGTTTCTGACATGGATGATGCAACGGGTGCCGCAGCCGTGTTGCTTCCGGCGCAAATCTTTGCCTATGCCACGGCATTGCGCCGCGACCAGAACCCCGATGCCCCTGTCAATCTGTCCAAAGTCGTGATGTTCTAGCGCCATGAAACGGCAATTTGATGTTCTTGCCATTGGCGAGTTGAACCCCGACCTGATCTTGTCTGGCTTCACGGTCGATGGCCCGCGTCTTGGCACCGAGCAAGCCTTTGAAAGCGAAGTTCTGACCTTGGGCAGTTCCACCGCCATTGCCTGTGTGCTTATGCAGCGCCTCGGGTTGAAAACCGCGATGTGCAGCATGGTTGGCGATGATACCTACGGCCAGTTCTGCCGCGATGCGCTGATTGCCGAAGGTGTTGATATTTCGGGCATAAAGGTGGCACAGGGCCAGCAGACGGGTATGACAATCTCGCTGTCATACCCAAAGGACCGAATGCTTTTGACGCGCTATGGCACCATGAGCAATTTTGGCACTGGCGATATTGATATGGACCTGCTGCACGATGCGCGGCACCTGCATGTCGGCTCTTTCTTCATTCAATCTGCCTTGCGGCCGGGGCTTGAAGATTTGTTCGCCGCCGCCCGGTCCGAGGGCCAGACAACTTCGCTCGACCTTGGCTGGGACCCGTCTGAAACCTGGGACCAGGCTGCACTGACGGCTGTGCTGCCGCATGTTTCAGTCATCTTTCCCAATAAGGTTGAACTCGCAGCAATTACCGGTTGCGCCGATGTTCATGATGGGTTGGAACGGCTGCACGCTATGGGCGCCCAAACGATTGCCCTGAAACTTGGAGCCGACGGCGCGCTGTATTCTTCGGCTGACGGCCAGATCCGCCATCCGGGATTTCCTGCAACTGTGATAGATACGACTGGCGCAGGCGACAGCTTCAATGCTGGCTTCCTGCACGCAATGCTAAAGCGCAGCAAACCCGCAGACTGCCTTGCACACGCCAACGCGTGTGGCGCCCTGACCGTTCAGGCAACAGGCGGCACCGGCGGATTGCAAAACTACGCGCAGGTAAAGAAGCTGTTGAATTCTTCAGGCAGGTGAACCGGCAAAATCCACGAAGATCTTCCAAAGTTCCTTCAAAACACTCCGTGAATTCAGGGCGAAACTATCAGATATTTCGGGAAATTCTGGTTGCGGGGGTAGGATTTGAACCTACGACCTTCAGGTTATGAGCCTCATAGGCGGGTGACTGATGGAAATTGCTGAAGATATTTTTAACGTTCTTTGTCAGTATGTTAGATAGGTTCATGGCTTTATCGTCAACGCTGAACATTGCCCAAAATTGCTCCATAGTGTAGCACCAGCGTAGCACCACCGTAGCACCAGTTTGGGAGTAACCATGGCCAGCCATCATTTGAACTTCACCAAAGCCGCGCTCTCAAAGGCACCCGCTGCCGTTAAAGGCGGTAAGGATTACTACTACGACGAGCGCGAGAAGGGCTTGGTGATGGCTGTGACGGGGGCTGGCACAAAGAGCTTCTATTTGTACAAGCGCATAGACGGTAAGCCCGAGCGGCTCTTGCTGGGGCGGTTTCCCGATATCTCGGTTGAGAATGCCCGCAAGCTCGCTATGGCGGCTAGCAAAAGAAATCCGGCAAGAGTGTTACTTGGCAAGCCGGACTGCATCGCACCATCAATCGTCAATTGCGATGGCTGACCATTATAGATGTTAATCTTGCCGGTATTGATCAAGTCGTAAATAAGTGCCGGATTTGTCATTCTACAATCTCCAATTCATCGCAATTTGCACGTCGCATCCAATGAACATTCACGGTACTCGGTGCCCGCTCGTTAAACTCCTGCCACTCCTGAGCTGAACATTCCCGGCTCGCCAAACCAAGCGTGGCCAAGGCGCCCGCCAAATCTGTAAGATAAAACAGGTCGCCACGCACAGTTGGCCAGCTTGGTTGCCTTGGAAACTCGGAAGTTGAGGAATCCATCGGGTAGAAAGGAGCGTTCAATCGGCAATTCGAAACGACAACATCATCTTGCCTATAGATGCCGCTACAACTAATTTCTCGGTTAAGAGTGACAAACTCCAAAACCTCAGGATCGATCACTGTCGCCCACAGCCTGTATTTGACGTAATAGTCTCCGCCACTATCACAACCTTCAGGGATCGGCACCTTCAAGGTTAGAATGCCATTTTCATCGGAACCGACGACCAACCCACTTGGTGATAATTCACTGTTATCGGAATCCGCCAACACGCCAACCGATGGACAAGCAAAGGACATCTCACCAGAAATATACCTACCATTATGTTCAATGATATCGACGTTTGAATTTGCCTCTTGAGCAATTCCAGGTGTAGGCATCACACAGAGGGCAACAATTTTCAGCCAATTCATTTTACGTTCCCACACTTTACTTTTCGAAACGAGTAACGCGTTAAAGTCGACGTGACAACAATACTATTCCACCTTAGGCAGTTTTATGCTATTGGGATAGGACAACGGACGGCGTATCCGAATGGCATTTGTAGCACCATTGTAGCACCACGCGTTTCCCCAACGCAGACGTCCCCGCGGATGCGGGGCGTAAGGTATTGTATTTGCGTGTAAAGTTTGGTTGCGGGGGTAGGATTTGAACCTACGACCTTCAGGTTATGAGCCCATGGAAGGGCAAAACGGAATAATCATCGAAATCAGCGTCTTACGGAGCAAGCCTTTGTTATGGCGTGATTTTCACCCTCGCAAACATCAGCATTCGCACGGATTCACACGCAAGACCGGCACGAGGCCTACAGTCGCAGGTTGATGTGGTGTTGATGTAGCCCTCGCGCCCTCCCCCGCAGATCATCATCGCTGACCGCCTTGTCGGCCTTCATTTCCGATGATCCTGAAGCCCAAGCTCGACCCAAATCCAGCCAAAATCGTACTCGGCAATCGGCCCCTCCCCATGTCCGGCGCTGCGGTTCTCCAGCATCTTCAGCCAGTCGATCACCTTCTCGCGCCCCGCAGCCGTCCGGACAGCCTGACGTGGTGACTTGCCGCCCAGCGCCGGGATCGGCGCGTCCAGCGCTTCGCGGTAGTGCTTGTCCAGGTGATCCCGCATGAGCTGGCGCGCGATCTCGGGCGGGATTTCATCGGCGGCGTCACTTGGCCCGTCACGCCGTTGGTCGGCCCGCATCTGCTCAACCGTCCGGATCGTGGTCAACGGAGCCCTCAGCAGATCCCCGGCGGCCGCGCCGATCAACTTCTGGACCTTGGCCGCCCGCTCGGCCGAGTTGACGGTCACTAGCAGCCTCTTACCCGTCAGTTCCAGCGAGCCCAGAACGGTGGCCCCCTCCTCCATCTGCGTATCCAGCATGATGCCACCGCCCGCCTTTCCACCGCGCGCCTCGCGAGTGGCCAGCCAGTTCCAGAACTTCGGCCCCTCGGCCAGGAAGCCCTTCACCCGGTCCAAACGCTCCGCCACTGCTTTCTGCGTCACGCCGCTGGCAAGCGGGTAGCGCAGATCGTGGAACAGCACATCGTCGCCGTCCGAATTGGTGAACTGCGGCTGGTCCGGAGTGAGAGCGCGGTCAATCTCGATGAACAGCCAGGTGGAGGTGAAGATGGGCGCGCAGCCCATCAGCTGATCGTGCGAAAGCCGCAGCGCATCTCGTTTCTTCAGCTTCAGGGCATCGCGCAGCCCGGCAAACAGGAAATCCACCGCCTCGGCCCGGTAGGGCAACAGCGCCCCGGAGATGACATGGTGATCCCGCTCGGCCACCACCCGAACGGCAATCCTGTCCCATTGCTTCAGCGTCCGCGTGGCGGATTTCTCTCTGACCGTTAGGGGTGCGGCATCCGACAACAAGTCGCGCAGCACCATAGACGTCCCGGGCTGGACATCGCTGACTTCGTAAAGACTGACCGGCGCATCCCTCAGCGCGGCGAAATAGGCCTTGTTCAGCGCCGTTTCCTTCCAGCCGCGCCGTTTCAGGTAGAGATCGACGATGTTGCCGTCCTCATAGCGCTGGCCAAGGAAATCCTCGAAACCACAGCCCCAAAGGACGCCAGACCACTGCTCGCCCAGCAGGTCGGCCAAGCCGTCCTGGTCGATCTCGAATTCCTCCAGCGCGGGCATCAGGTGTTCCGCGACCACGTCCTGCAGCCGCTCCCGCCAGTCACCTTCACGGCTGATGAAGGCCAGAAGGCCCGATATGTCGTTGCGCTCGGCCAACACCATTCCTTTTGTCCGTAACGCGTCGCGAAATTAAGGTACGTAACATCACGTCGTCCGTGGCGTTAAACACATCTTCAATCAAACGATGACCGCCGGCCCCGCGACTGCTTTCTCAATCAGTAATTTGAGTTCTGGCGCAGCGACAAACCCCTCGGGAATATGGAACGAATTCAGCAAAGAATCGTCCTTGCCTGCCGCCTTCACGATTGGTTTCAGTGCAGCATGAAGTTTCTTTCCCTTCACCGTTGTGGGGATGGGCCCTCCGGCACTGTCCCACATAGCTTCTGCGTCTGGCGATCCGCCATTGGGCCAAATGACGCGAACGACATTCTGGCGTTTAGCAAAAAAGGTCTCGCGTGCCTTTGACACCTTCTTGGCGGCATCGTGTCGCCAATTCTCCGCAATTTCTTCAGACACACCATAGAGCGCACAGAGATAGTCCGTCTGACAGAAGTAGGCCTCAATATCGGCCCCACTTGTAACCCAAGGGAAGACGCCAGGGGTCTTGAATCCTTTCCGCCAGCGATCAGCTTCATCTGGTGTCATGAAATCACCGTCTCGATGAAGAAGCGCATTGATCTTCAGCTCGCCGTCAATCAGAAGCCCTTCCAACAGCTTGTCGCGAGGAAGATTCTCGATACCGAAGCAACGGCATACGGCAATTTGACGTGCCAAGTCTGGCCACTGACGAAGCAGGGCCCGAAGAGGCTTGTCATCTTCGTCTTCGACAAAGAACAGCGCCCCCTTGTCGAGACCTCCCCATCCGAGCAAGCGCCGGATAGCTTCGTCATCTTCCGTTTCTACCGTGCCATCCCTCATCCACACAAGCTTTGCTGTTGGGCTCGCTGCACGAACGATGTGAGGGCTATGTGTGGTCAGGATGATTTGGGTATCATATTCCGACGCAGCGCTTTCCAGCGCTTCGATCAACCGCTCCTGCTTGTCGGGATGAAGATGTGCGTCTGGCTCATCAATAAGCATCACCTTCGGTTCGAAGAGGATCAAGTAGGCAAAGATTTGAACCACTTGGAGAACACCTGTTGCAGCGGTCTCCAGCGGCCGACTTTGCCCAATGAACCCATCTGTCCGAATACTTGCCGTGATATGATAGTCTTCACGGTCATCGAAAGACACATCGACATGTGCGCCCGGATGCACACGCTGAACCATTTGATTTAACTTAGCGAGTCGATCTTTTCCTTTTGCATCGTCGGTCTCGTCAGGCCTTCGGCTTCGCAGGTTGAGCAGTATGTTTCGCAGTACGCCACCTGCATCACCGCTTGCCGCCTGTCGACGTAGAGTTGGTTGCGCCAAGATGGTCTCTTTCTCTGAAAGACCAGCAAGACCAGGGATATAGGCAGTGATGAATTGGATACGCTGTTTGTAGGGGGTAACGGCCGCGCCACCATCCATGTAGACTGTGACCCCCCCGCGATTCCGCGCTGCGCGAATACGGATCGTCGACTGAATTGTCTCTTCGCTGGTTGAGCGATGAGAAAAAACAACTTCGACTGGGACTGAGGCCGCGTCAGACTTCAATTCCCCTTTGTGAAGAGTTGTGAGTGGATCGCTTGACGGAACATAATCAAGTCGCTCAAACGATATCATTTCTTTGGTGTTTTTCGGCAGAACATAGCTTGCCGATCGCGCCGCCCAATGGATGGCCTGAAGAACGGACGACTTGCCACAACCATTTGGGCCAACAAGGATTGTTACTCGATCCAGTGGTATCGTGGCTTCTTTGGTTGCCTTGAACCCACGGACAGTGATCGATTCAAGCGTGCTCCATCGACGCGCTCGGACCGACCGCGTGTCAGGCAAGCCAAGAACTGAAGTTGGTGATCCCGTCTTGACACCTTTCAGGGTCACGGCCTTGGGGTCGGCTGCCGTTTCCCCATCACCTGATTGGTCGTGGACATCCACCGCCGCCAGTTGCCCAACATTAGAGTCGGTCACTGTCGTTGAAGTGGGAATCGCAGTCTCTGCGGCGTTGTGGTCGGCATCGTTCATCATGCCAGCAGTGATGCCTGCCCATCTTGGTTTTGTCCACAAGTGAGCAGCGCTTTCGCTTGACACCATCGTTGGCAGACAAGCCCTCTCGCTTATCCACAGCATCGATCTGGCCACCCCCTTGCTCCGAATCGAGGCCCGCGTCAGGGTGCATCCTAGAGGAGAGCAGCCCTCAACCAAAAGCATAACAGGTCTATCGGAACACCAGTCGCTCTGACCGAAGGCGCCTCGGCGCCTCTCGTGTCGTTGCGCCCGATCACTTAACCCGTGCCGCCCTTGGCACGGGCTGCAGGCGGTATGAGTTCGGCCCGTCCTCGGTTCATGTGAGGATGATCTGTCATGGCTTTGCCGCCACGCGTTTACTACACCCTTCAGGAAGTCACGGCCCGTTGGGGCTGCAACATCGCCGACGTCGCAGGCTGGGCCGCGGCGGGCAAGTTCCACATCATGACCGGCATCGGCCTGGTGCGTTGCGGCGAGGAGATCGTCGCCGGTCGGGTGGCCGTCTCGCCGATGGACCTGATGCCGTTGTTCCGCCGCTGCGGGACCGGCCCGACCGAGGGCGTAGTGCGCCGAATCATGACGGGCGACAAAAGCCAATGGCAGATCATCACCGATCCTGTCGGCGGGGTCACGGTGGCGGTCGCGGACATGATGATCATGGCCGATGAGGTGCATGGCTTCGAGGAAGAGAACGATATGGTGCGGCGTGTGCCGAGCGGGCCAGGTGCTGCCACTCCCTACGATTGGGAGGGCATGAACATTGCCCTGATCGTGCGGATCCATGACCACGGGCTGCCTGCCACTCAGGCCGAGCTGGTTGCCGAGATGCAGGACTGGTTCGCGGATCGGTCGGACGGCAAGAAGATGCCCGACAGCCGTTCGATCCGCAGGCGGATCACGCCGATATGGAGGGCGCTGCGACGGGAGGAAGCGTGATGATCAGGGTCCGTGCTTGCCCGGGTCAGGCGGTCTTTCGGCCGCCCTGATCGTCAGCGTCATGGACGAGCCGGGGCTTCGGCCGGAAGGCGCTGGCCACGGCGTCGACCCCGGCGCGAAGGGGCGAATCCATCAGGTGGGCATAACGCAGGGTCGTCTGCATCTGGCTGTGCCCCAGCAGCTTGCCGATCATTTCCAGCGAAGCCCCGCCACTGACCAGAAGCGATGCGAAGGTGTGGCGAAGATCGTGGATCCGGACGTCCTGTAGCCCACATTGCTTCTGGACCTGTGCCCAGAAACGGCGGACCTCCTGCACCGGCTGGCCGGGCGTGTCGCCGGGAAAGAGCCACGGCGATCCCTTTGGCACGAGCAGCAGCCGCTGGCGCACGATGGCGGCGGTCTCGTCCGAGATCGGCACACGATGGGCGCGGCGCTGCTTCGTCATCGTGGGCGGCTTTGACCAGCTCATGTGCTCGAGGTTGAACTGTTCGAACCGGGACTGCCGCACCTCGCCCAGTCGGGCGCCGGTCAACATGCACATCCGGATGATGTCGGCCGCTCGCCGATCTTCTGCGGCATCCAGCGCGGCGGCGAGGCTGGCGATTTCTTCCTTGGACAGGAAGCGTTCGCGCGGGGTCTCTGTCCGGCGGTGAAAGCGCTGGGCGGGGTTGTCCTCGCACCAGCCCCACTGGACCGCCAGCGTGAACATCTTGCGCAGCACCTCGCCGATCCGGTTGGCGCGCACCGGCGTGGGCTTGGCCCCCTGCAGCTTGCGCGCCCGGTTGTTGGGCTTTTCCTTGTGGGGCCGCGCCCTGCCTTCGGCGATCTTGGTCAGGAGCTTGTCGACATCGGTCGGCGTGATCTCCGTCACCAGCTTCCGGCCCCAGACAGGTGCCACCATCTTGGCCAGCGCCGACCGCTGGTCGGCCGCGCTCCGCACTGACAGCTTCGGCAGATGCTCGGCGCAGTAGCGCTCGATCAGGTCGGTCACACGCGGGGCTTCGCGCTTCGCCTCGCGCTGGCCCAAGGGATCGGCCCCGGCGTCGATCTCGCGCCGCAGTTCCTTGGCCCGTTCCCGGGCAGCCGACACCGACCATTCCGGCCAGCGCCCGAAGGTCATCCGGCGCTGGCGCCCGGCATGACGGTAGTCCAACGTGAAGGCCCGCCCGCCGCCGCGGTAGATGCAGGCTGCGAAGCCCCGGACGTCGGTGTCGAAGATCTGGTAGTCCCGCCCCGGCACCGGCTCAGCGTCGCGCAGCACTTTCTCGGTCAGCTTGATGCGTTCGGGCATGGCTTTGGTCCTTCTTGCATCCGACATGAGGCGTGGTTTCGCCTGACTATCAAGGCAAGCATGGCGCCCCATGTGGCGGGGAGGCGGAGGGTGGCAGGAAGGTCGCCAGAGCTGTGCCACCCCTTGTTTTCTTGGGTTTAAGGCGCTGGGCGGCTCGATGCGCGACTGGCGCCGACGTGTGCAATGGGACGTCTGAGGCCAGAGACGCGGTCATCACGCTGCAAATCTGGCTTTTGAAGAGCCGCACAGCGACAAATCCTCAATGAATTCAATGGGTGGCAGGGGTGCCATGTCGGGTGCCACTCCCTCTTTGCCCATCAATGCCGGTCAAACACGGTCAATCCGGCTGTTCGCTGGTGTTTGCGGCCTTGGCGTCCGTTTCGTCCATCTGGCAGGACTGGCCGTAATTTCCCCACGCCTTCCGACCACCATCGGAAATCCCAACAAAACAAGGGGTGGCACAAGGGTGTCATCCTTTCTGCCACCCTCCGCCTCGCCGCCACCCCTCGGGCTCTGCGCTCACTGGTCCCCGCAAGACGTCCCCGATCTTCGGGGCCAGGACCAGGAGACCCCGATGCCGCATCTCGGATCGATGCCAGACCCGAAGGACAAACCCCGCACCCTGCTGGTCGGCTGGATCAGCCGTCTCGACCTTGCGCTGGAACTCGGCCTTTCGGTCGACACCCTGCGCCGCTGGGAGGCGATGCGGACGGGTCCACCCTGCGTGCGGGCCGGGCGCAAGGTCTACTACCGCCGCGCCGCCGTCGAGGAATGGCTGGAGGAGCAGGAACAGTCCGCCCCGCGCCGTCGCCGTACCGGAGGGCGCCGGTGATGGCGATCCACCCTCGCAATTTCGCCTGGCCCGCCGACCGCGTGGCCGAGGCCCGCGCCGTTATCGCGGACGTTGCGCATCACAGCGATCTGCTCATCCGCCTCGCCTGCAATGTGCTCGCCCAGCATGGCGAAAGCGCGGCCGAGCGGGCGGAGGCGCAGCGCCTGCTGGTCATCGTTGACGCTCGACGGCCGGTGCGACGTGCCCAGCGCGAAGATCAGGGGAGGGCCGCGCAATGAAGCGCCGTGGCACGCCCGAAGCAGATCTGCAGCGCGCCGTGGTGCAAGCGCTTCGCATCGCTCTGCCCCGCACCGCCATCATCCACCACTGTGCCAACGAGGTGACCGAGGCAGGGCCCCGCGGGGCCAAGCGCCAGGCGATCCTCGTCGGCATGGGCGTCCATGCCGGGTTCGCCGATCTGATGATCCTGTGCGAGGGGCGTATCCTGTTCCTCGAGTTGAAGGCGCCGAAGGGGCGGCTGCGGCCAGAACAGGAAGCGTTCCGCGACGCCGTCCAGGCGCAGGGCTTTGGCTGGGCGTTGGTGCGCAGTCTCGACGACGCGCTGGGCGCGCTGGCCGATCACGGCTTCACCACGCGCATCGCTCCTGCCCCGCGGAGGCCCGCGCCATGAGTCACGAGGCCACCAACTGGGCCATCAAGCAGCGCGGATTGAAGCCCACGACCAAGATCGTGCTCTGGCACCTTTGCGACCGGTTCAACCCCGACTACGGCTGCTTCCCGTCGCAGGACCGGCTGGCGCATGACTGCGAGATCAGCCGGTCGACGCTGAACGATCACCTTGGCCAGCTCGAGGCCGTGGGCCTGCTGCGGCGGGTGCCGCGGCTCGACCCCGTGACCAAGCGCCAGCTGCCCACCCGCTACATCCTGGGGTTCGAGCCGGGGTTCACACCCGTGGCTGTGGTGCCGTGTCCGGAAATCGGACACGGCGAAGGCGACGGTGCGGAAATCGCTGAGATGGTCGAGGGTTCGCGCCTTGATGGTGCTGCCGACGCCCTGCCGTGTCCGGATTTCGGACACGGGCCGGATGCCGGAGCCGTGTCCGATTTTCCGGCCGAGCCGTGTCCGGAAAATCCCGAAAGCCGTGTCCGGAATTCGGACACTAACCCTGTAAGGGAACCTTTAAGTAAACCAGTAAAGGAGGAGGAGGGCGCGCAGGCGCGCAAGGCGATTTCCGATGAGGTTTTGGGGGACCTGCTGGCAGCGCTGGGTCTCGACCCCGACGCCCTGCCCGGCTGGTGGCAAGGCTGGCCGCCCCGAATGCACGTCCAGCGCTGGCGCGACGAGCTGGGGCTGACCGAGGCGGAGATCATCGCCGCGGCCGAAGCGAGCCGCCAAGAGCACCCCGAACCGCCCGATGGGCCGAAGGCGCTGGACCGCGTCATGCAGCGCGCCGCCCAGCGGAAGGTCGAGGATGCCGGTCGCAAGCGCCGGAAGCCCAAGGCGGCCCCTGCCCCGGCAGCGAAGCCGATCATCGACCTGCCTGCGTTCTATGCCGATCTTGTCAACTCCGACCGCTACCTGCCGGTCAGCGCGATCAGCAACACGATGCGCGATGCGATGCTGGCCCGGGGGCTGGTCACGGCCGCACGCCTGCGCGAGCGCGGGGTGCGGTGAATGGCATGGTGTCACGTCCCCGGCACGGATTGTCCCTCTGCGCAGGCGGCGGAGGCCTTGATCTGGGCCTCATGCTCGCCGAGCCCGGCTATCACACCCGCGCCTTCGTGGAATGGGAGGACTGGCCAAGGGCGGTCCTCATCGCGGCCCAGCGCGCCGGATACTTCGCCCCGGCCCCGATCTGGACAGACCTGCGCAGCTTCGACGCCCGCCCCTTCCGCGGCGCCTTCGACGCAGTCCTCGCCGGATACCCTTGCCAGCCCTTCAGCGCAGCCGGAAAGCGCGGTGGCGCTGACGATCCCCGCCACCTCTGGCCCGACGTCGCGCGCGTCATCGGCGAATGCCGTCCCGAATGGGTGTTCCTCGAAAACGTCGCCGGGCACGTCACCCTCGGCCTTGAAACCGTCCTGCGAGAGCTTTGGGGATTGGGCTACACGCCTGCGGCGGGCCTGTTCTTGGCGGCAGAGGTCGGCGCGCCGCACGAGCGGCTGCGGATCTTCATCCTGGCCCACACCGATGAGCCTGCATCCCGGCACAGGCCGCTACAACCCGGCCGGGAACAGCGACTTTACCCGGAAGGCGGAAGCGCTGGCGCTGGGCATCGCGAAATCCCTGCCGAACCACTGGCCGACCCCGGCGGCGCAGAACTGGAAGGGCAGTTCGGAGGCCAGCATCACCCGCACCGACGGCAAGTCCCGGATGGACCTGCTGCACTACCGGGCGGAACAGGGCTTCACCCTCCCGGCCCAGCCGACCTTTCCGGATGGTCAGCAGTCCTTGCCGCACGCCCCGATCTCGCGCCCGCTCTGGGCTTCGATGATTGCCTCGCATGGGCGCGTCGTCTCGCGGCGGATCCTCAAGGGCCGGTCACGGCGGCGGCTGAACCCGCTCTTCGTCGGATGGCTGATGGGCTGGCCCATCGGTCACGCGCTCTGCGCCTGCTCGGCAACGGAGTTCACCCACTGGCAGCAGCACATGCGTGGCGCGCTCTCGCAGCTGCCCATGGCCTCGGGCCCCTGGATCTGGCGGCCGACCGATGCGCCCCAGCGCCCGGCGCAGATGGATTTCCTTGAAGGGTTGAACCCATGAGTTTCCACGGCCGCGTCAGCGGCACCAGGATCAAGCGCGCGCTGGGCGTGCAGGCCGCGCTGGAATGGGCGTTCCGGGTGGAACAGGCACAACTTGACCTGCCCCTGCCCCCGGACATCACCGAGGAGGGCTTCGGCTTCGGTCTGGAATACGTTCTCCTCCAGCGTGCCGTGCTGGGCTGCAAGATCGACGGAGGCCAGCACAAGATCGGCGGCTACACCCACGAGGACGCCGAGGTCATCGCCGCCACCGTGGCAGGGATCCCCGACAGTCTCGGCGGTAAGCGCATGGCGATCAGGGTTGCCGAACTGGCCCGCGCCGGGCTGACCCCGGACTGGATGCCCGGCGCCATCCCGCGCTGCGTGCCGACCATCGTCAAGCAGAACCAGCATGGCACGCATGTGGGCACCGTCGTCGTGGGCACCGAGCGCATCCGCGTGCGCGGCCCGGGCGCCCGTGCCACATGGAAAACCATCGACGTCATGGCTTGCCCGGTCACGTTCTCGCCCCACCCGCAGCAGATCGAGGCCGCCCGGCGTGGATATGACGACTGGTGGCAGGCGCTGAGTTGGGTCAGGGACGGTCTGATCGAATGCGGGATGCTGCGGGAGGTTGAGGTGACGGCGGCGATGCCGAAGGCACGGCCTTGGGGGGCGGCCAGATAAGGCCACGCGCCGTTCAACGCCCTTCAACCCTTTGGAAACCCCGAGCAACCGGCCTAAACCGCTTCCGTTAGGCGGATGTGCCGTCTATTGTCGCCGGAAAACGATGTCGCGGCGGCGGCAGCCGGGGCAGGAAGGTATCTGATGACGACGATTGAACAAGCTGAGGTCCGCTTTGTCGAGTTGATGGCGGAACTGTTTCAGCTGGATGAAGCGGAACGCCTTGACTTCGGATTTTACCGGATCATTCGCCATCACAATCAGGAAGTGAAAGCATTCCTCGGTCAGGTGGTCGAAAAGAACGGCACCAAGGCGCTGGAAGGTGGAAAACTATCTGAAATCCTCGCCATGGCCTTTCGCAAAGCAGATGATGAGGAATCAGCCGGGGATCGTCTTCGGCTTAAGCAAATCGAAGGCGAATTCGGCATAAAGCCGGGCATGAACGACCAAGAACGGCGCGATCTGCTTGATCAGGCCGAGCGCTTCCCCGCCTTCAAATCGAAAGTCGACGAATACCGCTCACTTCAAGAACAGCTGCGCGCCAGCGAAAATGTCGGCACCGACCGCCGCGAGGTGTTGAACCGCCTTTATCAGTTTTTCTCGCGCCATTACCAGGACGGTGATTTCATCGTCGAACGCCGCTATGGCCGGGATGGTAGCCGTTACATCCGCTCGACCGGTGAGGACACTGAGTTCCACTGGGCGACGGAGGATATGTATTACATCAAGTCGGGCGACACGTTCACCGACTTCACCGTTCGCCTGTCCAATGGCGAACGCATCGTCTTCTCGGTCGAACCCGAAGAACTGCAGAAGACGCGCGCCAGCCTGAAGCCGACGGACAAGGCGCATTACGAGATCGATACTGTTACCAAGGCCGAAGATGGCCGGTACATCGTCTTGCTGAAGTATCTGAAGGGCGCGCAGTCCAACAAGCAGAAGGACGACATCGTCAAGGCCATCCAGGGGCACATCAACGCCGACGAGGCTGAACTGAAGCGCTGGCTGAACCACTTCGTTGCACGCAACCAGTCGGATTTCTTCATCCACAAGCGGCTGGGCGCTGCCCTGCGCGAAGACCTCGACATCTTCCTGAAGACCGAGGTGCTGAACGCCGACCAGCTGCTGATCGACACCGACCTGCCCCGCCGCCTGATCAGGGTCGGCCGGATCGTGCGCGAGATCGGCCAGCAGATCATCGACTTCCTGGCGGTGCTGGAGGATTTCCAGAAATCCCTGTGGGAGAAGAAGAAGCTGGTCTTCACCACGCGCTATGTCATCACGCTCGACAGGATTGCCAAGCTGGCAGGCGAAGACTGGCTGGTGAGCCATCTCCCGCAGATCATTGCCGCGCAAAGAACTGAGTGGAAGGATCTGGGGCTAGGGGACATCTCGAAGGCAGATCAGTGTCGTGAGGTTGTTCCCGCCGATCTGGCTCAAGAAGCTCAGGCCCGATGGCTTCCTTTGACGATCGACACAAGGAACTTCCCCGATACCCTCCGGTGGAGCCTCACAAAGGCAATAACCGCCACGAATGATCTTGATGCTGTGCTCGATGGAGTGGCGATCCACTCAGACAATTGGCAAGCTCTCAACACGATTACTGAGAAATATCGCGGGTCCGTCCAAGTTCTTTATAACGACCCACCTTACAACACCGACGCCGGCCCGATTTCTTACAAGAATGGATACCGCCACGCGTCATGGCTTGCGATGATGGCAGACCGCCACTCATCGCTGAAGCCCATCCTGACATCTGATGCGATCCTCTGCATCACTATCGATGACTCGGAACTGCACCGCCTGAGATCATTTATTGACACTGATCTGTCGGAGTATGGTGTTCTTGGAATCTGTCCTATCAAGAATAACCCTGCAGGTAGAACGGCAACGACGGGCTTCTCGATCTGCCATGAGTATGCAGTGTTCCTCGGAATTGAAGGATGGGCCAATGTCAACCGGCTTGAACACAGCGAAGACCAGAAGGCCCGCTACAAAGAGAAAGATGAGTTTGGATACTTCGAATGGACGAACTTCCGGAAGCATGGCGGAGTCAACACCTATCGCACAACCCGACCACGGCAATTCTATCCCTTTTACGTTAAGGGTGCGGATATCAGAATTCCAAACCTGGAATGGGACAACGAACAACGGAACTACAGGATCATTGACGAACCAGACGCCGATGAGGAAGTGATTTGGCCCATCGACTCCAAGGGCAATGAGCGCATTTGGGATTTCACCGTCCCTACCGCCAGGAAGAACCTTCACCACTTCAAAGTCAGGAATGACTCCAAGGGTAAAACCGCTATCTATCGTAAATGGCGCATCAACGATGACGGTTTGCTCCCTCAGACCTGGTGGGACAAGAAGGAATATTCGGCTGTCGAGTACGGGACGAACCTTCTTTCCCGAATGTTCGGCAGCGCGCACAAATTCATTTTCCCAAAATCAGTACACGCCGTTGCAGACTGCCTGCGTGTCTCGGGATTGAGAAATAACCTTGAGGCGACGGTTATCGACTGCTTCGGTGGATCTGCGACCACAGCCCATGCGACCATGTTGCTTAATCAGCAAGATCACGGGCACCGCCAGTTCATTCTATTTGAGGCGAACGATTACTTTGAAGTCGCCACACTACCTCGTCTGAAGAAGGCTGCTGCGTCAAATGTGTGGAAAGACGGCAGCGCAGTCGATCTGCGGGGACCCGGCATATTCATCCGCGTCCAGCGGCTTGAACAGTACGAAGACACGCTAGAGAACCTCGCCTTGGTGCAAGGCGGCGAACAAGACGCCCTCGCGTTCGAAAACCTAGCCTTTTCCATCCAGTATCGCCTCGACCGTGAAGCGCGAAAGCTGTTCCAGTCGGTCGACCATTTCCGCTCACCCTTTGGCTACAGCATCAAATGCGCGCAAGGCGGCGGTGAGGCCGTGGACCGCGAGGTCGATCTGGTCGAAAGCCTGATCTATCTGCTCGGCCTCGATGCCGCGCGCCTCTACCGCGAAGATCAGGGCGTGGTCATCACCGGCACTGACCGTCGCAATCGGTCTGTCACCGTGCTGTTCCGCGAATGCGACCAGGAAGGGAATGAGGCCTGGTGCAAGGCGAAGATGGCCGAGCACCCCGCCGATCGCTTCCTGACGAACGCGATGCCGGAGCTGGCCTTTGAAGGCTGCGAGCGGTTCGAGGCCATCGAAGCCATCTTTGCCACCCAGTTCGGGGGGCGCTGATGGCATCCGGTCACGCCAGGCTGAAGAAGGCCCTCGTCCTGCGCGATGCGCTGGCCTACGAACTCGGGCTGGATCTGGCCGCCGTCATGCGCGGGCTCTCGACGGTCGAAGACACGATGACAGCCGATCTGGCGATGGCAGACGGCAACTATCTGTCGCTGCTGGAATCGCTTTGCCGGGGTGATGCATCCCTGCTGACAGAGGCGGATCAGGCGGTCCGTGCCGCGTGCCAGACAGTGAAGCTGGCGCCGCGCTATGCGCAATATCTGTCGCTGATCCTGTTCGCGCATTGGCAGAAGTGCCGCAGCACGGACGAGGGTGCGTTCCTTGAGCGGCTGAATGCCTTCCTTGCCGATTGGGCACAGAAGAACCGTAGCGAGACGATCAGCCCCTTCACCGCGGACGATCTGCAGTTTGCCGCGTTCTGGATGGCCACCGGTTCCGGCAAAACCCATGTGCTGCACGCCTGCATCGCGATGCTTCACGCCGCGGGTACATGGGATCGCACCATCCTGATCACGCCATCCGAAAACCTGTCGCGCCAGCATGCCGACAAGCTGAGGGAAACAAAGGCGTTCGATGTCTTTGCCTATCCGATGGATGGCGATGCCTCGAGCCTAGGCCGCCTGCATCCTGACACTGTGATCGTCGTCGACATCAACAAACTGGCCGAAACCAAGAAGGGCGACGGAGTGACCATCCCCACATCGGTCTTCCGTGATGGGCGCAATCTCGTTTTCGTCGACGAAGGGCATAAGGGCCAGCGCAGTGAAGAAAGCGTCTGGAAGAAGCTGCAATCTGACCTCGCCGGGATCGGGGACAGCCAGCCCGACCATCGCGGCATGCTGGTCGAATTCTCGGCGACCTTCGGCCAGGTGGCGGAGGCCGAGGCCACGTTCGGCCGCTATGCCAAAGCCATTATGCTCGACTATGCCTACGACCGGTTTCATGCCGATCTTTACGGCAAGGATTTCTGGAATGTGAAGCTCGACGGGCACGACGAGACCACCGAGGAAATCCAGCACACGACCCTGACCGCGGCGCTGATCGCGTATTGGTATCAGTTGGCATCCTTCGGCAAATCGGATGTACAGAAGCAAATCAAGGACCGGGGTATTCGTATCGCGAAGCCGCTATGGGTCCTGCTCGGCCTTTCCGTGATCGGCGGCAAGAACGAAGGCGACAAGGAGCAGACGTCCGACGTCATCGATGTCCTGCGGTATCTCGACCGGGCGCTTTCAGAAGATGACTTCATCTCGGAAGGCATCACTCGCGTGCTGGATGCAGCCCGACAAGGTGCCAGCCTCCTGCCTGAGGTCGTGACCACAGGGTTGCAGGGGATGTCTGCGGCGGCAATCCAAGCCCGAATACTGAACGACGTGTTCGGCTGGCAGGACGGTGACGTTCCGTTGTTCCGTGTCTTGAAGACGTCACCGGGCGAGATGGGGCTCGGCCTTCGTCGCGGCGACAGCGTGCATTACTATGGCGTCGTGAACGTCGGCGATGTGAAGGGCCTGAAAGATGCGCTGGAGGCAGCGTCCCTCGAAGTCGAAGATGACGCTTTCACCGCATCACTGTTCGCGGACCTGGAACTGGCCAACTCGGGCGTGAACCTGTTGATCGGCTCTCGCCGCTTTGCTGAAGGATGGGACAACTACAGGGCCTCGAGCTTGACCCTTCTTCGTCTGGGCCAGAACGAAGGCTCGCTCATCATCCAGATGTTCGGGCGGGTCGTTCGATTTGCTGGAACGAACGGCAACGGCAAGCGCCTGCGCGATATCAAAGGCGATTTGGCTGCGCTGCAGACGGCCTTCGTCTTCGGCCTGAAGTCCCGGTATCTGCAGGCTTTCCTTGCTGGGCTGTTCGAGAACGGAATCGGAGAAAAGACCAGGACCGTCTGCGACGTACAGAACTGGCTTCCCGAAACACCCGCGCTTCTGTCCATCAAGGCCGTCGGCCCGCAACAAAGCGCGTTCCTTGTCGACCTTCGCGAGCCAAAATGGCTGAAATCCGTAAACAAGGTTGTTGTGTCTTATGCGGCTGGTGTCGCAACCGCACGCATCGGGCGAGATGGTCTGGATGAGAATGCAGCCCGTGTTGGCTCCGACGTCACTGCAGCGTTCAAGCAGACCGCGCATCTCCTCGACATCGACGCGATCTATTCAGATCTCGTCCAGTGGAAGGGCATTGGAAAACGGTGGAACCTCCGGTTCGATCGTACTTCGGTCAGCACAGCCCTTCATTCGGGCCCGTACGAGGTTTGGGCGCTGCCGGGCTTCTGCAGCATTCAAAGTCGGCAGGACATGCAGCGTCTTCAGATAGCGGCCAGTACGGTGGCGAGGAAATTGTTCGAAAGCGCTTACCGCAAGATCGAAGCCAAGCACAGCCGGTACGAGATCATTGGCGCGTCGGAAAGCGGCATTCCAAGCCAGTATTTCAAGGAAATCACTAATGCCTGACAAATCCCAACCGAATTTGTTCGGTGACCGTGTGCTGTGCCCTGACGTGCAGAATCTGCCCCTGATTGTCAGCGCCACCAGCAATAACTGCGAAGTTCTCGCCCCTGGAAGCGTCTACCAACCCCTTCTGCTCGACCAGCAGGGCTCAGGCGTTTTGTCTGGGCCCGGGGCATTGAACCGTGAAGAGGAGAAGTTCGTTCGCGACCTGATCACCTACCTCTATCCCAAAAAGGACTACCCAAAGGCGGCTTCTACGCCCCTGGTCTGGGGAAAACGAAAGGTCTGGCTGAAGCGGAACATAGAAAAGGACGCCAAGTCCTTCAGGCTACGGGTTGATTCTTCGGACTGGTACTATCCCGACTTCGTCATCTGGATCGTTGATGAGGAAAACCGCACCCAGACTTTCGGGTTCGCAGATCCGAAAGGCCTTGCGCTGGGCGCTCATGCTGGTTGGGGTGAGTACAAAGTCGTTTGCACCCAGATCGTGCCGCATTTTCTACACGACGAGATCGGCCCGGTCACAATAGACGATCAGACTTGGACGTTCAGAATTCGTGGAGTCCTAGTGTCGACATCGAGTTTCGATGGCCTGCGGGAACAACGCAAGTTTTTGGTAAGAGACGCGAACGACGACACGCACCCGCCGACCAAGGAGCAGTTCGCCCAGGCACGAATTGTGTTCCAAGAGGCACGCGCCGACGACTACATTCCGGAGGTCCTGCGCCTGCTGATCGAGGATAACGCTCTGGACGAGGTATGGAAGCTCGCGGCAGAATTCTATGGCAAGTCGGCTCCTGTGCAGTTTGCCAGCGAAATCCAGGCGGACTTGGCCATTCGGCATCGAAAGGCAAGAACCGTCAGCGATTTCACGTCGTCAATTGTGGACGACTACCTCTTGCCCGGCACGGATGGCAGTTTTGGATCGCGTGCGCGTCAGAAGAGGCATGACCAAGTCAACAGGTTGATCACTTCTTCGGATTCCGTTGCGCGTTCGCTTTGGGACGCGTGGGCCGATAAGGACCAGCCAAGTCGCTTCCTGCTCGCGCACTTCTCCGAAACGCTCTGACCCAAAACGGGCCGAAACCGAAGGTTATCCCCCCCTCCTCTGGTTCCTCCCCGGCCCTGAACGTATGCGGGGGGGCGCAGCGCGGCGGTTCGCTAGCGTGAGGCGTTTTCACCGGGGAAGCCAGGCGGAAGCCACCTAGCGCGCTGATGCCGGAATTCTTGAGTCAGATCAGCGGCTTGCGGAATCACGATCTGGCCGGGGTGGATTCCCGGCGGGAAGCCAGGGAAGCCACCTCCGGGGAAGCCAGGTAGCCGGAAGCCACCCCTGGAAGCCAATTCGTCAGAAGCCGTTGAATCCGCTTCACTTTTCGGGTTGACAGACCTGCCCCCATTGACCTACCCCTTGATCATCGAAGAATTGCGCCCGGAGGAACCCCCTCGCGGGCGCTTTTCATTTCCCCTCCCCCACATCCCGAGCCCCATCCCATGGACCTCGTCTTCGCGCCGAGCCAGATTGAAACTTGGCCGATTGCCCGGCTGCGCCCCTATGCCCGCAATGCCAAGATGCACGGCTACGACCAGGTGGCGAAGATCGCCGCCAGCATGGCCAAGTTCGGCTGGACCGTCCCCTGCATGGTCGCCGACGACGGCGAGCTGATCGCGGGCCATGGTCGGGTGCTGGCTGCGACCATGCTCGGGCTGACCGAGGTGCCGGTGATCCGGCTCAGCCATCTCGACGAGGCGGAACGCCGGGCCTACCGGATCGCCGATAACAAGCTGACCGAACTGGGCGAGTGGGACGAAGCCCTGTTGCGCGACGAGATCGCGGGGCTCTTGGCCGAGGATTTCGACCTGACGCTGCTCGGCATCAGCGACGATGACCTCGACGCGCTTCTGCGGGATCCCGAGGCGCTGGGCGGCGACGGCCCGGTCGAGGGCGAGGACGATGTTCCCGATCTGCCTGTCACGCCAGTTTCGGTGCCGGGCGACATCTGGCAGTTCGGCGCGCACCGGCTGATCTGCGGCGACAGCACCGCGGCCGATGTGGTGGGGCGGCTACTCGGTGATGTGCGTCCCCTGCTGATGGTCACCGACCCGCCCTATGGCGTCGAATACGATCCCTCCTGGCGCAATGCCGCGGGGGCCGCGAAGACGAAACGCACTGGCAAGGTACTGAATGACGACCGCGCCGACTGGCGCGAAGCCTGGGCGCTGTTCCCCGGCGACGTCGCCTATGTCTGGCACGGCGCGCTGCATGCCGCGACCGTGGCGGACAGCCTGACCGCTGCTGGTTTCGCGATCCGGTCGCAGATCATCTGGGCGAAGGACCGGCTGGTCCTCAGCCGCGGCGACTACCACTGGCAGCACGAACCCTGCTGGTATGCGGTGCGCGCCAAAGGCCAGGGGCACTGGGCCGGGGACCGCAAGCAGACCACGCTGTGGCAGATCGCCAACCGGGATCAGGATGCCGACACCGTACACGGCACGCAAAAGCCGGTCGAATGCATGCGGCGGCCGATCCTGAACAATTCCAGCCCCGGCCAGGCGGTCTATGAACCCTTCATGGGATCCGGCACCACCCTGATCGCGGCGGAAACCACGGGCCGGGTGTGCTTCGGGGTCGAGTTGAACCCGGCCTATGTCGACGTGGCCATCGAGCGCTGGCAGTCCTTCACCGGCCAAGAGGCTGTGCTGGCGGAAACCGGCGAAACCTTCGCCGCCCTCAAGGCGAAGCGGCTCCCGGCATGAACGCGCCCCTCCTGCCCGGCCGGATCGAGCATTGGCCGCTGGCCCGCCTCCGGCCTTACGCGCGGAATGCCAAATCCCACGATGCCGACCAGGTCACGAAGATCGCCGCCAGCATGGCCGAATTCGGCTGGACGGTCCCCTGCCTCGTCGCCGCGGATGGCGAGTTGATCGCTGGCCATGGCCGTGTCCTGGCGGCCGCGCAACTTGGCCTGTCCGAGGTGCCGGTCATCGTGCTGGGCCATCTGACCGAAGCGCAGCGGCGCGCGTATCGGATCGCCGACAACAAGCTGACCGAACTGGGCGGGTGGGACGAGGCGCTGCTGCTCGAGGAACTGCGGGGCCTGATGGCCGAGGACTTTGACCTCGGGTTGATCGGCATCCCCGAGGACGAACTGGACGCGCTGCTGAACGATGCCGACGACCGCACACCCATCGATGATGACACCGCCGATACGATCCCCGAGGCCCCGGCCGATCCGATCACCCGACCGGGCGACATCTGGGCGCTGGGCGATCATCGGCTGATCTGCGGCGATGCCACCGACCCTGCCGTGGTGGCGCGGCTGATGGACGGTGCGCAGGCGGCGCTCCTCTTCACCTCGCCGCCCTACGCGCAGCAGCGCGACTATGGCGCGGCGAAGGAAAAGGTCGGCGACTGGGATGCGCTGATGCAGGGCATGTTCGCCGCGGCGCCCGTCACCGCCGATGCCCAGCTGCTGGTGAACCTCGGCCTCGTCCATCGCGATGGCGAGTGGATCCCGTATTGGGAGGGTTGGCTCGACTGGATGCGCGCGCAGGGCTGGCGGCGCTTCGGCTGGTATGTCTGGGACCAGGGGCCCGGGCTTCCGGGCGACTGGAACGGCCGCCTCGCGCCGTCGCACGAGTTCATCTTCCACTTCAACCGCCAGCCGCGGAAGCCGAACAAGACGGTAGAGAGCAAGCACGCAGGCGAGACCCTCGGCGGCGGCGGGTTGCGCGGGGCCGACGGCACGGTCCACCGCAAGACCGGCTTCGGCAAGGCGATCCAGAGCCATCGCATCCCCGACAGCGTGTTCCGGATCATGCGCCACAAGGGCGGGCTGGGCGCCGCCGGATCCCACCCGGCCGTGTTCCCGGTGGCGCTGGTGGAGGCGGTGCTGGAGGCATTCTCCGACCCCGGCGACCTGGTGTTCGAACCCTTCTGCGGCTCCGGCACCCAGCTGATCGCCGCGGAACGCACCGGGCGGCGCTGCTGCGCGGTGGAACTGGACCCGGTCTACTGCGACGTTGCCGTGCGGCGGTGGGAGTTGGCGACGGGGCGGAAGGCGATACTTGCGAGCGATTAACGTGGTAGAGAACCAGACGCTGTGTCAGCTTTGCGGGACGGAGGGGACGTTGCTCACAACCGCGTCTTGTTTGCTTCGTCAATTTCCCAGCATCTGCGAGAAGGTCATGTCCACACGACACATTCGGCAAGGCGGCTTTCCATCCTCTAAAGTCAGGATATCGCCTTCAGAGACCTCTTCCACACCCAGATCATCATGGATTCGGTTGGCCTCAAGAAATGCAAAAACCCCTCCCCGATCTTCAAAACTATCGGGGAAGGTGACAGTGATAATGTCGATCACTGTGAGAGTTTTCGGGGAGCCTTGACTGATCTGTATTGTCTCCCCGGACCAGTTGCCGGTCAGAACGTCAAATTGACCGGGATTCCACATAAATGTGCGGCCATCCTGAGCAAAGTATACGACGCCTGATCCGTGCCTATCAGATAAGAAGCGGGCAGTTTTTCCCGCCAGCTCATTCGACACCGCGCTGGGGGTGGACGCGGCTTCGTCCTGCTGCGCAAAGACATTACCGGGCCAGCCCATCAAGAGAGATGACACAGAAACCGCACTCAGCACGCGCAACATCGCTTGAACCTTCCACATTCTATTTGCCCCTTGCGCGCCATAAATGGCGCAATCCGACCATGTGTTTAGCTTTCAACAGTGACGAAACTTTGTCGCGAAGACTCTGCCTTCATCTATAGCGGGTGACCGCTATGGGCTCATCGCGTCGTCATCCGATCCGATACACCATCCCCCTACCCTCAACCTTCTCGGCGGTGATGGGCAGGCCCAGCTTCTTCTTCAGGGCACCTGAGATCGAGCCGCGGACCGTGTGCGATTGCCACGAGGTGGCCTCCACCATCTCGGCAATGGTGGCACCCTCGGGACGCTGAAGCATGGCGATGATCTGGGCCTGCTTGGTGCCAGCGCGGATGGCGACGGGCTTCGCGGTGCCGGTGTCTTCGGGCGCTTCCGCGGGTTCCGCCTTGGGCTTCGCCCTCCGCGCGCTGACAACCGCACTGGCCACCACCGGCTCGATCCCGATGGCCTCCAGCCCGGCCTCGGTGGCGATCAGCGTGGTGCCATGTCCGTCGCCGGTCTCGCGCCACATCGGCTCGCCACGGCGCAGGTTGGCCTCGACCTCCTCGAGCCAGCCGCGGGCGATCATCTTGCCGACAACCATCTTGGCTGCGGCGCCGACCAGCCCCTCGGGCAGCGGCAGGGCGAGGTTGCCCGGCCGGGTCGCGGCGCGGGAGAGGATCAGGGATTGGGTGTCGGACGGGGTGGTCATGGGGGCCTCCGGGCGCTGTGGCGCGCGGTGTGCACGCCTTCTACGGAGGCAAGCCCCGTAGTCGGACGGGGCGGCCTTGGCGCCGCGCGGAGCGTCAGGCAGCGTGCTCGCCTTCCTTGAAGGCGCTGTCGGTGATCTGACGCAGCAGGCCCGCGTAGTGCTTCAGCGTCCCGACATGCCCCCAATGGATCTCGTCGGGGTGGGTCTCGAAATGGTCGTCGCTGAGGGCCTTCAGGCGCTCCAGCATCACGTCAATCTCGGCCTTGGCGGCGATGAAGGCGTCGAGGGATTTGTCGTTCGAGGCGGCGCGGCGGGTGGTCATGGCGGGCAATCCTTCGCTGAGTTGCATCGTTTCCTTGCGATCAGACTCGCTCTGTCGCGCCCTCTAATCAACTGAGTACCAAGCGATATCATTGGCTTGATTGGATTATCCGCACCATGAAGGGCATGAGCGAACGCGAGTACGCGGCGCATTCCGGCCTGTCTCGCGGCGGGGTGCAGAAGGCGCGCAAGAACGGGCGGCTGGTGGTCCATGACGACGGGTCGATCAACGCCGCGGCCTCGGATGTGCGGCGGGCCGAGATGACGGATCCCGACCAGCAGCGGCGCAGCGTGAGTGGGGATGGGCTAGCCAGCGGTGCGGGCGAGACCTCGTCATACATCAAGGCCCGCACGCTTCTGACGGTCTATGCCGCGCAGGACAAGCAGATCGCGGTCCAGAAGAAGAAGGGCACTCTGGTCGACCGCGCGCGGGCGGAAACGCTGGTGTTTCGCCTCGCGCGGCAGGAACGGGATGTCTGGGTCACCTGGCCCGGACGGGTGGCCGCGCTGATGGCGGCGCAGATCATGGCGGAGGTGGAACGGCAATCCGGGGCATCGGTGACGATCGAGACCGCGATCATGCAAAGGGTGCTGGAAGCCCATGTCCGCGAACAGCTCGACGCCCTCGCCGACCTCCGGGTCTCGCTTGCATGATGAGGACGATGACAACGACCTGACGGCCGGTCTCGACCTCGGTTTCGATGGTGCCGAAGACCTTTTGCGGGTCTGGCGGCAGGGAATGCGGCCTGATCCGAACCTGACAGTGTCGGAATGGGCGGATCAGCATCGCTGGCTGTCCTCACGCGGCGCGGCGGAGCCGGGGCGCTATCGCACCGCCCGCGCGCCCTACTTGCGCGAGATCATGGATGCGCTCTCTCCCGGCCATCCGGCGCAGCGCATCACCTTCATGAAGGCGGCGCAGGTGGGCGCGACCGAGGCCGGGAACAACTGGATCGGCTTCGTGATCCATCACGCTCCGGGGCCGATGCTGGCGGTGCTGCCAAGCCTGGAACTGGCGAAGCGGACCTCGCGGGGCCGTCTTGATCCGCTGATTGCGGACAGCCCGGTGCTCCGCGAACGGGTGAACCCGGCAAGGTCGCGGGATGCGGGCAATTCGATGCTGTCGAAGGAATTTCCCGGCGGCATCCTGGTGCTGACCGGCGCGAACAGCGCCACCGGCCTGCGGTCGATGCCCGCGCGCTATGTCTTCCTCGACGAGGTCGACGCCTATCCGGCCTCGGCCGACGAGGAAGGCGATCCAGTCACGCTGGCCGAGGCGCGGACCACGACCTTCTCGCATCGGCGCAAAGTGTTCATGGTCTCGACCCCGACGATCCGGGGGCTGTCCCGGATCGAGCGCGAGTTCGAGGCAACCGACCAGCGGCGCTACTTCGTCCCCTGCCCGCACTGCGGCACGATGCAGTGGCTGCAGTTCGACCGGCTGCGCTGGGCAAAGGGAAAACCCGAAACCGCCGCCTACCACTGCGAGGGATGCGAACGGCCCATCGCCGAGCACCACAAGACCGAGATGCTGGCCCGCGGCGAATGGCGGGCGACGGCGCTCTCCAGGAATCCTAAGGCCATCGGCTTCCACCTCTCGGCGCTCTATTCGCCGCTCGGGTGGAAAAGCTGGTCCGACGTCGCGCGGGAATGGCTGGCGGCCCAGGGGTCGGACGAGACACTGCGCGTAGCACGCAACACGCTCTTAGGCGAGACATGGGTCGAAAGCGGCGATGCGCCGGAATGGCAACGGCTGGCGGATCGGCGCGAGGCGTGGAAGCCGGGCACCGTGCCTGCGGCTGGCCTGTTCCTGACCGCAGGCGCCGACGTGCAGAGGGACCGGATCGAGGTCGACATCTGGGCCTGGGGCCGGGGCCTCGAGTCCTGGCTCGTCGATCACATCGTCATTCCGGGCGGGCCCGACGATCCGGCGGCGTGGGACAAGCTGACCGCCCTTCTCGGCCGGTCGTGGCAGCATGCCAACGGTGCCTTCATGACGGTGGCACGGCTTGGCATCGACACCGGCTATGAGGCCGCGGCGGTCTACGCATGGTCGCGCAAGGTCGGGTTCGAACAGGTAGCGCCCCTGAAGGGGCTTGAGGGCTTCAACCGCGCAGCCCCTGTGTCGGGCCCGACCTTCGTTGACGCCACCATCGGCGGGAAACGGCTGCGCCGCGGCGCGCGGCTCTGGTCGGTGGCGACCGCGACGTTCAAGGCCGAGACCTATCGGTTCCTGCGGATCGAACGCCCCTCGGATGAGGACCGCACCTCCGGAGTGCTCGACGCTCCCGGCACGATCCACCTGCCCGGCTGGGCCGACACCGAATGGCTGAAGCAACTCGTTGCCGAGCAGCTGGTCACGATCCGCAACAAGCGCGGCTATGCCCACCAGGAATGGCAGAAGATGCGCGAACGGAACGAGGCGCTGGACTGCCGGGTCTACGCCCGTGCCGCGGCATGGATCCTCGGCGCCGACCGATGGGACGAAGCCACCTGGCGGCGGCTCGAGGCGCAGGCGGGCGTCGAAACGCGCATGCCCGCGGCCGTCGCAACTGACACCACACCACCCGATCCGGCCCAGCCCAAGGCCGGAGCCCTGACCACGCCACGCCGGAAACGGCGGGCCTATACCCCGAACTTCATGAGGGACTGATGGACCTGGAACGCATGCAGGCCCTGCTGACCACGCTGCAGGAAGCCCGCTTTGCCGGGCTGCGCAGCGTCAGCTACGACGGCAAGACCGTGACTTATGGATCGGACGCCGAACTGGCGGCGGCGATCCGGGATCTGGAGGGCCGGATTGCTACGGCCTCTTCTACTCCGCGTCGCCGCCGCTGGGCCACGGTCGCGACGAAGGGTCTGTGACCATGGTGCTGGATGCCTTCCGTCAGCGCCTTGGCTCGATCATCGGTGGCTTCGACGCCGCGCAATCCCATCGGCGCATGCGCGGGTTCCGCGCCACCCGCGCCCATGTGAACACGCTGATCGCGGCCTCGGGCGAGACCATCACCGCACGGGCGCGCTGGCTGGTCAGGAACAATGGCTATGCGGCCAACGCCGTCGATGCCTTTGCCAACCATGTTGTGGGCGACGGGATCAAGCCCTCGTCAAAGATCACCGATCCCGCCAGGAAGGAGGAATTGCAGAAGCTCTGGCTCGCCTGGACGGACGAGGCCGATGCCGAGGGGCTGACTGACTTCTTCGGCCTTCAGCGTCGCGCCGCGCGCGAAGTGTTTCTGGCAGGTGAGGTCTTCCTGCGCATCCGGACGCGGCGGCCGGAGGATGGGCTGACCGTGCCGATGCAGTTGCAGATGCTGCCCTCGGAAATGCTGCCCCAGGACATGACCCGGATCCTGCCCGGCGCGGGATCGATCCGGCAGGGCATCGAATTCGACGGGATCGGGCGGCGCGTGGCGTACCACTTCCTGCGCCGTCATCCGGGCGACATGACTGATCCGGGGCTGGCGAGCGAAACGGTGCGGGTTCCCGCCTCCGAGGTGATCCACATCCTCGACCCGGTGGAGGCGGGCCAGCTGCGCGGCGTGTCACGCTTCGCCGCGGCCGCGGTGAAGCTCTTCACCCTCGACCTCTACGACGATGCGGAACTGGAGCGGAAGAAGACCGCAGCGATGTTCGCGATGTTCATCACATCGCCTGCCCCGGAAACCGCCCTCGACCCGGCCGAGGACGACCTCGAGGTGGAACCCGGACAGGTGGTGCGGCTTGACCCGGGCGAGGATGTCACCACGCCATCAACGCCGGACTCGGGCAGCACTTACGAGCCGTTCCAGTACCGCACGCTTCTGCAGATCGGCGCGGCGCTGGGCGTGCCCTATGGGTACCTGACCGGCGACACGGCGAAGGGCAACTTCTCGAACACGCGGATCGCCCTCGTCGACTTCCGGCGCCGCATCTCGGCCTTCCAGCATTCGGTCATGGTCTATCAGCTCTGCCGCGCTGTCTGGACACGCTGGATGGACATGGCGGTGCTGGCGGGCGCCATCGATCTGCCAGGCTATGCGACCGACCGGCGCGCATACCTCGCCTGCGACTGGCTCCCCACCAAGTGGGACTGGATCGATCCGGCCAAGGATGCGGCGGCCGAAATCCTGCAGATCGAAGCAGGCCTGAAATCCCGAACGCAGGCCATCGCCGAGCGCGGCTACGACGCAGAACAGGTCGACCGCGAGATCGCTGCGGAACGCAAGCGCGAGGCGGAACTCGGGCTCGACTTCCGGCGGCCAGGATCGCCCGCGCAGGCGGTCGGTGGCGGCGCTGGGTCAGGTGATGCCGAGGACCGGCAGCAAGATCAGCAGGACGACGGCAATCAGGAAGACGACGGCGAGGACCGGGAACCCCGGCCCGCGGAGGACGCATGATGCACCACACCCAGATCGCCCAGCGCGTCTTCAACACACCGCTGATGGTCGATCCCGCCAAGGCGCTGGCCTTCCTGACCGGGCTTGGTCCGCGGATCACCGGCAGGGAAATCACGGTCGAGGGAATGCCCGTGGATCCCGCAGATCAGGCCACTGCCGCACTCCCTGCCCGCGCCTCTCTCTTCAACGACGACCTGACCAGCCGCCAGGCGCGGAACGGAAGCCAGCCCTTCGCTGTGGTGGACGGGATCGCCGTCATCGAGATCGCGGGCACGCTGGTGCATCGTGGTGCCTGGATCGGGCAATCCTCCGGTCTGACCTCCTACGAGGGGATCGCGACCCAGCTGCAGGCGGCCGTCACCGATCCGGCGATCCGCGGCATCGCCCTCGATATCGACAGCTTCGGCGGCGAAGTGGCGGGAGCTTTTGACCTCGCGGATCGTATCCGGGCCGCTCGGACGCAGAAGCCTGTGCAGGCCTTTGTCGCCGATCACGCCCTCTCAGCCGCCTATGCGCTGGCCTCGCAGGCCGACCGGATCATCCTGCCCCGCACCGGGGCCGTCGGAAGCATCGGCGTCGTGGCCATGCACAGCGACATGAGTGGGGCGCTGGACCAGAAGGGCATCGCGGTCACGCTGATCCATGCCGGGGCCCGCAAGGTCGATGCGAACCCTTACCAGCCCCTGCCCGAGGCCGTACGCGACCGGATCGCGGGCGAGTTGGAGGACCTGCGGCAGCTCTTCGCCGAAACCGTCGCCGAAGGTCGTGGTCGCCGCCTCGAAGCACTTCGGGCGCTGGGCACCGAGGCCGCCGTCTTCCGCGGGGAGGCGGCGGTCTTCGCCGGTCTCGCCGACGAGGTGGCCGATCCCGTCACCGCCTTCCGCGCTTTCGCCGCCGCACCCCGCGGCACAACCCCCCCCATAGGAAAGGGTCCGATGATGACCACCGCCCCCGAAGATCATGCGCAGCCTGCGGCCGCACCTGCCGCCAGCACCCCGCCGGAACCGGCCGCGCCCACGGCAGTCGCGCCGCCGAAAACCGAGGCGGCCGCGATCTCCCCCGAAGCGATCCGCGCCGAGGCGGCCGAGGTCGCGCAGGTTTGTGCGCAAGCCGCCCGGCTCGGCATCCAGATCGATGCCGCCGACGCCGTCGCCAAGGGCGTGAAACCCGAAGCCTTGCGCGCCAAGGTGCTGGCCGATCTCGCCGCGCGCAGCGATGCCGCGGGCATCATTGCCACCGCTCCGGCGGCTGGCGCGAAGGAAAGCCCCATCGTCGCGGCTGCGAAGAAGTCGGCCGCCGCCTCGCGCTGAACCCAGCGCACCCCATCCCCCAACATCATGGAGACTGAACCATGCCCGTCCTGACGGAACCGCCCAGCATGGGCGATGTCCTCAAATATGAGGTCAACCCGAACTACACCCGCGAGGTGGTGACGCTGCTCGCGGGCATGCCCTATCCCGTCGGCGCCGTCCTCGGCCGCATCACGGCCAGCGGCAAATACAAGCTCGCGACCAGCGGCGGCACCGATGGAGCACAGACCGCCACGGCGGTGCTCCTCTATGCCGTCGACGCCACGCTGGCAGATGCCTCCGGCATCGTCGTCGCCCGCGGCCCGGTCATCGTCTCGCGCGCAGGCCTCGCCTACGACGCCACCGTCGATGACGGCACCAAGATCGCCGCAAAACTCACCCAGTTGGCCGCCGTCGGCATCATCGCCCGCGACGCCGTCTGACGCTGCCCAACCGGCCGCACCCATCCCCTCACCCCCGGAGCATCCCCATGACCCTCGTCCGCAATCCCTTCGACGCTGGCGGCTATTCGCTGGCCGAGATGACGCAGGCCATCAACATCCTGCCCAACCTCTACACCCGCCTCGCCCAGATCGGCCTCTTCCGCTTCGAAGGGGTCAGCCAGCGCTCGGTCATCATCGAGCAGTACGAGGGCGTCCTGAGCCTGCTGCCCTCCGTCCCCCTCGGCGGCCCCGCCACGGTCGGCACCCGCGAGGGCCGCTCCATGCGCAGCTTCGCACTGCCGTGGATCCCGCATGACGACGTGGTCCTGCCTGCCGATCTTCAGGGCCAGCCCGCGCTGGGTGCGATCGACGCGGCCGATCCGCTGGTCGAAGTGATGAACCGCAAGCTGCTGCTCATGCGCCGCAAACATGCCCAGACCCGCGAATACATGGAGATGAACGCGCTGCGCGGAATCGTGAAGGACGGGGCCGGGACCACCCTCTACAACTACTTCACCGAATTCGGCCTGGCGCAGATCTCGGTGGACTTCGTCCTCGGCACTGCGGGGACCAACGTGCAAGGCAAGGTCCGCGAGGTGCTGCGGGCCATCGAGGACAACCTTCTCGGCGAGGCGATGACCAGCGTCCATGCCCTCGTCAGCCGCGAGTTCTTCGACAAGCTGATCGCACACCCGAAGACCGAGGAGGCCTACAAGTTCTACGCCTCGACCGGTGCCCAGCCCCTGCGCGAGGATGTGCGGCGCAACTTCCCCTTCGGCGGCATCCTGTTCGAGGAATACTCCGGCACCGTCACCCTCTCGACCAAGGCGACCGAACGGCTGGTCCCGGCAAACGAAGGCGTCGCCTTCCCCTTAGGCACGATGGACACCTTCACCACCTATGGGGGCCCGGCGAACCTCCTGGAAACCGCCAACACCATCGGCCTGCCCCTCTACGCCCGCCAGCATCTGGACGAGAAAGGCCGCTGGATCGACGTCATGACCGAGGCCTCGATCCTGCCGGTCAACAAGCGGCCCCGGCTGGCGATCCGCCTGCATACGTCGAACTGACGGACCAACCCATGTCCGTCTTTGCCGCCGCCATGGACCGCATCTTCACCCATGCCTCCATGGCGGCCCCGGCCCTCTGGATCTCGGCCACGACGTCCGAGGAACGGCCGATCCGCATCATCCGCCGCGCGCCCGACCGTGTCACCGACTTCGGCGCGGGACGCTTCGTCAGCGACACGACGATGGTGGATGTGCGCGTGGCCGACCTCCCCGCCCCGCGCCCGGGCGATGTGATCGTCATCGGCGCGGACAGTCATGTGATCCAGGGAGAGCCGCTGCGCGACCGCGAACGGCTGATCTGGACCCTCGATCTGAGGCCAGCATGAGGCTGAAGCTGGAAATCAGCCCCGACCTCGCCGCCCTGATGCAGGCGGAAATCTCCGCGGGTGAAAGGGCCGTCACCACCGCCATGCGCGAGGCGGGCGCAGGCCTCAAATCCGCCTGGCGCGGCCAGATCACCGGCGCTGGGCTTGGCACCAGGCTCGGCAACTCGATCCGCCTCGCGACCTATCCCAAGGGCGGCGAGAGCCTGAACGCCGCGGCGATGGTCTGGTCGAACGCCCCGGTGATCGTCGGCGCGCATGACGCGGGGCCGCTGATCCGGTCAAAGGAAGGATTCTGGCTGGCCATCCCCACCCCGGCCGCGGGCAAATCCACCCGCGGCGGACGGATCACCCCCGGCGAATGGGAGCGACGGACAGGGTTGCGCCTGCGGTTCGTCTATCGGCGTCGCGGCTCGAGCCTGCTGGTGGCCGAAGGGCGGCTGAACACGAAGGGTCGCGCGGTGGCGTCGCGCTCGAAGACAGGCCGGGGCGTCGTGACTGCGCCAGTTTTCCTGCTGGTGCCGCAGGTCAGGTTGCCGAAGCGACTGGATCTGGCGCGGGATGCAGAGCGGGCGGTGGATGGCGTACCGGGGCTGATCGTGGCTGGGTGGATTAATTCATCACGAATGACAAAATGAAGGCGACCACAATAAGAAATAGACCTGCGAACCTTGTGTAGGACTCAATTGTAAGTCTGCGAGCTACTCGAGCAAATAGTTCGACCGGAAGAACCACGATCCAAAACAACAGTCCCGCAATTAAGAACGCAACAAGATTGAATGCGTTAAAGATCAATGAGACCATCAAATAATATATCTCAAACAGAACATAGAACACCATCATCAAAATGGCAGGAACAATGCTGAGAACTGGCAAAACTGTTTTCACCAACGTAAGCCCAAAAACATAAGGAAGGATGAGTAGCGCCCTCCATATTGTCGCTCTTGGCTGTGAGCTTGGATCATGCGGATGCGGAAACTCGTCGAACAAGAAAACAGCCGACTGCTTTCCACTCACTTCACCACTTTGATCCTGGATCTCCTTGAGAAAGCCAGAACCCAAGTTTTCGTCATGCTTCATGCTCAGGTGCATACGCATAATCGAGGCATGCGCACTTTGCGAAAATTCAAACGCTTTCATAATGTGATGATCGATGAGCGTTGAAAAAAGCGGGTTACTGGGAATTCTAACAATGCCAATAATGGGGATCCTTACGAACGGCGCCAAGTGTATAAAGAATCGTTTGGGGCTCGTCGGGATAAAGTCTCGATTGAAAACCTCTTCGTCCTGCACAACCTCGAACCCAAACAAGTTTGGAGGTAGGACTTGAATCTTGTGAACAAAGCCTGAAACAAACGAGTAAGAGAACCCTTCCGTGACAACTTCGGTGCGATCAGGATGATAAAAATAGAAAACACTTACCTGAAGTGCGTCATCACTAAAATCCTTACCCCAGCTCTCATCGCTCGATCCAAGGTCAACCAAGACCCCCCCTTCTTCTCCAAACCTCTTCCATGACTGCCTAACATACTTCGGATCTGCGACTATATATGGCCCGCTGCGATTCAATCCCTTCCCACGATCAAAAAAGAAGATGCCAGAAAGTATTGACCAGATGCGCGATGATATTCGCGACCGGAAGATGTCCCCAAATGAAAGGCCCCTTAGCTCAGCCAAAGCCTTTTTTTCAAACTCAATAAGGCGAGCCGTTCCGAAAAGATTGGAAGCCATTAGCAGTCCACCAATGAACGCCAAGATCGCAGAAAGAAGCTGCATCATATCGACCCCTCGCGCTCAAGCCGCTGTCAAACGCGCGAAGCCTATTTGGAATCTAGAATGATGACAATCCGCGAAACCGTCCTCGCCGCGCTGCATGCGCGGCTGCAGCCCCTTGCCGCCCTCACTCTGCGCGATGATGTCTTGCCAGAGCGTATCCCGGCGTCCGGGCTGATCACCCTGCGCGACGGCCAGCCGGGCGAGCCGGATGTGACGCTGTCGCCCCTGCGCTATCACTACCAGCACCGCGCCGAGCTGGAGGTCGTCGTCCAGGCGGGCACCGGCCGGGGCAGCGCCTTCGATGACCTGGTCGCCGCCATCGGCGCGGCTCTGGAGGCCGACCGGACGCTGGGCGGCCTTTGTGACTGGGTCGAACCCGAAGCCCCGGCCTCGGTCGACCTGCCCGTCGAGGGCGCGGCGGCCCTGAAGGCGGCGGTGATCACCGTCGTCCTGCACTACTCCACCACCGGCCCTCTGGCCTGAATTCACCCACATAGGAGACCCCCATGGCACGCGCACAGGGCGCGCGGGCGCAGATGGCGCTTGCGTTCGAGACGGTTTACGGCACCCCGCCCGCCAGCGGCTATCGGCTGATGCCCTTCGCCCGCACCACGCTGGGCGCGGAACAGCCCCTGCTGAACAGCGAGCTGTTGGGCTACGGCCGTGATCCCCTGGCCCCCATCAAGGACGCCGTCACCGCAGATGGCGAGGTGGTGGTGCCGATCGATGTGGAGGCCTTTGGCTTCTGGCTCAAGGCTACCTTCGGTTCCCCGACCACGACGGGGACCACGCCCAAGACCCACACCTTCCAGTCGGGGAACTGGACGCTGCCCTCGATGGCCATCGAAGTGGCGATGCCCGAGGTGCCGCGGTTCGCGATGTACGCGGGCTGCGTGATGGACCAGCTGTCGTGGCAGATGAACCGTTCGGGCCTCCTTACGGCGACTGCCCGGCTGATCGCGCAGGGTGAGGCCATCGCAGCCGCTACGGCCGCAGGAACAACGACCGCGCTGGGCCTCCAACGCTTCGGCCATTTCAACGGGGTGGTGAAGCGCAACGGCACGGCGCTCGGGAACGTCGTCTCGGCCGAGATCACCTATGCCAACGGTCTCGACCGGATCGAGACCATCCGCAACGACGGCAAGATCGAAGGCGCCGATCCGGGCATGGCCACGCTGACTGGCCGGATCGAGGTGCGTTTCGCCGATAGCGCCCTCGTCACCCAGGCCATCGACGGCACGCCCTGCGAGCTCGAGTTCGCCTACAGCCTCGGCGCGAATGCCAGTTTCACCTTCACCGCCCATGCCGTCTACCTGCCGGTACCGCGGATCGAAATCCCCGGACCCCAGGGCATCCAGGCCACCTTCGACTGGCAGGCCGCGAAGGCCACAAGCCCCGCCCGGATGTGCACCGCCGTCCTCGTCAACACCGTCACAGGATACTGACCATGATCCGCCTGAACCTGTCGAACCGGCCCGAATGGCTGGACCTCTTGCCCGGCCTGCGCGTCCTTGTAGCACCCCTGACGACCGCGTTGATGGTCTCTGCCCGCGCGGACCCCATGATCGACGGCCTCTCGGAAACCTCCAGCCAGGAGGACATGGCGCTGGCCATGGCCAAGGCCGTCGCCCGCCGCGCCGTGCTGGAATGGGACGGCGTCGGTGACGAGGCGGGCAACCTCGTGCCCGTCAGCCCGGCCGGGATCGACGCTCTTTTGGAAATCTGGCCGGTCTTCGAGGCTTTCCAGGCGCAATATGTCGCCCGCGGCCTGATGCTGGACGCGGAAAAAAACGCCTCCGCGCCCTCGCCGACTGGTCCTTCGGCGGGGGCAACGGCTACTGCGCGGCCTGCGCGGGCCCCTGCCCGGACTGCCCCGCAAGACTGAACCGGCCGCAGACGGTCGAGGGCTGGCAGGTCTGGGACCTGACCCAGCGCCTCGGCGGCCAGCTGCGGATCGCGCCGGGGGCGGTCATCGGTTGGGACATAGGCGCGGCGCTGGCATTGGCGCAAGCGCTGGGCGTCAACGCCCTGATCGCCGCCGAACTGCTGCCCGAGATCGAGGCGGTGATGGTGCGCAAGCTGAACGAGCAGATGGAAGGACGCCGGAATGGCTGAGAAGAAGGTCTCCGTCCGCCTCGTGGCGGAGGGCGGACGCCGCGTGCGCGCGGAACTGGAAGGGGTGGGCGAGGCCGGAGCCCGCGGCTTCGGCCGCCTGTCGCGCGAAATGGAACTGGCGAACACCCGGCTGGCCGCTTTCGCGCGACGCACTGGCCTTGCCCTCGGGGCCGCTGCCGCCGCCGCCACGGCTTCGCTCGGTCTGATCGTTCGGTCCACCGCGGAGAGCGCCGCGCAGATCCGCCAGTTCTCGCAGGTCGCCAATGCCACGCCAGACGCCCTGCAGCGGTGGTCGGCCGGGGCGCGGACGGTAGGCATCGAACAGGAGAAGCTGGCCGATATACTGAAGGACGTGAACGACCGGGTCGGGGATTTCCTCCAGACCGGCGGCGGGCCGATGGCGGACTTCTTCGAGAATGTCGCCCCGCGCGTTGGCGTCACCGCCGACCAGTTCGCGCGTTTGTCGGGGCCGGAAGCCCTGCAACTCTACGTCGACACGCTGGAGCGGGCGGGCCTGAG
This sequence comes from Abyssibius alkaniclasticus, assembly GCF_020447305.1. Lineage (NCBI taxonomy): Bacteria > Pseudomonadati > Pseudomonadota > Alphaproteobacteria > Rhodobacterales > Paracoccaceae > Abyssibius > Abyssibius alkaniclasticus. The sequence goes on along the minus strand of NZ_CP095732.1, from coordinate 983,045 downwards.
CCAGCAGGAGATGACCTTCTATCTCGAGGCCATGGCGTCTGACGCCACGCGCCTGCTGCCGCTTCTGCGGAACGGCGGGGCCGAGATGGCGCGGGTGGGCGACCAGGCGTCCGATCTCGGGGCGGTGCTTGACGGCGACGCACTCGAGGCCCTGCGCCGCACGCAACTGGCGCTGGGCACAGTCTCGCTGGTGTTCGACGGCCTGCGCAATCGTATCGCCGTGGCCGTCGCCCCTACCATCGAAGCGCTGGCAAATACTTTCGTGGCGCTGGCGTCCAATGGCGGGATCCTGCGCTCGGCCATCGACGGGCTGATCGGCAACCTCGGGCGCATGGCGTCCTATGCGGCCACGTTCGCGGCCGTCATGGCCGGGCGATGGGTGGCGGGTCTCGCTGCCGCGGCCCTGTCGGTGCGCGGCCTCGCGACAGCGCTCGTGTTCCTGCGCGGCGCCCTGATCCGCACCGGCATCGGCGCGCTGATCGTCGGGGCGGGCGAGCTGGTCTACCAGTTCTCGCAACTGGTGACCCGGGTCGGTGGCGTGGGCGAGGCGTTTCGCCTGCTGGGTGATCTGGCGCGCGAGGTCTGGTCACGCATCGGTCTGTCGCTGGATGCGGCGCTGGCGCGGATGGCGGCCGGATGGGAGGGGCTGAAGGCAGCGGGTCTCTCGGCGCTGGAAGGCACCATTGCAGGCGTCGTCAGCTTCGGCGACCGGACTGCGGCAGTCTTCCAGGGCGCTTATGACGCGGCGGTCGCAATCTGGGGCAGTCTGCCCGGGGCCATCGGCGACTTCGCTTTCCAGGCCGCGAACGGGCTGATCTCCGGCGTCGAGGCGATGCTGAACGGCGTGGTCACGCGCATCAACAGCTTCATCGAGACGCTGAACGCTGCGCTGGCCCTCCTGCCCGAATGGGCGACGGGCGAAGGTGGCGTGCGGATCGGCACACTTGATCCTGTGGAACTCGGCCGCATCGGCAATCCCTTCGAAGGGGCTGCGACCGCTGCCGGTGCTGCCGCCGCGGATGCCTTCTCGGCCGCACTCGCGCGCAGCTATCTCGAACCGCCCGATCTCGGGCTCGGGGCCATGGCTGACGATGCCCGCGCCCGGGCCGATGGTTATCGCGAGGCCGCAGGCATGCTGGCCGATGCCGCCGGTCGGCCGCTCGCCAGCTGGCAGGCGCTGAAGGATGCGGTGACCGGCACTGGGACCGAGGCAGAGACCGCCCTGGCAGATGCCGCCGCCTCGGCCGATGCCCTGACCACCGGTCTGAACGATACGGCCACCGCCGCCGAGGGCGCAGGCGGCGCCGCACGCGACGCCGGGGCTGCGGCCGCCGAGGGTGCGGACACGGCCTTCACCGGCTGGCAGGCCGTCACGGCAGCACTTGCCGACTATGCCGCCAAGGCGCGCGACATCGGCGGGGACATCGGAAGCGCGCTGGTCGGGGCCTTCCAGAGCGCCGAGAACGCCATAGGCGACTTCGTGAAGACCGGCAGACTCGACTTCCGGGATCTGGTCACCTCGATGATCGCCGACCTCGCGAAGCTCGCCGCCCGTCGTTTCATCCTAGGTCCCATCGCCAACGCCCTTTCCGGCGCGCTGGGCGGGGCGGGCGGGATCTTCGCGAACCTCCTCCATGCGGGCGGCACGGTCGGCGCCCCAAGCCCCGGCCGGATGGTCCCGGCGCTGGCCTTTGCGGGCGCGCCGCGCATGCACAACGGGGGCTGGGCCGGTCTGCGGCCCGACGAGGTGCCCGCGATCCTGCAACGCGGCGAACGGGTTCTCTCCCGGCGCGAGGCGGCAGGGTACGGCCAGGCGGGCGCCTCGACCGTCAATGTCACGATCAACGCCCGCGACACCGAAAGCTTCCGCCAGTCGCGGACGCAGGTTGCCAGCGACATTGCCCGCGCCGTGTCGATGGGTCGGAGGGGGATATGATGGCGTTTCACGAGGTCCGGTTTCCGGACAACATCAGCCGTGGCGCGCGCGGTGGCCCGGAACGGCGCACCCAGATCGTCGAACTGGCGAGCGGGGCCGAGGAGCGCAACGCCAGCTGGGCCAACAGCCGCCGCCGCTACGATGTCGCCTACGGCATCCGCCGCGCTGACGATCTGGCCGCGGTCGTGGCCTTCTTCGAGGCCCGCAATGGCCGCCTTCATGGCTTCCGCTTCAAGGACTGGGCTGACTTCAAGTCCTGCCTGCCGTCGCAGACGCCTGGCCCGACCAACCAGCCCATCGGCACCGGCAACGGCATCACAACCCAGTTTCAGCTCACCAAGCGCTACACCTCCGGCGCGCAGTCCTGGACGCGGGCCATCACCAAGCCCGTCGCCGGGACGGTGACCATCGCCCTGAACGGCACGCCCCAGGCTTCCGGCTGGTCGGTTTCCACGACCACTGGCCTAATCACCTTCACCACCGCCCCGGCCACGGGCGTCGCCATCACCGCAGGCTTCGAATTCGACGTCCCGGTCCGCTTCGACACCGATGCCCTCGACGTCACCCTCGACCTCGAACGCCTCGGGTCGATCACCTCGATCCCTCTCGTGGAAATCCGCACATGAAAGCCCTGAACCCGGCACTGCAGGCCCACCTTGACGAAGGCCCCACGACACTTGCCTGGTGCTGGCGGATCACCCGCGCCGATGGCGTGACCTTCGGCTTCACCGACCACGACCGGACGCTCAACTTCGACGAGACGAATTTCGAGCCTGAAAGCGGGCTGACCGCGTCAGAGGTGCGGTCTGGCTCCGACCTCTCGGTCGACGCGCAGGACGCGCAAGGCGTGCTGTCCTCCGACCGGATCACCGAGACCGACATCTTGGACGGCCGTTGGGACAATGCGGCGGTCGAGGTCTGGCGCGTGAACTGGGCGAGCCCGGCGCAACGCGTGCTTCTGCGCCGCGGGGCCATCGGCCAGATCCGGCGCGGGCGGCTCGCCTTCGTAGCGGAGGTGCGGAGCCTTGCCCATGTCCTCGGCCAGACGGTCGGGCGGACGTTTCAGGCGAGTTGCGATGCCGCGCTGGGCGATGCGCGCTGCGGGGTGAACCTTGATGCCCCGGCTTTCAAGGGGAACGGTGCCGTGATCGATGTGCTGCGCGACCGCGCCTTCACGGCCTCCGGCCTCGGCCCCTTCGCGGCAGGCTGGTTTGCCTACGGGCTGGTCGAATGGTCGACCGGTGCGAACGCCGGGCGGCGCGTCGAATTGCTGTCGCATGACCTCGCCGACGGCGTGGCGATCCTGACCCTGCTGGAAGCGCCGGTGCGCCCGATCACAGCGACGGATGCTTTTGTGGTCCGGGCGGGTTGCGACAAGCGGATCGCCACATGCGAGACGAAGTTCGCCAATGTCGCCAACTTCCGAGGCTTCCCGCACATCCCGGGTCAGGACGCGGTCCTGCGCTATGCTACGAAGGACGGCGGCCACGAGGGGGCGGTGTTGTGATGAAACTGTCGGATCGGCTTCAAGCGTTCACTGTGTTTCCGGGTCGGACTTACCGCAATGGGAACTTGATGTCGTTCCCGAAGGTCAACCTCGACACCTCACAGGTCTTACGAAGTGCCAATACCAGTTGATCCTGGCTGATGTTCTTGCTGATCCACCATCCGGCATCCGTTTGAAGCACCGGCAAATGGGGGCTGTAAGGATGGATATGACAGGGATTCATTGCGACAAGGCGCCGCCCGCGTGTACGGATTTCGGACAGCGACGCCAACGCTTCCGGCGCGACTTCAGCCATCATTTCGACGATCCGACGAAACACACCGGCAAGCGTATCGGCCGCGAAACGCACCCCCAGAAACTCTGCGGCGTACTTTCCGCGCTCTGGCGTAGGGATCAAATGCGACGGCTGATCGGATACAGGCCGGTCAAGCTTTCGCGCGATCTCAAGGCTCTTGTGCAGGGCCACTGCCGCATCGTCATCGAGCGCTGATCGCGCCGCCAGAATGGCCTCGACGAAAGGCATAGGCAAGGAGACAAGGACCGCATTCGTCATGCTTACGTGGTTCATGATACTCTCCTGTGCTTTCTGCCTTGGGCAGAGGCCGCCTTTCCGCTGTTGTGATAGATCGTCACGAGGCTCTCGCCCTCAACAATGACCTTGGTGCCGCGCAGACGTTCAAGCTGCTGGATTTCCCGACGACGTCGCTCAATCTCGCGGGCGGCGTCTTTGTCGCTGAGAAAGAAAGCATCGTCTGCCACACGGGTTGCGACACTGAGGACAAGGCCGATGTCGGCGTTGCGGAACCCGCGCTGTCGCATCCTTGCTTCGGCGTGACGGGTGAAGCGGACGTCAGGCATGATGGCCATCCTCCCCCTTATCTGACGCATCTGTAGAGGTTTCGACGTCCAGATCGCCGACAAACGCAAGAAGCTCGGCCATCTCGGCCTTGCGCTTTTCGAGTTCTTCAGAAGGAATACGGCCGACGATCCAGGCTATCCTTTCGTCCGCATGCTCATCTCCGAGCAGGTTAGCCGGGATGTCCTTAAGCCTGACATGCCCGCGCAACAGGGCATACTCAGCATCGGGATCATCTCCTGTGAGATCGCTGATGAACTCTGCGCCAATCCGATATTCGGGCATACCCTCACTGGTTTTCCAACCAGAATCGCGATCAAATGAGATTGTCTTAGCCCCAACCTGTGCCGCGAAGTGCCTGATGAAATCCGCGAAGGGGTTGTTCTGGGAGGGGTCGTAACCAAGGTCATATACATCGTCCGCGATTTCTTTTCCGAAAAGATCGCGGTTCTGAATGCACTGCCTCTCCTGATGCGCACCATCTTCAGCGCGATACGCAGAGTTCGCGAAAGCGAAGTGGCCACCGCCGAGGGCCATCAGCCTTGCTGCAGCTTCCTCGATCTCAGCGACACGTTCGCGGCGCCAGGCAAGGCTTCCTTCCGCCAGAAGTGCCGCAAACAGCGGCGCCATCACAATCTGCGAATGAACGGGAATGCCGTAGATGTGCTGGACCATGTTGAAGGCTAGGGCTGTCTCTGCATCAAGCATGGCGCGCAACGGGCGATAGCCGAACTTCCTGAGCGACGCCTCACGCTCTGCCTCGTTGGTGGGCGGCTTCGAGAGAGCATCTGCCGTGACACCGAGAGCCTTCGCCAAGCCTTCCGCAGTGCGACCTTCGGCGCGATAGAAGGCACTCTTGGTGCTTTCGATCCGCTTGATCGTCGGCAGACTGACTCGGTTCTTGCCTTTGGTCGCGTCGGCGAGCTGCTCCTGCGTCCAGCGTTTTTCGTCCCGGTAGTACTTTAGCGCGGCGGGATGGATCTTCGTGGTCATTTGGTAGCCTCCTAGGTCATGCAACAAATATGATCCCCCATGCCTCACAAGAATAGGATCATCTTTATTTAATGATACCATTGATTAGACAATTCGCCGCTCACAACGCCGGTGCGCACGAGACTGAAGGGATACTCTTGATGCCAAATTCGCGTGCATTGAGTAGGCGACGACACCCCGGTGATGCTTCCCGGTATCACTCGGACGAATCATCGAACGAAGTGACAGTGTCCGATCCGACCCGCGTCATCGCCGCCGCGCGGTCCTGGCTGGGCACGCCCTATCACGACCAGGCCAGCTTGCGCGGGGTCGGCTGCGATTGCCTCGGCCTCGCGCGCGGCGTCTGGCGCGAGGTCGTCGGGCCGGAGCCGTTCCCGATCCCGCCCTACAGCCGCGACTGGGGTGAGACCGGCCCGCGCGAGGTGCTGGCTGATGGGGCACGGGAGATGATGCCGGAGATCGCACCGGCCGACGCCCCACCTGGCGCGCTGGTCCTGTTCGGCATGATGCCCCGCGCCATCGCCAAGCATGTGGGCATCCTGACCGGCCCCGACACCTTCCTCCACGCCTATGAGCGGCTGGGCGTGATCGAGGAACCGCTGACACCCGCGTGGCGACGGCGCATCGCCTTCGCCTTCCTGTTTCCTGCACGCTGAGATTTCCACATGGCCACGCTCGTCCTCGGTGCCGTCGGTTCTGCCATCGGCGGAGCCTTCGGCGGCGCGATCCTCGGCTTTTCCGGGGCCGCCATCGGTGGCTTCATCGGCTCCACCATCGGTTCGGTGGTCGACAGCTGGATCGTGTCTTCGCTGGCGCCAGCGCAGAAGATCGAGGGCCAGCGGCTGGATTCCCTGCGGATCACGTCGGCGACCGAAGGCGCCATCATCCCGCGCCTCTACGGCCGCATGCGCATCGGCGGCAACATCATCTGGGCCACGGATTTCCGCGAGGAGACGAAGACCACCACGCAGGGCGGCGGCAAGGGCGGCGGCGGCGGCAAGGTCCGGACCACCGAATATCTCTACTACGCGTCCTTCGCCGTGGCGCTCTGCGAAGGCCCGATCACCGGCATCGGGCGCATCTGGGCCGACGGCAAGCCGCTCGACATGACGGGGATCACCTGGCGCTGGTATCCGGGGAACGAGACCCAGACGGCCGACCCGTTCATCGCGGCCAAGATGGGCGCCGCCAACACCCCGGCCTATCGCGGCACCGCCTATGTCGTCTTCGAGGAGCTGCCGCTTTCCACTTATGGCAACCGCCTGCCGCAGCTGTCGTTCGAGGTTTTCCGACCACTGGCCGATCCCGACACGGCCGAGGGGCTGGTGAAGGCCGTCACCATGATCCCGGCCTCGGGCGAGTTCACCTATGCGACCGCCCCGGTCAAGAAATCCACTGGCGCTGGCGGCATGACCGTCGCCGAGAACCTGAACGCGATCTCCGACACCGCCGACATCGTCGTGGCCCTCGATCGGCTGCAGGCCATGGCCCCGGCTGTCGAAAGCGTCAGCCTCGTCGTCGCCTGGTTTGGAGATGATCTGCGCGCCGGGAACTGCAAGGTGCGGCCGGGCGTCGAGGTGGACACCAAGACCACGACACCTTCGACTTGGGTCGTGAATGGCGTCAGCCGTGCAGACGCATTTCTGGTCAGCCGAGATGCCGAGGATCGTCCGGTCTATGGCGGCACGCCTGCGGATTTCGCGGTAGTTCAGGCCATTCAGGAGATGAAGGCACGCGGGCTGCGGGTGACCTTCTATCCCTTCCTGCTGCTTGACGTGCCGCCCGGCAACACCAAGCCCACTCCCTACAGCGCCAATGCCGCTGCCTTGGGCCAGCCGACATTCCCCTGGCGGGGGCGGATCACCTGTTCCCCGGCTGCGGGTTTTGCAGGGTCGGTGGACAAGACCGCCCCCGCTGCCACGCAGGTGTCGGCACTGTTCGGCACGGCGGCGCCCGCGAACTTCAGCGTGTCAGGCACCAATGTCAGCTGGACCGGCCCGGTCGGCGAATGGTCGCTGCGCCGGATGATCCTGCACTACGCGCATCTGTGCAAAGCGGCCGGGGGCGTCGATGCCTTCCTGATCGGCTCCGAAATGCCCGGCCTCACCACAATCCGGTCGGGTGCCAGCAGCTATCCCGCCGTCACCGCCTTCAAATCCCTCGCGGCAGATGTGCGCGCGATCCTCGGCGCGGGTCCAAGGATCGGCTATGCCGCCGACTGGTCGGAATACTTCGGCCACCAGCCGAGCGACGGCAGCGACGATGTCTATTTCCATCTCGATCCGCTCTGGTCGGATGCCAACATCGATTTCATCGGCATCGACAACTACATGCCGCTGTCGGATTGGCGCGACGGGTTCGATCATGCCGATGCCCTCGAGGGCTGGCCCGCAATCCATGACCGGGGCTATCTGCAAGCGAATATCGCCGGTGGCGAAGGCTTCGACTGGTTCTACGCCTCGGCCGCCGACCGGTCGGCCCAGATCCGCACGCCCATCACCGATGGCGCCGCGGGCAAGCCTTGGGTGTTCCGCTACAAGGATCTGCGGGCCTGGTGGTCGAACCCGCATTTCAACCGGCCGGGCGGGGTGGAGAGCGGCACGCCGACGTCGTGGGTGCCGCAGTCGAAACCCATCTGGTTCACGGAACTCGGCTGCCCGGCCATCGACCGGGGCACGAACCAGCCGAATGTCTTCTTTGACCCGAAGTCGTCCGAAAGCTTCACGCCTTACTTCTCGCGCGGCTGGCGCGATGATGCCATCCAGCGCGCCTATCTCGAGGCGAGCTACCTCTGGTGGGGCGCCTCGGCCAACAATCCGGTGTCCGCGATCTACGGCGGCCGGATGGTGCATGTCCCCGAATGTTCGGCGTGGACCTGGGACGCGCGGCCCTATCCGTTCTTCCCCGAACTAACGGGCATCTGGACAGATGGCCCCAACTGGCGGCTTGGCCACTGGCTGACGGGGCGGTTGGGCGCGGTGTCACTTGCGGCCCTCGTGCGCCACCTCTGCATGCGCGCTGGGCTGGCGGAAGACCTCATCGACGTCTCCGGCCTCTGGGGCGCGGTCGAAGGCTATGTGATCGGCGCGCTGGAAAGCCCCCGCGCGTCGATTTCCACCCTGGCCCGCCACTTCGGGTTTGACGCCATCGAAACGGAGGGGGTGATCCGCTTCGTCATGCGCGGGCGGGCATCCAGCCTCACCCTGACGGTGGATGATCTGGCGGCCAGCCGGGAAGGCGAGGCGTTTGAGCTAACCCGTGGCCAGGAGACCGAACTGCCCCAGGCCCTGAAGTGGCAGGCCGCGCGAGCGGATGAGGACTATGACGCCGCGCTGGTCGAGGCACGGCGCATCACCGTCGACACGACGCGCATTGCATCCGAGTCCTTCCCCATGGCAATCCCGCCCGAGGAGGCCGAACGCCGCTGCCGCCGCGCACTGATGGAAGCCTGGATCGGCCGCGAGACTGCCACATTTCGCCTGCCGCCCTCGCGTCTTTCCCTCGATCCCGCTGACGTGATCCGGCTCGCGCATGACGGACGCGAGGTGGAATTCCGGCTGGTATCCGTCGCCGATGCCGAGGCGCGGGGCGTTGAGGCGGTGCGCCAGGACCGCGCCGCCTACGATCTGCCACCCGGCGATCCGCGCCCGGCCTCGCTCGCCAGCCCCGTCGTCTTCGGCACGCCCGAGGTGGTGATGCTGGACCTGCCGCAGATCAGCGAAGACCAGCCCGTCCATCGCCCCCTGATTGCCGCCCATGCCAGCCCCTGGCCGGGCGAGATCGCGGTGTTCCGCAGCGCATCCACGGATGGATTCGCGTTGCTGACCACCTTCGGCAGTCGGGCGCGGATCGGGACGTTGGCCTTCGACTTCTTTCCGGGGCCGACCTCGCGCTTCGATCTGGGCAACGCGCTGGTCGTCGAGCTCCTGTCCGGAACGCTGGAGAGCGTGACGGACGTCGCGCTGTTCGGCGGGGCCAATGCGCTGGCGGTCGAGTGCGCAGCAGGGGTCTGGGAGATCGTCCAGGCCGGAGCAGCCGAACTGATCGCGCCAGGCCGGTACCGCCTGACTCGCCTCCTGCGCGGCCAGCGCGGAACGGAGAATGCGATGGGCAACCCGGCCCCGGCGGGGGCGCGGGTCGTGGTACTGGATGCAACGCTGTCCTCGCTGCCCATCGCCGAGGCTGACCTTGGCTTGCCGTGGAACTGGCGCGTTGGCCCGGCCGCACGGGCGGTGAGCGACGACAGCTATGCCGCGCTGGGGTTCACCCCGACCGGGCGGGGCCTCGTGCCCTTCGCACCGGTCCATGTCGAACAGCCGTGGCGGATCGCGCGCAGCCCCGGCGATCTGACCATCCGCTGGACGCGCCGATCCCGCGCGCTGGTCGCGGATGCCTGGGAACAGGTCGAAGTGCCGCTGACCGAGGACCAGGAATCCTACGACGTCCAGATCCTCGACGGCGCTGCGATCAAGCGCACGCTGACCAGCAGCACAACCTCCGTCCTCTACACTGCCGCCCTACAGACTGCGGACTGGGGCGCGCCGCTTGGGCCCGGCCAGACGCTGGCGATCCGCATCTATCAGCTTTCGAACCGCCTTGGCCGCGGCACGCCCGCCGCGGTCACGCTGCAATTCTGATCCCAACCCACGGGAACCCAAATGTCCGACACCACGACCCATCTGGGCCTGCCTTACCTGTTGGCGGCGCAGGCGCAGAAGCATGTCACGCACAACGAGGCGCTGCGCCTGCTCGATGCCATGGTGCAGCTGTCGGTCCTCGACCGCACGCGGACTGCACCGCCCGCAAGCCCCGCCGACGGCAACCGGCATCTCGTGGCCTCGGGCGCGACTGGCCTCTGGTCAGGGTGGGACCTGAACATCGCCTTCTGGATCGACGGCGCGTGGATCCGGCTGGTGCCGCGCATCGGCTGGCTCACTTGGGTCGCGGCCGAGGGCCTGTTCCTCGTCTGGACCGGCAGCGCCTGGGATGTGGTGGGCGAGCCCCGCGATGTGTCGGACGCGGTCTTCAGCCTGGTGAACGACGCAGATCCGACGAAGAAGGCGACCTTCTCGCTGGCAGGGATCAGCGCAGGGACCACGCGCAGCTTCACGCTGCCCAACACATCGTCGGAACTGGCGATCCTCGCAGGCACACAGACCTTCACCGGGAACAAGACGTTTTCAGGCACGTTGACGGCCTCGGGAACGGTGACGACATCCGGGGCCACTGCGACCATCGGGACCGCAACCGGCACTGCGACCTATGGCATGGGGACCGGCGCTACGACGACCGGCGTCACAAAGACCGTGAACCTCGGCACCGGCGGCGCGTCCGGATCGACCACCGTCGTGAACATCGGCTCGGCGACGGCAGGGGCCGGGGGCACCACGGTGGTGAACACGCCGACGGTTACCTTCGCCAATGCCGTGACGCAGGTCGGCATGCCCCAGGCGAACCTGACTGCGCAACTCTTGGGCCTCGGCGGGGCGACGGCCGACAGCTACAATCGGCTTTCGGTCAACACGCCTGCGGTCCTCCTGAACAACGCGGGCGCGGGGATCGAAGCGACGGTGAACAAGGCCGCCCCGACGAACGACGCGGCCTTCGCCTTCAAGACCGGCTTCTCGGCGCGGGCGCTGATCGGCCTTCTCGGCAACGACGATTTCAGCTTCAAGGTCAGCCCGGATGGCTCGGCCTTCTATGACGCGATCAGGATCGACCGCACCAGCGGACAGGTGGAACTGCCGCAGCCGACAGTCCTGCCGGGGCTCTCGGCCGCGCCGACCCCACCGCCCACCGGCAAGGCATCGGTCTATGCGCGCAACCGCGCCGGGGCGCCGTGGATCGACGTGATGCGCCCTTCGGGCCGGGACTTCCCGCTCCAGCCGCATTTCGGAGTCAATCGGATCGCCAACTGGGCGCCCTCGACCGGCACGACGATCACCAGCGAAGGCCTACCCATCACCTCGGTCGGCACGGTCTCGCACCCGACCCTCGCCGCCACGAACCTGGCCGCCAGCATGCGCCGCTGGCGGCTGACCTCGGCGGCTGTGGCGGACTCGGTGGCGGACCAGCGATCTGCTGGCTGGGCCTGCTGGCGCGGCAATGCCGCTGGCCTTGGTGGCTGGACCTTCGTCACGCGCCTGTCCCTCACGACCCTGCAGGCGACCGGCATGGGGTTTATTGGCCTCTACGGGTCGACGGCCGCGCTGGCCACCACCCTGACGCTGGCCGCCGCGGGGAATTGCATCGGCATCGGCTTCCAGCGCGGCACACATACGAACTGGCAGCTGGTTCGCAACGACGGCACCGGCGCACCGACGTTGACGGACATGGGCGCGAGCTTCGCCATCGCCACGGGTGGCGTGTTGACCCTGTTCATCGCCGCCCCGCCGAATGGCGGGTCGGTCTGGGTGCGCGTCGTGGACGAGGTCTCCGGCGCGGTCTTCGAACAGGAAATCACCGCCGATCTGCCCGCCGCGACGCAATTCCTGTCGCCGCGGCTGTTCCTCAACACCGGCGCGACCGCCGCTGCCGTCGCCTACGACTGTGCTGGGGTCTACCTCGAAACCGACTTCTGAACAGCATGACCGCGAAAGGACCATCATGAACGACCAGACTACCCTGACCAGCGAGGTCGCGCAGGCCTTTCGGGACCACGGGATCACCGCCGCGCTCACCGCCCTGATCGGCGGCACCATCGCCCTGATCGCGGCGATCACGCGCAAGGCCTTCACGAACGAAGCCCTGCTTGACCGCCTCGACCGCGAGCTGGTCTCCGAGCGGGACAGGATCGACCGCCAGCGCAGCGAGGACCGCAAGGCCGACGGTGACCGGTTGGACCGGATCGAGACCGACATCCGCTCGATGCGGGACATGCTCTTCGACGCCTTCCAGCGCGGCCGATCCGACTGACCGGCAAGCGACCGCACCACCACGACCACATCCCCCGCCCCCGAGGCGGGTTTTTCATTTGGAGAATCCCATGCCCACCCTCACCTACCCCCACTGGCGCGACGTTCCCGCGCAGGCCTGGCGCTGGCCGAATTTCTCGGCCGCCGAGATCGCCTGCCGCGGCACCGGCGCGATCAAGATCAACACCGAAGCCATGGACAAACTGCAGGCCCTGCGTGACAGGCTGGGCAAGCCGCTGATCGTCCGCTCCGCCTATCGCAGCCCCGAACACAACCGCGCCGTCGGCGGGGCACCGGCTTCGAAACACATGCAGGGCACGGCCTTCGACATCGCGATGGCGAACCACGATCCCGCGGCCTTCGAGGCGGCCGCGCGGGCGGTCGGGTTTCTCGGCTTTGGCTCTTACCCGCGATCTGGCTTCATGCACATCGACCTCGGGCCTGCACGGTCCTGGGGCGATCCCTTCCCGGCCCGGCCCGTGCCCTTCGCGCCGGAACTGCCGCCTGCACGCGAGGTTCTGGCCGAAAGCCGCACGCTGAGTGGTGGGGGTGCGGCGGGCGCAGCCACAGTCGGCGCCGCCGGTATTGAAGTGCTGCAGGACGTCCTCGTCGAAACCCAGTCCACCATCCAGCCCCTGGTGCCCTATCTCGACACGCTGCGCTGGGTGCTGATCGCCATCGCGCTGATCGGCATCGCGGTCACGATCCACGCCCGGCTCGATGACTGGAAACGGGGCCAGCGGTGATCCTTTGGCTCCTCGCCCATGGCCCGGCGCGTAAGGCGCTGGGCCTGATCCTCACCTCTGCAGCGATCCTGCTGTTCCTCCTGAACCTGCGCCGTGCAGGCGAACGCGCCGGGCGCGCCGCCGAACGGCTTGACGCCAGAGAGAGAAACGATGCCATCCACCGCCAGATGCTCGACGCCGCCGCCCGCCGCCCTGCTGATCGCGATGCTCTGGCTGACCGGCTGCGCGATGGCAGGTTCTGAAGCCCGCGCGCCCTGCCCGCCTGTGGTCGATTACACCAGCGCTGACCAGGCTCGGGCCGCCGATGAGGTCGAGGAGCTTCCGGGAGAGGCTGTCATCGTCCGGATGCTCGGCGATTACGCCGTTTTGCGCGATCAGGCGCGGGCGTGCAGGTGAAATCCGAGCCGGGCGAAGCCTGCCACGAGGCAAGCTCCAGACGCCTCGACCGCGGCGCATCGCCCGGCCCGGTTCATGGATTCACGATGTCAACGAGCAGCAGGGCTTCGCTGCTGGTTGATGATGTCAGGTGATGCCCTGATTGTCTCACGGAGTGATGGGCACAATTGTGCACCTCGCAGGGGCTGGCCGTTCGCCCTCACGGGAGTGAGGGGGACATTTCTTCGAGGCCAGTGAGTATCCGAGCACGAATGCGATCCACCAGGTCGGTACCGGTGGAGATGTCAAAGCTCGCCGTTTCCAGCAGCGTTTCCTGACCTGTCACACGGAACCGCGCGCGTATCCCTTCCTCGTCACCCAGACCCGCATGGTGGGGATAAAGCAGCGTCAGGCGCGGGGCCTTGTAGAGGTGGGCGTAGGCCATCATCTGATAGACGTCCGCCTGGGACACCCCCTGCTTCGGATCGTCGATCCGGTCGGAAATCCGCTTCCATTTGGTGTCGATCACATGGGCGACCTGGCCAGCGCGCCAGATCAGGATGTCGGGCTTGGTTTGGAACACCCCCCGTTCGTCATCGACCGATGTGAGGCAGAAAAGGCGGCCACCCTGCAAAGTCACGCGGAACTCGGCCCCCGCAAGCGCCCGCGTCACCAGACGGCCTATGTATTCCTCGAACAGGGCATTCATCTCGAACAGCAGGGCCGAACCCTGCCCCGACCCGGCGCTGGTGGTCTGGTATCGGTTGTGTAGAAACAGTTGCGCCATTCCAAAGAGTTCCTGCCACGCGCTGTTCGTGCGGTCGATGACGACGTCGCCCCACCGCAAGGCGGGGATCTGCACCTCCGAGATCTCGGCATAGACGAAGGCCAGTTCCCGCAGTCGCTGCACGTTCGCCGCGTTGCGCGACATGCCCGCCAGATGCGAGATGGTCGCCTTCATGATCCGGTTGAGGGCGATATCCTCGGACAACTCGTCATAGTGGCACGCGAGGCGGCCCGGGTTGGCGAGATGGCGGGTGAACTGGCGCGGGATATCCAGCGATCCGCGCAAGGTTGGCAGATCGTCGTCGTGGAGAGTATAGCGCCGCGGCATGCCTCGGCGAACCGCCTCGGTCAGCTTGTCGCAAAAGATGCGGATCAGGATTTCCAGCAGCGTTTCGCGCTGCCAGTCGAGGTCGGTCATGCGTCCGGTCTGGATCTTCAGGTCGAGCGCCACCGCCAGCATGTGGACAAGGCGCTTGCGAATTTCGCGCGTCTCTTGCGCCGAGCCTTCCTTTTCGCCAACGTCGATCTTCGGCAGGATTTCGAGGGTGCAGCCGGGCACCGCTAAAACGCCGACCACCCCGCGAGCCTTCAAGTCATGGCGGCGATCCTCCAGCACGCCACCGCCGCCACGCCCGGCGAAGGGGGATGCCTTGGCCAGTGCCACAAGGCGCTGGGCAAGGTGCGGCGGAATACACCCTTCCCCATCACCATGGGGCACAGCCTCCCATTCGCGGACGGAGAAGGCGGGCATCAGGCCGCGAACTCGGAAAAGTCGAACTTGTCCTTCACCCGCCAGCGCAGTCTCTCGCCGCTGAAGTCATCAGCGGCAATTCCGGGCGGCGCAGTCAGTCGGCGCGCCTCCAGAAACCGGGATGGGCCCTGCGGGCCATCGCCCAGAACAGCGGCGACCTTCGACCAATCCTCGTAGAAATACTCGGACAGGAGCGGAATGACCTTGTGCCGCATCACGTCCTCGACCTCTTCGGCAGACTTGCAGCCGGTGAAATAGGCGTGCCCGATCTGGTGTTCGCGGTCGAAGAGGTACTCGATGCGGTCGTTGATCGTGGTCAGCAGCTTCTGCAGGTTGATCCCGCCGACATTCGGGGACAGGACCGCCGGGTTCGGCATCAATTCCTTGAAGGTGAACCGGCGGCGCAGGGCGGTATCCAGCAGCGCAATCGAGCGGTCGGCCGTGTTCATGGTGCCGATGATGTGTAGGTTGGGCGGCACCCCGAAGCGCTTCTTCGAGTAGGGCAAGGAGAGCTGGATTTCGTCGCGCCGCCCGAGGCGTTTGTCCGGTTCCAGGAGCGTGATCAGTTCGCCGAAGACTTTCGAGATATTGGCCCGATTGATCTCGTCGATGATCAGGACATGCGCAGCTGAGGTGTTGTGCTCGACCCGGACTGAGACGCCCGACGTCTGCTGCCCGCCATTCGTTCGAGGATTCGAGGACGCTGCCACTGCTGCGTCCGCAGGCACCAACCATGCCTGGTCCGGATGACTGGCCCAAGTGGGCATGTTGTGTTTCTCCCAACCGCCGGTCGGCTCAATGCCCGTCTCCCGACCGGCGCTCACGAGGGCTTCTCGATACTGTTGGAGGGAGAAACCTTGTGGGTGTGCCTGTGCCAACTCCTGCGCGACATTTTGGGCGAGTTTCCGGAAAGTGCCATCGCGCACAGGCGGCAGTTGACCCACGGTGAACAGGTCATTTTCCAAACCCTGTTGGGGCTGACGATCTCTGTTATCTAAGGAATCAGTCTCGGGCGGCACAGACACAGCGACGTCCAGCTCTGGGGCATCAGGCATCGCTTCATCTGCATCCTGCCCGGTGCTCGCGCCATCCCATGCACTGGCCTCTGCACGCCGAACAACACGCTGGAAGATCCCGGCGACAGGTTCAAGGCGGAAGCCAGCACCATTTTCCGACAGATCGTCCTCGTCGATGCCAGGTCGCAACCCCTCGACAAATTCCTCGTATGACATCGACTGGTGGAAGGTCACGAACTCGATCCGCCCCTCGGACATCAAGCGCCGGTATTCCGCCATCAACTGGTTACGCTTGTTCTCGCCCAAGAGATCAGCGGCAACGGTGTCGCCCAGACAGAGGCGAACCGCCTCCCACGCCGTCTGGTAGGTCTTGCCGGTGCCGGGAGGTCCGTAGAGGATCAGGTTGGTTGTCTCGAACTTTGTGGCCTGCGACATGGACCGATCCTTCGCCTTTCCGTCCTGCGTCAGGACAAAGGTATACTCGGTCGTGGTGCTGCGCTCCGGCCCGGTCCGAGTGGGGGCCGGGACCGAAGCAAGCTGCTGGAAAGCCTCTTTCTCCAACGCCTGGCAGACATTTGCCCAGTTTTTCACAAGGCCCGACATGTCGTGCAGGTCACCGGCGCGGATGGTTACCGAATGAAGTCCGGCCTCCCGGGCGGGCTCGATGAAATAGTTGAGAGCCACGAGACGCGCGCGTTCTGCCCCGCGCACCAGGTGCGTGTGCTGTTCGGGTAGCGGCAACGGCGTGTCATGCTGATCGACGATAATGTAACCCGCCGAATGTAGTCTTGCGGCCGCGTCGCCCGGTTGGCTCCACCCGCCATTGAATGTGTTCGACGCCTTGCCCAAGAGGTACCCGACAATTGGCTTCGTCGGGAAGCGCTTGTCCTGGCGCGGGCGGCTGGACCGCACCCAAAAATCCTTCGGCTCGCCGAAACTCGAGAACGCATCGGCATGTGCACCTGACCTGCGGAACTCTTCGTAGGCGTCCATCGCACCCTCGATACTCTCGCGAGTGAAGGCGTCATCCTTGCCATTGGTCCCCTTGCGAATGATCTGGAACCCTAGAGTCTCAAGTTTGGCGAATGATTGGGCCTCTCCGAAGCCGTTGAAGAATTCCTTCGCTGCGAGGGCGCGGCCATCGGGAAGATGCCCCAAAGCTGCTGCGACGGTGGCCTTCGCGGGATAGGTCTGATCCTTGCCTTCATCGCTGACCCAGACCTGTGGGCTGGCAAAGCCACCACGGGCGAGGAACGCCTTCAGGCCAAGTTGATCGCATTCCTGCATCGCCGCCTCGACTTCCTCGCGGGTGAGGCGGTCGACCAATGCCTGGTGTTCTGCCTTGTCGGGCACATTGGACTGTTCGGTCAGGAAGGAATGGTACAGCTTCAGGGCCTGCTGGAGGCTGGCAAGACCCGTGCGCAAGACACCGTCGATGGGAACAGGCGAGGGATTGGGGCGTTCTGCCCGTTCATCCTCGGCGGTGTAGGCAAAGCGGTTAAGGACGCTGTCCCGATCCTCTTGCGCGAACAACTCGTCCAGATCGCCCAGATACTGTTCAACGCGCCTGGCGCTGCTCGCCCGAGACGAGGCAGTTGCCTCCGTCTGGCCCTGAGCGACAAGCCACTTCCGGAATTCGTCCTGTTGCATCGTATCGCCGCCCGCCTCGCCGAATGGTGACGTTCCAAGGTCAGGAAGCCGAGGGCAGAATCCGTCGTCGTCAATTCACCGTCTGGAACTACAGGGCCGATGATGGCCGGAACAATGAAGGTGCGCAACTGCGAGTTGCCCGCCATTGCCTGCGACTGCGCGCTTATGCGTGCTGGTGCGGTTTTTCTGGCTGGGTGTTGATGTGGCGTTGATGTAAACTGGAACGTCAAAAACCCGACGGTTTGTGTCGGGTTCTAAGTATCTGATATCTTTGAGGATTTTGGTTGCGGGGGCAGGATTTGAACCTGCGGCCTTCAGGTTATGAGCCTGACGAGCTACCGGGCTGCTCCACCCCGCGATGGTTGCGCATTTGGGCGCGTGGTTTGCCGTTTCATCCGTGGCGGCGTCGGGAGGGTGCATCCCGGTTTGGTTTTGTTTTGCCGCATTTGCGGCGGAGCTGCTCCACCCCGCGATGGTTTGCGCATATGGGCGCGTGGTTTGCCGTTTCATCCGTGGCGGCGTCGGGGTTGCGCCCGGTTTGGCCGCGCCCGGTTTGGCCCCAATGGGTTTAGGATTGGGGGTTTATGAGATCGTATTGAGAGCAATCGAAGCCTGGTGCTATGGGCTGTTCTTGTCAGGTTTGGCGGTGACCTACTCTCCCACGACTTAAGTCGCAGTACCATTGGCGCGGTGGCGCTTAACGGCCGAGTTCGGGATGGGATCGGGTGTTTCGCTCACGCTGTGACCACCAAACCAGGAAAGAACAGCAACACGAGATTTGTCTTTATGTTTGTCGCATTTCCGAACCGCAAAACCGGTTCCCAGTTTTGCTGGAAATGCTTTTGTTCATCGCATTTCCAAAGTGCAATGCGCCATGTCTAAGTATACCGATAACGCGTTTGCGTTATGTAGTTAGGTGCGAATGACTTTCATTGTATTCAGTGCGGATGGAACTCTGTGTTGGAGTTCGTCGTTTACTGGATCAAATCAAGCCTATCGAGCGATTAGTACCGGTCAACTGAATGCATTGCTGCACTTACATCTCCGGCCTATCGACGAGGTGGTCTTCCTCGGCTCTCAGGGAGATCTTGTTTTGGAGGGGGCTTCCCGCTTAGATGCCTTCAGCGGTTATCCTGTCCGTTCATAGCTACCCAGCACTACCCTTGGCAGGATAACTGGTCCACCAGTGGAACGTTCACCCCGGTCCTCTCGTACTAGGGGCAACTCTCCTCAAATCTCCTACACCCACGGCAGATAGGGACCGAACTGTCTCACGACGTTCTAAACCCAGCTCACGTACCTCTTTAAATGGCGAACAGCCATACCCTTGGGACCTGCTCCAGCCCCAGGATGAGATGAGCCGACATCGAGGTGCCAAACACTGCCGTCGATATGGACTCTTGGGCAGTATCAGCCTGTTATCCCCGGCGTACCTTTTATCCGTTGAGCGATGGCCCACCCACGTGGGACCACCGGATCACTATGGCCGTCTTTCGACTCTGCTCGACTTGTCAGTCTTGCAGTCAGGCGGGCTTCTGCCATTGCACTCTACGGTTGATTTCCGACCAACCTGAGCCCACCATCGCGCGCCTCCGTTACTCTTTAGGAGGCGACCGCCCCAGTCAAACTACCCGCCACACAGGGTCCCGGATCCGGATAACGGACCGCGGTTAGACATCAGATAAGCGAAGGGTGGTATCTCAAGGGTGGCTCCACAGAAACTGGCGTTCCTGCTTCAAAGCCTACCACCTATCCTGCACATCTCTGACCTGATGCCAGTGTGAAGCTGTAGTAAAGGTGCACGGGGTCTTTCCGTCTGACCGCGGGAACCCCGCATCTTCACGGGGAATTCAATTTCGCTGAGTCTGCGTTGGAGACAGCGGGGAAATCGTTACGCCATTCGTGCAGGTCGGAACTTACCCGACAAGGAATTTCGCTACCTTAGGACCGTTATAGTTACGGCCGCCGTTTACTGGGGCTTCAATTCAAAGCTTGCACCTCTCCTTTTAACCTTCCAGCACCGGGCAGGCGTCGGACCCTATACGTCGTGTTGCCACTTCGCAGAGCCCTGTGTTTTTAGTAAACAGTCGCTACCCCCTAGTCTGTGCCCCCCGCCTCTGGTTGCCCAAAGACGGGGCCTCCTTCTCCCGAAGTTACGGAGGCATTTTGCCGAGTTCCTTCAACGCAGTTCTCTCAAGCGCCTTGGTATGCTCTACCAGTCCACCTGTGTCGGTTTAGGGTACGATCTTACGGAGGGCTATTTCCAGGAACCGTCCGGCAGCCACCCCAATCCGTTAAGGGATAACTACGCTTTCGATCCGTCACCATCTCCTGGCCCAGGAATATTAACCTGGTTCCCATCGACTACGCCTTTCGGCCTCGCCTTAGGGGTCGGCTTACCCTGCTCAGATTAGCTTTAAGCAGGAACCCTTGGACTTTCGGCGACAGGGTCTCTCACCCTGTTTATCGCTACTCATGTCAACATTCTCACTTCTGTACGCTCCAGATTAGGTCACCCACATCCTTCACCGCATACAGAACGCTCCGCTACCACATGCACATGCGTGCATATCCTCAGCTTCGGCTCATGGCTTGAGCCCCGTTACATCTTCGCCGCAAGACAACTTGTCTAGACCAGTGAGCTATTACGCTTTCTTTAAATGATGGCTGCTTCTAAGCCAACATCCTGGTTGTTTTGGTCGTCTCACATGCTTTCCCACTTAGCCATGAATTAGGGGCCTTAGCTGGAGGTCAGGGTTGTTTCCCTCTTCACGACGGACGTTAGCATCCGCCGTGTGTCTGCCAGATAGTACTCACCGGTATTCGGAGTTTGGTTAGGATCAGTAAGACTGTAGGTCCCCATTACCCATCCAGTGCTCTACCCCCGGTGGTATTCGTCTGACGCTCTACCTAAATAGATTTCGCGGAGAACCAGCTATCTCCGAGTTTGATTGGCCTTTCACCCCTAGGCACAAGTCATCCCGATCTTTTTCAACAGATGTGGGTTCGGACCTC